>DATKYN010000250.1:0-40469 GCA_035528435.1 Burkholderiales bacterium
CCAGCAAAATGCGCTGGGTGAGAGAAAAATGAAACATGTCCAACAAAAACCTGGTCGATGGTTTGTGCGATGAACGCTCGTTGCCGGCGCGCTCAAGTGGTCGAAGATTGGATAGTTCGAATGTTCAGCGGCGACCCTCACTTCGAGCACACGGCTCGATAGCCCCGATGATGATCGCAAAGAGTGCACGTTAACCGATCGCATCGAGCTTGCTCAAGCGTGGTAATTGATGGTGGCTCGCGTGAATCAGGTTTCAGTGCCCGGGTATAACCGAAAACGCGTGTGCCACCATAGCCAGGACAGCATTGCGAAGAACAGGGTGAAGAGCAAACCGGCAAGCCACTCCATGCTGTTTTCCAGGCGATCTGCCAGTGCCTGGTCACCCAACAAGGCTTTGACGATCAGATTGATGACCCCGAACGCCAGCAGCATCAGGCACGTTGCGCCGAGTGCTCGATGCAGGCGCCAGGGCACGCGCAGCCAACCGCCTTGCGCCAGACGGAACACCTGTGCGCTGGTGAGTAGCATGCACAGGAAGGTAAGCCCGAAATAGAAGTTGATTCCGTAACGGCGCAGCCACTGATAGATCTCGCCTTCGCTTCCAAGAAATGAGCCGTAGAGCACGAAGAAAGATCCAGCAAGCACGCCGAGAGGCGCCAATATTGTCGGTGTCAGCGACTTGCCAGTGATTTTGCCAAGGCTTCCCAGCCATCGCGCGCACAGGATCCAGGTTATGGCTTGTAAGGTTGCACCGGGCAGCACGAACGCACGGAACACAAGGTTCGGCAAATCATGCCGGGCGGCGCGGCTGATGGACACGCAGCCATCGAAAAACGGATTGCAAGGAACGATCAGACCGCTTTGAACAGAAAGCAGCAAAGCGGAAACGGCCGCGATGGCCGGCAGTAATCCTGCTATCAGTGGTATTGCCCAGACAGACAAGGCTCCGGGGCGTTTGCTGGCACCGGACTCAATCTGCATGATTGGTAGCCCGCTTGCCCGCTTCCAAGGGACTGATGAATGGCATGGCTACGGCACAGAAGGTGCTTATGTCGTTAATCAGAAACGATTTGTAACTATCTGATTTGAAAAATTTCATCGCTTAATCACAGGGATTTTTGAGGTATTCACGGACGCTTCGGCATTATCGCTGGGCGGTCGCTTCCAGGAAACGTTTCCTTAACGCGGATTTCCTGGCGCTGGCGGGGGGATGTTCGGTGAATGGCAGTGGCGCTTGCGGGTTGCCAGGCAAGTGCCTGATGCCAGACACAAACAAGACAAGTCTATGAAGTACATAGAAAAATATTCCGGAGCCATCTCCGCCAACAAGCAACTGGTTAAGATCGTTTGGCCGTTTATTGTGATCGTGATCCTGCTCGTCTGGTTGTCCTTCGAAAGCATGGGGATACTGGTTTCGATCCGGTCGTATGCCGAAGGCGAAAGTCTCTGGTCGAAAGGTCAGAAGACCGCCGTTTTCTCCCTGTTGCGTTACGCGGAAACACAAGACGAGGGTTATTACCGGAGCTACGAACAAGCCATCGCTGTTCCGCTTGGAGACAAAATTGCCCGACTCGAGTACATCAAGGATGACCCTGACCATGCGCGTATCTGGAAGGGACTCATTCAGGCGCGCGTTCACCCCGATGAAATTCCCGGCAACATCAGGCTGACTCTTCGTTTCAAGCGCCTTCCGTTCTTCAAGAAGGTGCTGGGTGTCTGGGCGCACGGGGAGCAATTCGTCGACGAACTGACTTACGCCGCCGCCGACTTGCGCCAGTTGGTACTGTCCGGGCGCGCCAACCGTAATACCGTCCAGCCGATCCTCGATCGCATTTACGATATTGAGCGCAGGGTCACGCCCGTGTCCGACGAGTTCACCAGCGCCCTGGGCGATGCGGCGCGTACCGCACAACTGCTGTTGAAAATCGCCACCATTTTTGCTGTATTGATACTGGTGCCCGTCGGAATGTTTCTTTCCCAATCGATGGTGCGCAATAGGGAAGAAGCGGAGCGGGCGCTCAAACTGAGCGAGGAACGTTACGATCTTGCGGTGACCGGTAGTAACGACGGTCTGTGGGACTGGAACATCCTGACTGATGCCATCTATTATTCGCCACGTTTCAAACAATTACTGGGTTTTCGGCCTGGGGAATTCGAGGACACAGTCGACGAGCTGATGTCGCGGCTGCATCCCGAAGACGAGAAGGACGTGCGGCACGCGTTCGCGGAACACATCAATCATGGGCATGTGTTCGACGCCGAAATGCGCTTACGGACCAAGTCAGGACAATATCGATGGTACCGAAGCCGGGGACAATCTGTCAGAGACACTAACGGAAAGGCGGTGCGGATGGCGGGATCGATGACCGACATCACTGATCGCCAGATCGCCGCTGCCGAACTGTTCTCGGAAAAGGAACGTGCCCAAGTCACACTGTCTTCGATTGCCGATGGCGTGATCACAACCGATGCCGACGGCTGGGTCGAATTTCTCAACCCCGTTGGAGAGTCGTTAACGGGCTGGAAGATGTCCGCCGCACGCGGGCTTCCGCTGCAGGCGATCTGTCGCCTGATCGACGAAACGAGCCGTCAGCCGGCCGCCAATCTGATTGACGCCGTGCTGCGCGAAGAGCGCACCGTTGATGTTTCTGCAACCATGCTTCTCGTGCGCAACGATGGTATCGAGATCCCGATCGTGCATTCCGGCGCTCCGATCCGCGGGCGCGATGGCACGATCAGCGGTGTGGTGCTGGTGCTGCACGACGTGAGCAACGAGCGCCAGTACGCGGCCAAGCTGTCCTATCAGGCAACGCACGATTCCCTGACCGGGTTAATCAATCGCGCCGAATTCGAGAATCGCCTCAAGGTCGCGTTGCTGTCGGCAGCAAGCCACGGCCGGCATCATGCGGTGCTGTACCTTGATCTGGACCAGTTCAAGGTGGTCAACGATACCTGCGGCCATGCGGCCGGCGATCAGCTGATGCGCCAGGTCTCGGGATTGCTGCAAAGGCGCTTGCGGGAGGGTGACACTCTGGCGCGGCTTGGCGGTGACGAGTTTGGCGTGCTGCTCGAAAATTGTCCGCCGGATCATGCGATGCGCGTTTCCGAAGAGTTGCGTCAGACCACGCGCGACCTGCATTTTGTCTGGGAATCACGATCGTTTAACGTCAGCGTGAGTATTGGCCTGGTAAACATTGATGACGGTTTGTACACCCTTTCCGATGTGCTGAGTGCGGCGGACGCCGCCTGCTATATGGCAAAGGACAAGGGCCGTAACCGGGTCCAGATGTACACGCGCGGGGACAGCGAGCTTTCGCAACGGCATGGCGAAATGGAATGGGTTGGCCGTATCCAGAAAGCACTCGAAGAGGACCGTTTTGTCCTTTACTCGCAAGATATTGTCCCGGTCGATGGCAAGAGCAACGATGGAAGGCACTGTGAATTGCTGGTGCGAATGCTCGACGAGAACGGTGAGCTGGTCCCGCCAATGGCATTTATTCCGGCTGCCGAGCGGTTCGGGTTGATGCCGTCGATCGATCGATGGGTGTTGCGCAACGCGCTGGAGACCATGACGCGCGTGCTGGCCACGCATGACGGAGGAGGGATCGACAAGTGCGCGATCAACCTGTCGGGCGCGACGATTGGCGACGATACGTTTCTCGATTACGTGCGAGAAGAGCTGGAGCGTTTTGACTTGCCGCGCAGTCTGATCTGTTTCGAGATTACTGAAACCGCCGCTATCGCCAACCTCGAGCGGGCATCGCGCTTTATCGAGGAAATGAAAGCGCTTGGCTGCTCTTTCTCGCTGGATGATTTTGGCTCCGGGATGTCTTCGTTCGGCTATTTGAAGCACCTGCCGGTGGATTACCTGAAAATTGACGGAGTTTTCGTCAAAGACATGGTTGACGATCCGATTGATCGCGCCATGGTCGAGGCAATCAATAATGTTGGCCATGTCATGGGCAAACAGACCATTGCCGAGTTCGTGGACAGTGATGAGGTGATGAACGAATTGCGCAAGATCGGCGTTGATTTCGCCCAGGGCTACTGGCTCGGCAAGCCCAGGGTATTTGAACCGCGCCTCAGGATTGTCGCTGCCGGCAACTCCTCATAAGCCGAAGAAGGCCTCCTGCTGCCTCCTCGCAGGCAGCACAAAGAAACTATTTTCAATTGGTTGCGCCAGATTCGATCTACTATATGGGGCGGGTGCTTGCGCGGTCGAACGTACTCCCCGAACCGCACAATTCCTCTGCATTGCCTGTAAATGGGCGCCATAGATTCTGTTGTCACCCGAATGGGTGAAGGCGCGACCAAAGTTAACAAATCGTCAGATTTGACAACCCTTGAAATGTTTTGCATCGTTGCAGGAAGACCCAGGCTTCCTCTCCAAGGTGTTCGCGCCACAATTTCGAGAGCTCAGGTAGGGTAACAAGTGGAGACTTTGGGCTCCGGCTGCAGTATTGAAATTGGGAGAGTGTTCTTCATGGGCTCGATGCTTGAGATTTCGCCGCATCCGCATTGGGTTGCTGCGCTGGATGACTATGTGGCACCGTATTGGCAAGAGACGCTGCACAGTGATTGGGCCGAGGGCGTCGCGAACACGACACTGACTGTTGCGGAAATGCAGGGTTGGCTACTGCAGCTCTATCCATTCATCCACACCTTTCCGAAGTTCCTCGCCGAGGCATTGACCAAGGTCGAGGACGACTACTCGAGGGGTTTCCTGATCGACAATATTCGCGTCGAGAAGGCGCATGCCGAACACTGGCTCTGGATGGGGGAAGGCTTCGGCCTGAAGCGCGCCGAAATGATCGACCTTGCTGAAGGCAACAAGCCGGTGCTGCGAGACGTGCAATCCCTGACCGACTGGCTTTGGTACGTCAACGCGAAGGGCTCTCTGGCAGAGGCTGTGGCGGCAACCAGCTATGCGATCGAGGGTCTGACAGGTGACCTCGCGCGCAAAGTAATCACCGGATTTGAGGCCTACCGCGGGCACGACGGTGTCGACATGAAGCCCAGGACGTACAAGTGGATGCGTGAGCACGTGCAGTACGATGACGTTCATCCCATCATCGCGCTGGAAGTCGTCAAGCAGTATGCAACCAGCGAAAAGTTGCAGAGGAAGGTCATGCTCGCGGCCAAGCGCAGCGTGCAGCTACTGCATAACGCACTGATGACCTCCTACAAGGCCTACTCGGTGAAGGCGGATTTCGAAGCCGGGGTTGAAACGGGCGAGAGCCGGAATGAGCGGCGAGCAGATCGTCGGGTCGAGGTCATGGTGACCGGCTTCCCGGAACGCCGATTTGGCGAGCGTCGCGGCCGATTGGCGCGGGTCTGCGCCTGACCAGGCATTGAAAGCCACCGCGTTGCCGTTTACGATACCCCCCCAAGTCGATTGGAGCTGCGTGTTTTGAGTGCGCGAACGTTTACCTACGAGCCCAAACTTGTCGACAGAATTGTCGTTCGGGACTTCGCGTTCGAGTTTCCCCAGGACCTGGACCCGGTCTGGCGACCGGATAATCCGGTTGTTACCCATCTGTTCAACGGCCTGTCGCTGGTCAAGCCCTACCTCGAACCCTACCTTGCCAAGTCGACCCAGGCCGCAATACCGTACATTGATGTGCCGGAGCTGGTGCGGGACATGCACGCATTCAGCGCCCAGGAATCGCGACATTTCGAATGTCATCGGCGGCTCAACGAAATTCTGAAATCCAACGGCTATCCCGAGCTCGCTCAGGTAGAACAGAAAATGGCTCGCTCGTATGGGCGTTTGCGCAAGAAGAGCCTGCGTACGCAACTGGCCTATAACGCCGGATTCGAATGCATGACCAATGGCTTCACGAACTGGATGATCAACAAGAGGACCACGTTGTTCGCTGGAGGATCACCTCATGTCGTGTCCTTCTTCCTGATGCATGCTGTAGAGGAAACCGAGCACAAGACTGTTGCATTCGACTTGTACATGGCCTATTCAGGCAAGTACTGGCCGCGAGCGCTGGGCGTTATCCACGGATCGTTCCACGTGCTCGGATTCAGTCTTGCCGGCATGTTTACCGCGTTGAAGAAAGACCGGCAGCTTGGCAAGCCGCGCAGTACGTTGAGCGTCGTGCGCGAAGTGGGCTCGATGATCTATAACGTTGCGCCGTACCTGCTCCGGGCGCTGCTGCCCTGGCACAATCCGCGGCGCGACGAGGATCCACAGTGGATGAAGGACTGGATCCGTGGATACGCCAAATTGCCCAAGGGTGCATTGTTGCCGCTCGTCGATACCAGCGATCCGGCGATGCCCGTCCCGTTTTCGACGGCGCCGGAAGGTCCTCGTGTGTCGCGACTTGATGCCGAGCGACGCAAGGGTGATCGCAGGCGCCGTACGGTAAGCGACGTGGCCAGTGTGTTGGGTTTTCCTGATCGCCGGGTTGCGGATCGGCGCAGTGTGCAGGATCTGGTTGGCGCCTGAAAACAGACAGGCTTCGGTCGCAACGTGAACATAATTTGAGCCGCGGGACAGCAACGACGGGCACCTTCAAGGTGCCCGTTCCTGTTTTTGCGACCTCGATTGACTTTTTGTGGGCCGACGGTATTCTGTATACCGAACTCACAATATCGAAAGCTCGGGTTGTCCTTGCTGCGCCGAATCGAATTTGCTCCCGACCTCACTGAACAGGTCTATGAACGCCTGCTCGAGGCGATTTGCATCGGTGAGTTGCTGCCCGAAGCCCGGCTCACGCAACAGGAACTGGCCGCCTCTTTGAATGTGTCGCGCCAACCGGTATTGCAGGCGCTGCGCACGCTGCGCAAGGACGGATTCGTTATTGATTCTGGCAGGCGTGGCCTGATGGTGGCGCCGCTCGATGCGCGTGTCATCGAACAGACTTACCAGGTGCGGGCGGTGCTCGACGGGCTGGCGGCTCGTGAGGCGGCCTCACGCAAGGCGCGATTGGCTGATGATTTGATCCGGGAAGGCAGATCTGCCGCCGCTACTGGCAGTATCGCCGCCATGATCGAGGCCGACCTGAAGTTTCATCAGGCTTTGTACGATGCGTCCGCTAATCCACTGATCAGAGAGGCTGCGAGTCAGCACTGGCAGCATATCCGCAGAGCGATGGGGGCTGTGCTGATGCACGCGGAACGGCGTGAATTTGTCTGGGATGAGCACGCACGCATCGTTGACGCGGTCAATTCAGGAGACCCTGTGCTCGCGGAAAAAATTGCTCGTGCGCACGGTGAGGATGCCGGCAAGGCGCTTGCCAGTGCGCTGGAACGTGTTATTCGGCAAGCGTCATAGCGAACGCAAATTCAAATATAGCGACAAGTGCGCGAGGAGATACGGAAATGAAATTAACGCAGGAACAGATCGACCAGTTTGCCGACCAGGGATATTTGTTTTTCCCCTCGCTGTTTACGCCTGGCGAAATCGATGTGCTCAATGGTCAGCTTGAAGAGATTTTTTCTGATCATCGGCCGGAGAATGTGCGCGAGAAAAGCTCGGGCGCCATCCGAACCAGTTTTGGTGTGCACATGTACAACGCCCCTTTCGCACGCCTCGCCCGCCATCCGCGTATGGTCGAACCGGTGAGGCAGATTTACGGCGAAGACGTCTACATGCATCAGTTCAAGGTTAACGCCAAGGCCGCGTTTGATGGTGATGTCTGGCAATGGCATCAGGACTTTGGCACCTGGCACGTCGATGACCAGATGCCCGAGCCGCGGGCAATGAATGTCGCTATTTTTCTCGACGATGTCACCGAGTTCAACGGGCCGTTGATGTTCATTCCGAAAAGCCACAAACTGGGTGCTATAGAGGCGAAGCATGACACCGAGACGACGAGCTATCCGTTGTGGACGGTTGACCAGCAGACGATCAGCAGGCTTGCAGCGAATGGTGGTCTGGTGGCACCGAAGGGTCCCGCCGGTTCCATGATTCTTTTCCACTCCTGCCTGGTGCACGCATCCGGTTCGAACCTTTCGCCATGGCATCGGCGCACCGTTTACCTGAGCCTGTGCGCCGTCTCCAATCACATTCGCCAGTTCAAGCGCCCGGCTTATATTGCGCAGCGTGATTTCGAGGCCATCGAATGTCTTCCCGACGACTGTTTGCTCAATGACTACGAAGTCGCTTTGCCGTGGAAGAACGGCGCGCCGCAAGCTGCGCTGAAGCCGCAGCTGGTTGCCTGAGGAGGTCGCATGAATCTGCACAGCAAGCTGCAACAGCGTGCCGACGAAGGGCGACCGCTTCGTGTGGGTGTTATCGGCGCCGGAAAGTTTGCTTCCATGTATCTGGCGCAGGTACCCAAGACACCGGGAGTTCACGTCGTGGGCATCGCCGACCTCTCGCCACAAAATGCGCGAACCAATCTGGATCGGGTCGGTTGGCAGGTGGGCAGTTACGACGCGAGGTCCCTGGATTCGGCGCTCTCCAGTGGCTCTACCTTCGTTGGGGACGACTGGCGGGCGCTCGTTTCACACCCGCAAGTCGATATCATCATCGAGGCCACGGGTCATCCGATCGCTGCAGTCGAGCATGTGCTCGGCGCCTTCGACCATGGCAAGCATGTAGTGATGGTGACGGTCGAGGCCGATGCGTTCTGCGGGCCTTTGCTGGCGCGCAAGGCCAGCCAGGCAGGCGTTATCTACAGTCTTGCCTATGGTGACCAGCCCGCACTGATCTGCGATCTCGTCGACTGGGCCAGAACATCCGGATTCAATGTCGTTGCCGCGGGCCGGGGTCACAAGTGGCTGCCCCATTTTGCACAATCGACTCCGGAAACAGTATGGGGTCACTACGGCCTGACGCCGGAGCAGGCAAGCAAGGGCGGATTGAATCCGAAGATGTTTAATTCGTTTCTCGATGGTTCGAAACCGGCGATCGAGAGCACCGCCGTTTGCAATGCGACAGGTTTGACGCCAAATCCAGCGGGACTGGTATATCCGCCGGCAAGCATTGACGAAATTGCCAATGTCATGCGGCCACAGTCGGAAGGTGGCCTGCTGCATCACAAAGGTCAGGTCGAGGTGATCTCCTCTCTGGAGCTCGATGGCAAGCCCATTTCGTACGACATCCGTTTCGGTGTGTTTGTGGTATTCGAAGGCGACAGTGAATACATTCGCCGATGTTTCAGCGAGTACGGTGTTCGTACTGACGACACGGGCCGGTATGCGTGCATGTATAAACGCTGGCACCTGATAGGGCTGGAAGTCGGTGTATCCGTCGCGTCGGTTGGTATTCGGCATGAACCGACCGGTGTGGCCACAGGGTTTCGCGCCGACGTGGTCGCCGTGGCCAAGCGCGACTTGCGTGCCGGTGAGGTGCTGGACGGAGAGGGCGGTTATACCGTGGTCGGAAAGCTGATGCCCGCCGCAGACTCGTTGCGACAGGGCGCGTTGCCGCTTGGTCTGGCGCATCATGTGACCTTGCGAAATCCGCTGACAACGGGCGAGGTCGTACGCTGGGACGATGTCGACGTGGATGAGACTCTTGCCGCAGTCAAGTTGCGTCGCGAAATGGAACGTTTGTTTGCGCCGGATTTGCGCGCAGACGCATTGACTGCTTGATTGCGGCACCGTTTGATTACGGCGCCGTTTGATTATGGCGCCGACTGAATACGGCGCTCCCTAAGTATGGTGTCGGTTAAATACGGCGCTCCCTAAGTATGGCGTCGCTTGAATGCGGCGCTGTGGCCATGAGGCCGGGCGCTGTCGTGACGGCACTTCGCGCTTCCCTCATAATGCGGCGCTTCTACTAAACCTCTCTAGCAGATCAAATATGGCTCAGTACGTGTACACCATGATGCGCGTCGGAAAAATGGTTCCGCCGAAGCGCGTCATTCTCAAGGATATCTCGCTGTCGTTCTTCCCCGGAGCCAAAATTGGCGTGCTTGGACTCAATGGCTCAGGCAAGTCCAGCCTTCTTCGCATCATGGCGGGAGAGGACCAGGACTTTGACGGGGAAGCCGTGCCGATGCCCGGCATCCGGATCGGGTATCTGCCGCAGGAGCCGCAGCTTGATGCAGACCTGACGGTACGCGAGGCAGTTGAACAGGGTATGGGCGAAGTTATGGAGGCGAAGCGCAAACTCGACGAGATCTACGCTGCGTATGCCGAACCTGATGCCGATTTCGACAAGCTTGCCGAAGAGCAGGCAAAGTACGAAGCAGTGCTGGCCGCCAGCGGTTCAGATACCGAGCACCAACTTGAAATCGCTGCCGACGCCTTGCGCTTGCCGCCGTGGGAATCGTCTATTGGCAACTTGTCCGGTGGAGAGAAACGGCGTGTCGCCTTGTGCCGGCTGCTGCTTTCAAACCCGGACATGTTATTACTGGATGAGCCGACCAACCACCTTGACGCAGAAAGTGTCGAGTGGATCGAACAGTTCCTGCAGCGCTTTCCGGGCACAGTCGTAGCGGTGACACACGATCGCTATTTTCTTGATAATGCTGCCGAGTGGATTCTTGAACTCGATCGTGGTCACGGCATCCCGTGGAAGGGAAACTACTCATCGTGGCTTGATCAGAAAGAGCAGCGACTAGAGACTGAGGAAAAGCAGGAATCAGCGCGCATCAGGACGATCAAGAAAGAGCTTGAATGGGTTCGCGCCAGCCCGAAAGCGCGGCAGGCAAAAAGCAAGGCGCGTATCGCACGCTTCGAAGAGTTGTCTTCACACGAGCACCAGAAGCGAAACGAGACACAGGAGATTTTTATTCCGGTGGCGGAGCGCCTTGGTGATCACGTCATCGAACTGAAGAACGTATCAAAGGGATTTGGCGATCGGCTGCTCATCGAAGGGCTGTCGCTGCAAATTCCCGCCGGTGCGATCGTTGGGATCATCGGCCCGAATGGTGCCGGCAAGTCCACCCTGTTTCGGATGATCACCGGCCTTGAGCAGCCCGACAGCGGTGAAGTTGTCGTTGGCCCCACGGCAGACGTTGTCGCCGTGGACCAGATGCGTGACAGTCTGCCTGATGACAAGACGGTGTGGGAGGCGGTATCGGGTGGCCAGGATATTCTCAAAGTTGGCAAATTCGAACTCCCGTCACGGGCTTATATTGGCCGTTTCAATTTCAGGGGTTCAGACCAGCAAAAACTGGTCGGCAATCTCTCCGGTGGCGAACGGGGCCGCTTGCACCTGGCGAAGACGCTGATCGCCGGTGGCAATGTCTTGCTGCTCGATGAGCCTTCAAATGATCTCGATGTGGAGACCTTGCGCGCGCTTGAAGACGCCTTGCTCGAGTTTGCCGGTTCGGTGCTGGTTATTTCTCACGATCGCTGGTTCCTCGATCGGATCGCTACCCACATACTCGCGTTCGAAGGCGATTCGCATGTCGAGTTTTTCGCCGGCAACTACCAGGAATACGAGGCTGACAAGAAGAAGCGCCTTGGTGAAGAGGCGGCGCGGCCGCACCGTCTGCGCTACAAGCCGCTAAAGGTCTAGAATTGAACATGGTGCTTGCTCGTTCAGAGTTGGTGCCACCGTGTCTGGACTGACGAAGGTGTTTGTGCCGGTGATGCGTTCGAGACTTGCTGTTTTTCTGATTGCCCTCGCGTGTGCTTGCGGCGCCGCAATTGCTGATGACGTCGCCCGTTTCGAAGGCCGCATAGTGCTGGAATGGCTGGACGAAATTCCGTTTGTTGCGGCCATGCGAATGGTTGAGCCGTTCGCCTTTACCCAGCAGGATGGCACAGTCTGGGTCGTGCCGGCTGGCGGGGTTGTTGACGGGCGCGCTATTCCACCGTTGTTTGTCAGCGTAATGGGCCTTCCGTTTGACGGCGGCTTTCGCAAGACTGCGGTCGTCTACGACTATGCTGCAAAGGACCAGAAGCAGTCCTGGCAGGATGCGCAGCGCATGTTCTTCGAAGGCAGCATTACCGAAGGCATTCTTCCGATCGAGGCCAAAGTGATGTACACGCTGCTAAATGCGACGGGCTCGCGTTGGGAGGTTCGAGAAGCAGGCACTTGCTTCAGTCAGTGTCACACAGGAAACAGTGAACTGGTTTGGCGCCCCGTTTTTGACGATGAACCGGTCATTGCGCTGGTGAGTTGGGTACGCCAGGACGACCCTTCACTTGAAGAGATCGAGCAGCGGGTTAGCGGCGTGATCTTGCATCCCGGCCCTCATACATTTGGGTATGTGCGCGAATAGCAGGCACGTCACGATTTCGTGTGTACGTCACTGGATAAGGTCGAACGTCGCCTTTCCGGGCGCTCTAAACTTCAGCAAACACCGTGGTTTTCCGGATTGGGGTGTGTTGCCGGAAGGCCGAGCGAATCAACAGAAACGGGTTCGCATGTAATCGGCCCGTTCAAGAGATAAGCCTCACCGACGTCTCCATGATCGCCGGGTTTGCCGGTATCATTGATCAGGTCAGGGGGTGACGCCGGCAGGCTGGTGGGACGGCGAGATACGCAAATGACATGGCGGACGGAGGGCGGATGAATCGGTTAATTTTTGCTGTAGCGGCAGCAGCACTCTCGGCAGGTGTTCTGGCTGGGGAGTCAGTATATGCGGACGACGGATCCTTCGGCGGCAGAGTGGTTGTCGAGTGGCTGGATGATCCATTTGTGCCGACGATGCGCCTGGTAGAGCCGTTTGAATTTCGGCAGTCGAAGGGAAAGGCCTGGAAGGTTCCCGAAGGATACGTCATCAAAGGCCGCGGCATGCCACCGTTGTTTCGCGATTTGATCGGACAGCCATTCAATGGTGGGTTCCGCAAGTCGGCAATTGTCTATGATCACGCCACGCAGGCAATGAAAGACCCGTGGGAAGAGGCGCAACGCATGTTCATGGAAGCCAGTATGGTCGAGGGCGTCTCCCAGTCTGAAGCCAAGGCGATGTATATGCTGCTGCGGGCACAGGGTTCGCGCTGGGAGACTCCCGATTCGCGCTGTTACGGAAGTTGTCACGGCAAGACGGAGCCACTGCTGTGGCGCCCGGTCGTTGATGAGGAGGCCGTCGCCGATTTGCTTGGTTGGGTGCGCCGCAACGACCCGTCGCTGGTCACTATTGAACAGCGCGCTGAAACGGCGGTGCTGGATCGCGGACCGCACGTGTTTGCTATCGAACGCTGTCTGATATTCTCTGGCTCGACCCTCGTCGGGCGTTCCTGCTGATTTGCCTGGCTGCAGTCTCGCGGTTGATGAATTTCTTCTGGGTGGGGCAGTAGCCTGTTACCAAAAGCAGCGACTCTTACAGCATTGACGGCAGCGACTGGTTGCGCGGGGCCTTCAATCAGCGGTTGGCGTGTTGCTAGTCCATCCGTCTCAACGCTCGTATGTACGTCTGGTGTGGGAGAAGCATGTTTGCAGCTCAGCGGGGTCCGAGTGTGACCAGGAAAAGCCCCGCAATCAGGACAGCCAGACCGACAATCTGAAGCTTTCCGAACTGCTCGCCGAAGATCCGCCGCGAAATAACATAGCTGAAAAGCAGCTCGACAAGGGCAAGGGTGCGCACGTGTGCGACCGGTTCGATTGCCATCGCGGTAAACCATCCTGCTGAAGCCGTAGCGCCGCTGAATCCGGCAAGCAATGAGGTCCGCCAGGCGCGTAATATTCGCGTCAGTAACCCCGGCCGATACGCTCTCAAAAATACCGACATGACAGTGGTCTGGACCAACTGGGCTCCCAGCAGGGTGACCGCCGCAGCAATCAGAAAAGGAGCGTCCAGCGCCAGAGCCGCCCCTCGATAGCCGACGGCTGAGAGCGCAAAGCTGCCGCCGGATGCCAGGCCGAGTAAGGCAGGCCGTGTCGCCAAGCCACCGATCAATGTGCGAATGGGGTGTCGTCGATCTACCGGTGTAAGCAACATTACGCCGAGAGTGCCGAGCACAACGGCGGCAACGGTCATCGATGCCAGTGGGTCGCCCAGGAACACGAACCCAAACACGGCAACCTGCATCACTTCACTTTTGGAATAAGCAACACCGAGTGTGAAATTCTGCTCGCGCATGGTTCGCAGCAGCAATGCGGTTCCGGCAATCTGGCTGAACGCACCGAGGACAAGCCAGCCACCGAACGTCCGGTCGAGCGCCGGAAAATCGTAGTCGCCGAACCGTGATACGGCGAGTAACCACAGCGCTGCGAACGGCAGGCCGTACAGAAATCGTACCAAGGTTGCGCCGAGCGTCCCGAGGTCCGAGCTCAGGTGGCGTTGTGTGGCATTGCGTAATGTCTGAGCGGCGGCAGCCGCAATCGTAATGGGGATCCACAACCACCAGGGTGGCATCCCCCCAGCTCAGCCTCGCCCGACAAACGGCATTTTGGTTGCCATGATCGTCATAAACTGAACATTCGTATCGAGTGGCAGACTCGCCATGTAAAGGGCAGCCGAGGCAACCTCGTTCACATTCATCATGGCTTCGGGCTTGATCGAGCCGTCGGCCTGGGGAACACCCTTGGCCATTCTGGCGGCGAGTTCGGTCATTGCGTTGCCAATGTCGATCTGACTGCAGGCGATGTCGTATTTACGGCCGTCGAGCGAGGCGCATTTGGTCAACCCGGTCACGCCATGCTTGGTCGCGGTATACGGTGCGGAGTTGGGTCGAGGCGCATGGGCCGAGATGGATCCATTGTTGATAATTCGCCCCCCTCGTGGATCCTGGTCCTTCATGATGCGAAATGCTTCCTGTATACAGAGAAACATGCCGGTCAAATTGATATCGACCACGTTCTTCCATTGCTGCAGTGTCAATTCTTCCAGCGGCACGCCGGGAGCGTTCACCCCGGCATTGTTGAATACCACGTCAACACGGCCAAATTTCTCGTGTGCCGTCGTGAAGAGTTTCTTCACTGCATCAGCGTCACTGACATCGGTGGGCACGGCGATGGCGGCCGAGCCCTTGCTCCCTGCGTCCTTGATCGTACCTTCGAGTGCGTCTTGTCGACGCCCGGCGAGTGCGACACGATAGCCGTCGTCGAGAAAAGCCAGCGCCACCGCCTTGCCGATACCGCTCCCTGCTCCGGTAATGATCGCGACCTTGTCATGTGAAGCCATTTCGCATCTCCCTGATGTTATTAGTTTAGTGATTCCCGGCGTTTTTCGGCGCGGGTCATACCTGATGCCAAGATGATACCGTCAAACAGCGTCACACTGCCGATCACTGTCTCGGACGAACTACCCCGCATCTTCGCATTGCTGACGCAAGCGACCCATGCTGCGCCCGGCGAAATGGACCCGCTCCCGAAGGCGGTACACTTGCACTTTTTTGTGCCGGAGAAGCGCATGCCCCGTCTCGCAACAATATTCATCGCTGGGTTGGTGTTTGGCTTTGTCGTCTTGTCGGGGTCGACGCGCGCCGACCAGTTCCGGGACAGCGACGATGAGGAGGCGCTCAAGTCCGCAGCGGTATCTCGCCTGGCGCGCAGCCTTGATCCGGCTCTGCCAATCGCCCTGGGCAAGGCCGTGGTCAGGCAGGCGGCATTGCTGCGAGCGCGCGAACTCCTTGCGAGCCACGGCCGTATTGCGAACCTTGGTCGTGGTTGGAACGCGACAACTCCGGAGTGGCGGCAAGCCGAAAGCGCGTTGACGCGAGGCGCGGCTGAGCTAATCGAAAGCCGGATTGAAACACCCGATTGGTTTTACGCGGTTCTGGATCGCGAAATAGACCTTATCCTCAACGGCGAGGAAGCCGACTATATCGCCACCCATTTCACGACTATCGCCGGCAACGAGCAGCGTATTTTGCTGGAAATGCGGCTGATAGGGGAGGTGCTGATGGCGAATTACACATTCACCAACAGAATTGACTACAACGTCCCGGGGTTGGAGGATGATATGAAGCAGATATCGAGTGCATACTGGGCGCTTGAGCCGTTTCGCACCCGCGATTTCATGAATGATCCGCAAGCGATCAGGTTTGCGGGCCAGTCCGCTGGGTTGAAGTACACGCGCATGCTGGCAATACGCGGTATCGAAGGGTTTATCGACCACATTGACACGGTTGCCACCCTGGCGCGCCAGTCAGTCGATCAATCAGAAGGCGTTGTCGAGCTATACATTGACGCCTATCGTAATCGTACACACGCCGGGGGATAAAAGTGCAGGGAAACCGCACACTAGTGGGCGAATGTCAGCGCCGTTTGCTGCTGCTGCGATGCCGGTGGCAGCACAGCGTTGCTGTAGTCAGCCGGCTGACTCTGGCTTGTTATTCGGTAAAGCAATACCATGCCTGATCTTCCACCGTTTCACCTCGCTTTTCCTGTTGACGATCTCAATGCGGCCCGGCGCTTTTACGGCGAATTGCTGGGATGTCGAGAGGGCAGATCGGCTGAGGATTGGATTGATTTCGATTTTTTCGGCCACCAGATTGTGGCGCACCGAACAAGCGAAACCGGGGTGGTTGGCATCAATACGGTCGATGGCGACCAAGTGCCGGTACGTCATTTCGGTGTCGTGCTCGGGATGGCGAAATGGCACACTGTTGCACAACGTCTCAAGGACGCGGGTGCCGATTTCATTATCGATCCGCATGTGCGGTTTGCCGGCCAGCCGGGCGAGCAGGCGACGTTGTTTGTTCGTGACCCCAGTGGCAACGCGCTGGAATTCAAGGCGTTTAAGGATCCGAAACGCCTTTTCGCGAAGTGAGAGGGGAAACGCCGCAACTGGCGGCGCGGTAAGACGTTGTCTTCTTCGTGGTCAACCAAAAGTAAGGAAGCAGCAAAGTGGAACTGATTAACAAACTGTCATCGTTGTGGGGTGACGACATCACATGGATGCTTCAGGCATTCGTTGTAGTTACGTTGACTCTCGTTCTGGGGGCGGTCGTCAGGAGAGTTCTGAAACGGCTCGCCAGGCGTGCTCACGATACGGACAACATGTTCGATGATGTCCTGCTTGAGGCGTTGACGGGGCCATCCCGAGGGTTGGTGTGGGTATTGGGAATCTCGTTCGCCGGGGAAATTGTGGGGGCTCACACTGAAGCTGTGGTCTTTACTGCGATAGACATGCTGAGAAAAGTCGGCATCATTCTGGTGCTCATGTGGTTTGCCGTGCGCTTCACCCGCCTGTATGAGCGACGTTATATCGAAGCCAGGCAAAGCCGTGGCGAAGAAGTAGATGTGACACTGGTCCAGGGCGTCGGAAAACTGCTGCGCGCGGCCGTGTTCGTGACGACCGGGCTCATCATCTTGCAGACAATGGGAATAAATGTTGCCGGTCTGCTGGCGTTTGGTGGTGTTGGTGGGATCGCCGTCGGCCTCGCAGCGCGCGATGTGCTGGCAAATGTGTTCGGAGGGTTGACGGTCTACATGGATCGACCGTTTGCAGTCGGCGACTGGATACGCTCTCCGGACCGCGAAATCGAGGGCACCGTCGAGGAAATTGGCTGGCGGCGAACGGCGATTCGCACTTTTGACAAGCGGTTGCTATACGTGCCGAACGCGGTCTTTACCAATATTTCCGTAGAGAATCCGTCTCGGATGTCGCATCGTCGCATCAAGGAAACTATCGGCGTTCGTTACGACGACATGTCCAAAGTCCCGGCCATACTCGAGGATGTGCGGAAGTATCTGGAAGAGAGTCCCGATATCGATCAATCACAAACGCTGATGGTCAATCTGAACGAATTCGGCGCCTCATCCGTAAACTTCTTCATATACACATTTACGCACACTACGGTCTGGACAGAGTTCCACGGGGTCAAGGAAAAAGTGATGTTGACGATCAGTGATATTGTCGAGCGGCACGGCGCCGAGATTGCGTTTCCGACAACGACCGTTCATGTGCCAGACGGGATTCTCCTGGCGGAGAACGCAGCTGCAAAGGCTGGTGCCACAAAGGCTGGTTGACACAAGTCGCCGCCGGACTTGTTTGCCGGAATGCGGACCGCACCATATTGTTGCGTGTTGTCAGTGCCCCGGGTGTTGGGCGTGTAAAGCGTGTCTGCCGCGTTTTACTGATCCGGCCTCGTCTCGTCCCGTACCCACGCTATTTCTCTTCGAACACCTTCTGGGCGCGCGGCACGAAGGTCTTGGTGTTTTGTTTGAACATAAACTGGTTGCGCGCGTTGGCGAAGCAGTAGACCTTGCCGTCTTTGGGGTTCTTCCAGTTGATCGAACAGTCGGTTTCCACTTGCTTGCCCTGCGAGAGCGACATTGCGTCGTAGCCATTGAATTCGTCAGCGTTGGCCATGGCGGAAGTGGCTAAAGCCGGGGCAAAGAGGGCAAACTTCCAGACTGGGATCATGTGACGCTTCCTGTTTGAATATGTACGGTGTTTGACTGAATTTAAATCTGGCAAGATGATACGCACGAGAGCGCTCATCAGATGGACGCTCATAGAGGGGTATTTGCTGCCGTTGCCAGAAATGGCTCGATAGCCGATCGGACATCTTCTGGAATTGGAACCGCCCGCGCCGCGTCCAGATTCATGAAAACTACTGTCTGCGTAATGCGCAGATGCTCGGAGCCGTCTTTCATGCCCCGGTATTCGAAATTCGCAGATGCATTACCCAACTTGGTCACGCGTAATTCGAAGCGCAGTGTGTCACCCATGCGCAACGGCTTGCTGAAATCGCAATGAATGCTGACCGTCGGCGTGCCGACGCGGCGCTTTACGATCAAATCGGGTAACGGGAAGCCTACCGCGTTAGCGAACCAGTCCTCCATTGTTGCATGTGCGAGATCGAAGAAACGGGGGAAATAGACGATCGCCGCGGGATCGCAATGCGAGAACCGGATCAGTTGATCGTGAACGAATACCTTGTTCATGCTTTCTGTTTTTCCCCGAATGTTTTTCGATCAAGCGATCAGGGCTGCAATCCTTACTTGCAGGCCCGGACAAACTGCGCCTGATCACGCGATGCATTCATCAGCAAGCTGATATCGTTGCCCGCCAGAATCATCCGCATTCCACGCGCGATGTATGCCTGGAGCAGCTCTTTCGTATAAACCCCGCCAAGCCCCGCCCACTTTCCATGTTTCCGGCATGCGGATACGATGCGATCGATTGCTTCTCCGACGCGCGGATGGTCAATTTGCCCGGGGATCCCCATTTCAAGACACAGGTCGTTGGTTCCCATTAATAAAACGTCAATTCCTTCGATCGCGGCAATCTCGTCAACATTCTCGATAGCACGCGGTGTTTCCATCATCGCAACCACCAGCGTCGCCTCATTGAACATGCTCACCACATCCGCGGCTGAACTGGGGGCAAATCCGAGTTGTGCATAGTTTCCCGCTATTGAACGGTGGCCTTGCGGGGCGAAGCGGTAGGCATCGACGATTGCCCTTGCCTCGTCGACGGTATCGACGTGGGGCATCACAATGCCGAGTGCGCCGGCATCAAGACAACGTGTGCCGAGATTGAGATCTCCGTGCGGAACCCGGACCAGCGGAGCAATGCCGGCGGAAAGCGCGGCTACGCAGATCGACCCAGCTGTTTCGACCGATGCGGCGCCGTGCTCAAGATCAATAAACAGCCAGTCGAACCCGGCGGTTTTCATGATGGTCGCTACCTCAATGCCGCGGACTGAGCGAACCCCCACTCCAATGGCCAGTTCATCGCGAACGAGTCGCTCGCGTGCCGGATTATTGATGCTGTTCATGCTGCCTCCATGTGTGAATTGCGCTTCTCGGGATCTTGTGCCGGTTCAACAGTGCAGACCGGCGATGTGTGTCCTGGCCCTGACCTATGGCAATGGCCTTGTCATACGCTTGCATTGCCTAACATTGCTGCAGAAATAAGAGATGCTTGTTGCGCTGCAAAAATCATTCTCTAACGTGCGACCATCACAAGGCTTTTCGTTGTTGCGATGGCAAATTGTAAAAAGGCGCTGGTGATTGATTTGGCTCCGGCGTATCCTCGTTATGCGGTTGCGTCCTGCAGCCGAATATGACGACGGAGGACAGTGCCGATGTACATACAGCCACACGACGTTGAACACGAGTTTCCCGAGTACAGACAAACCCTGAAGAAAATGCGGTCACACGACACGCATCTTGCGCAACTGGTTGCCGAATATGAACAGCTTAACTCGGAAATTGTAGATATAGAGGAAAACGACAAACCGTTTCAGGACTTCGAATTTGAAGAGATGAAAAAAAGGCGGTTGTTGTTGAAAGACGAGATCTATCTCATATTGCGTGGCGCGGAGCACTGACGGTACAGGTACTGCATTGATTGGTGAGACGGACACCTTCGGGTGTCCGTTTTTGCGTTGGAGGTAGCCACCTGACCCAGCAGTCCGTCAAGCCGGTCCCTACTCCACTTTTTCTGATTCTGCGAAAGCTTCCTTTAGTACGGACATGCTGAAATCAGGCCGCTTTGCCGCATCCAGCAGCACTTTCTCGCGGCGCGCCATCAGATCGATCGCTGCCGGCAAGTGCTCCAGGTACCGGGGCGGAATCACGACGGCGCCATGCTGGTCCGCATGTACGATATCGTCCGGATTGACAGACATGCCGAACACATCCACCGTTTTGCCGAACTCCACGACCTGGACCCAGGCATGGCTGGGTGAAAGCGACCCGGCAAGGCACTGGAACTCGGGGTGCATCGCATCCAGGTCGCGCATTGACCCGTTGGTCACGGTGCCGGCGCAGCCAAGCCCCCAATGAATGTGGGTGTTGACCTCGCCCCAGAAAGCTCCCAGCCCCGGTCGTTCGTCAATGTCCTGAATGATGGCAAGAGAGGGTTTTTCACCCTTAGAAACATAGTCGTAGTAGGCGATCTGGTTACGCCGGCGCTGCGCCGGATCGTATGGCGTCGAGCAGCGAATCTTCGCGGTACGCGCGAATCCGACAATAGCCGGCAGGCGCGACGAAGCCGTCAGGAACGAGCGTTGAGTGAACCCGGAAATTTCGCGGGAGCCGCGGGCAATTTCAAGGGCATTGCTGATGGTGGGCGTGTCGAACTGGCGAAGGTGTGAAAAGATTTCGTGCAAATCCATGAAGTGTCTCCGTTATGCCGAAAGCTCCGACAGTGGGTTAGATCAAAACAAGCGCGATTGTCGCCTATCCAGAGCGTTTCGTGGTCCCGGCATCAAGACTGATCCCCGGTTATCTGCCTGACGACCCGAACAGGCAGCCCGAGGTCCGGGCTATTCAGTCGATGATCGAAGCATAGACAAGCTGCTTGAACAATTTGCGATAGTAGGCGCGCATGGGCCCGGGCGCCTGGCTCATCAGGACTGCAACGATGCGCTCTTCGGGGTCGATCCAGAAAAAGGTGCCTGCGTAACCACCCCACATAAACTCACCGCGAGATCCGGGGACGCCGGCGATACCCTGTTCCTCGCGAACGGCGAACCCGAGCCCAAACGTGTAACCCGGCGTTCCAAGTAACAGTTCGCCCGGTGTCAGCACTGCCTGGATTCGTGTGCCGATATGGTCGGACGCCATCAGTGCGACGCTGCTGCGGCTCATCACCCGCTTGCCGCCAAGTTCGCCGCCATTGAGCAGCATCTGTGAGAAGCGCAGGTAGTCCGCTGCAGTGGAAACGCCACCTGCTCCGCCGGAGTCGTTGGCCGGTTCAACAGCGACGTCAATGAGCTGCGTGGTCTTGTTTCCACTTGCGTCCGTCGGTAACGGCTCCGCAACCCGGTCGAGATCCTGTGGCGGAACGCGGAACCCCGAGTCCGGCATGTTGAGCGGTTTGAACAGGCGTTTCTCAAGAAAATCAGCAAGGCGTTGCCTCGAAGCCGCCTCTATGACACGGCCCAGCAGGTCACTCGCCAGACTGTACTCCCACACTGTTCCCGGCTGGTGCGCGAGCGGTGCCTGCGAAAAAGTATCAATTTGTTGTGGTGGCGTCAGGCCACGAATGTCGAAATTGGTCGTTGTGCTATACAGCCCGCCCTTTGCATAAGCTTCCTTCACGGGCACGTTGGCGGTAATTTCTCCGTATGCAAGTCCCGCGGTATGGCGCAACAGGTCCTGCACCGTCATCTCGCGTGCTGCCGGAACCAGCGTGTATGTAGTGTTTCCCGACGCGGCGTCAATATTCGCAACACTGACATTCAGGTTCTTCAGCGATGGCAGAAATTTCGTTACCGGATCGGTCAATTGCATGGCGCCATCTTCAACCAGCATCATTGCAGCCACGGACACGAGAGGCTTCGACATCGAGTAGATCCGGAAAATCGCATCCATTGTCATCGGTTTGCGTTTTACCGGATCACGAAAACCCACTGCGTCCGAATATGCCAGCTTGCCATCGCGTGCGACCATAAAAACGGCACCAGCAATGTGCCCGTTGCCAACGTGATCACCAAATACCTTGCTGATGTTCTGAAGACGGTCCGCCGAAAAGCCGACTGACGCCGGCTGGCCAGCGGGTAGCGCCTGGGCCGCTGCTGCCGTAGAACACAGAGCGAGCACCAGCCATTGCAGAGCAAGCAACTTCACGCCGATTTTCATTCGTTTCCCCTTTTGCCCCGTCGCCGGCGGCTCTGATTCTGATTGCGTTCCAGCAAAGTAACAGGCCTGCCACGTTTAGTGAGGCGGTGTTTCACCCAGCACCGTGCAGCGGCGAATGATTCGTGACTGGGTGGCAACATCATATGGCGTGGCCTTGTGCATCAAGCAGCGGTTGTCCCATACCATCAGTTCCTTTGGTTGCCACCGATGCTTGTAGGTCAAATCGGCGTGCACGATTGCCGAATTCAGTTCTTCGATCCACGCGCGGCCTTCCGCGTAGGGCATGCCAACGACGTATTCCGCATGATCACCAAGAAAAACGCACTTTCGCCCGGTTTCCGGGTGCGTTCGCACAATGGGATGATCAACCGGGGGTGTTGCCTTTCGTTGTTGTTCGGTCATGGGTTGATCACCGTGCCTGCGATTGCGCGAGAAATCGAGATTGTGCACCGCACGCTTGCCTTCGATGCGCGCTTTCCAGTTCGGGCTGAGCCGTTCCCAGGCGCCATACATGTCACAAAAATGAGTTTCGCCACCCGACTTCGGGACGGTCTCGCCGTAAATGATGGTCGCCTGACCGGTTAGCGGACGCCATGATCCGTCTGTATGCCACGCCATGGTGCCCTTGTCCGGATGACGCCCATTGGGCTTGCCATCCTTGTCGACATTAGACAGTCGGTATAGCTCGGGATAATCGTCCGCATGATACTGATTCATTACGTGAATCTGGACTGCTCCGAAATGTCGGGCGAACGCCACCTGACCTGCGGGCGACAAGTCCTGCGGGCTGAACAGCAGCACCTGGTGGCGAAGGAATGCCTGATAAATTTGCACGAATAGCGCATCGTCAATGTCTTGCGAAAGGTCGACATCCAGAACTTCAGCGCCCAATGCGGGCGTCAGTGCGCGGAGCGACAGTTGCCGCTGCACGGACTTCTGCCCGGCTCCGTTCGGTGTTTTTTCGGGTGCCATGACCAAGTCAACCGGCGTGCTTGCTCCCAACGGATCAATGCTGGAATGGTAGACTTTTTCTGACTGGGGTGTGGAGCGTAATTGTCCAACCGTGGTGTCGCCTTCCATAGCGACCTTGTTGGGCGATGCAGGGCAGGATGGTGATAATTGAGCTTACTTCGCGGCCTTGGCTTTTCGTCCTGAATCGTTCCAGTTACGCTTAAAGGCTACAAACTCGTCGGCGGGTAGCGGGGGGCTCCACAAGAAACCCTGTGCCAGATCGCAGCCGTTCTCGGCAAGGAATACGCGCTGTTCTTCGGTCTCGATGCCCTCTGACACGATTTCCTTCCCCAGTCCCTGAGCGACGCCAATGATGGCATTTACGATGGAGTCCGAGCCGTCCGCAGTGCCAATGTCCTTGACAAAGAAGCGATCGATTTTCAGTACGTGGAAGGGAATCTTTTTCAGGTAAGCCATGGACGAGTAGCCCGTACCGAAATCATCGATGGCGATTCGCACCCCGCGATCGTTGAGCGCCTTGAGTACTGAAACGACGTGGTCCGAATGCTCCAGCAGCAGGCTCTCGGTGATTTCAAGTTCAAGAGAAAAGGGCCGTAACCCGGTCGTCTCCAGCGTGTTCTCGATTTTCTCAAGGAAAGTCGGGCTTCTCAGTTCGCGGCTGGATACGTTGATCGAAATCCGCATTGGCGCGTTCCCATCGGATTCCCACACACGAAATTGCTTACTGGCCTCGAGTCTGACAAAGTCTCCGATCTGCTCGATGAGGTCACTTTGTTCCGCTATGCTGATAAATTCGGTTGGCATGATCAACCCGCGTGTGGGATGTTGCCAACGCAACAGCGCCTCAACGCCTACGATTTCACAGCGTGCCAAATCGATCTGGGGTTGAAAATACAAGACCAGTTCCTGTTTCGCAATTGCTTGCCTAAGGTCGTTTGTCAGGGCTGTTCGATCCTGCGCCTGTTCGTTGCTCTGCGACTCGTACGACGAGTAGATCGCACCGCCCCTTCGCTTGGCGTCATTCATTGCGAAGTCGGCACCGCTCAACAGTGCCCTGCCACTCTTTCCATCCTTCGGGAAAACTGCAACACCGATCGATGCGGTCAAGTGATGGCCGCGGCCCTGGATCAAATACGCTGCCGACAATGTGTCGATCAGTTTTTTGGCTACGCTGGCGATGTCCCTGCCTTGTGAGATGGACGGCAGCAAAATCGCAAATTCGTCACTGCCGATCCGTGCCACCAGATCTTCCGTCCGAAGACAGGTTTTCAGTCTGGCAGATGCTTGTTCAAGCAGAACATCACCGGCTTCATGCCCGTAGCTGTCGTTGACTTCCTTGAACTTGTCCAGATCAACCAACATAAGCGCCAGTGGATTCGACTCGCGCCGCGCTCTCGAGATTTCTTCCTCGAGTCTGTTTTCGAAGAACTTTCGATTGGGTAATTCCGTGGTCGAATCGTACAGGGAATGGAACAGCAACTCCTGGCCGCGGGCGGTTGTCGTGTACGCAACACCGAGCCGGTTTGCAATAGCACACGCAAGTTCATGCTCGCGTTTGCCGAGAATCCGGGTGGATCCCATCGCGATCACAAGAGCTCCCGCCGGTACACCGTCGCGAAAAATGGGGACCAGCAGGCAACGGTTCATCCCGATGGCGTGCAAAGGGGCCAGCAGTGCGTCTTCAGAGACGGCGTCAAACCAGTCACCGTCGGGAATCGAGGCGAGCATTCCGGTAGAGCGTGCGTCGAGCGCCTGTTCAAGTGGGAATTCCCGGCGTTCCTTGTCATGTCCGACGAGCATCAATTTGCAAAGGGCCGGTTTTTCGCGATCAAGTACGGCCAGGGCAGCTGCGTCGCCCGGGAGTACTTCCGGGATTCGATCCAGTATGGAGTCGACAATGCGCTCAAACGTCGCGCCCGACAGGATTGCGCGGTCGATTTCCGAGAAGAGGAGCAATGCACGGGCGGTTTCATCGGGTGTTTGCGAATCGCCAGTTTCTTTAGCGGCGCCGCCCTTGCCGGGTTTTGCCGGTTTCCCCGTACCTTGCCGTGGTTCGGATTGACCGATTGGCGACCCTGCGCCGGGCGAAACCGTTCGACGGCGTTTGAGTCTCCAGGCGATGGCCAATGACATGATCATGGCAACCATTCCTGAAATCATGTAAGTGATCGCCGACCGTCCCGTCGTCACAGACGAGGCCGCTTGCTGACGGGAGACCGAGACGATCCAGTGGTCGGCAGCAAACGATTGGGAGAGATCGACGCGTGATGATTCCGCGGCTTGCGTTTTGGGCGAATCACTACTCGCCGCTAACGCAGTCATCCCGTAACCGGCAACGGCCAGCTCCGGAGATGATGCTTGTTCGCAGAAGACGGGCCTGTTGGTGGCGTCGGCAATGCAGAAGCGGTAGTGCCGGATGGCCGGGTCAGCGGCGCGCCAGAGGTACTCTGATGATAGTTCAGCGAACAACAAGCCCGGTCGTTCGCGAGCCGGCAGTTTGACTGCGCGCAGTAGCGCTGGTCCCGGATTTGTCCCCTCATGATCCGTTATCAGCGCAGTCCGTCCGCGGGAAAGGTGCGCCAGTGTGGTCGCGTCAAGTCTACCCAGGGTTGGCGTATTCCCTTTGAGGACAATGGGCGCATTGTCTGGCTGCAACAACGCGACATTGGTGAATGCATCCAGCCTCGTAGATGTCGATATTGCGTTAACCGTGTCGGTTTGCACGACATCGGAGCTCACAACGCGGAGCAGATGATCGGCGGCAGTCAGGCGTTGAACTGTCTGTGCACCAATCGCGTGGGCATGGCGGGCGAGGTCGTCCCGGGGATACTGGTTGACCAGACTTTCGATCTCGGGCAGTAGTGCAAGAAAGAGTGCAGTTAACGGCACCAGCACGGCTAGCGTAGCGACGATCACGTTACCGCGCTGCGCAGCGAAGTTGCCCTTCCGGTTTGACACCGCTGGACCGTCTTCAGATAACTTTCCCTCGGGTAGGCGCGAAGCGGCAATACAGCGCATTCGGACGCATTGCGCGTTGTTTGCCTGGGGCTGAGATGGCCCGAAATTCTTCTGCAGGACCTGATTGTCGAGAAAGTGATGCAAAGCGGTGACCGCTGGTTTTTACCAGGCTGTTGCGGTGCGCCGCCGATGCTTGGTCAGCGACGAACTCCAGCCGGCACTGGATTGATTAACACGGAAAAAAGGCCCCCTATGGGCTGATCTTGACCGTTTACGCATTCCTGCAAACGCTGTGTGTCGAATGGCACATGTCACCTGCAAGGCGGTTTTTTCAACATGTCTCAGCGAAGTGCAATTTCCATTCCGGAGACCTGTCATGGTCTACCGTAATCGGTTCTATCTTAAGTTTTTGAAGCAATGTAATCGGGCACGCAATGTGCGGTATAGAGCTGCATCTGAACAACAATTGCTCATGTGGAAATGTCAGCAACGCCGATACAGCAATGGCTTGACGAGTACTGCCAGGAATCGAGTGGTGTATCCGCTGGCGTTGTACTGCTGACTGATTCGACCGGGGTTGATCCGGCTGTTGTGGCGACAACCGGCGCCGATGCACCCCAGGCCGAAACGCTTCGCGCGGTTGCCAGTGAAGCCCTCAAGACCCGGACACCAGCGCTTCGTCAAAGCGAGAGCACTGATCCTCAAAGCGAAACCGAGTCCCGGGTGATATCCGTTCCCTTGAAAATGGGTGAGGAGTCCATTGGCGCGGTAGCGCTCGAACTCAGCGGGCGGCGACAGGACTCTAACGAGTCGATGATGGCCGAGCTTGACAAGGCCACGGCTGCCCTCGCATCTGGGCTCTCCGACGCCGTCGTACAGCGTGCGGTAGCTGATGCGGCCCGCTTGCTCGAGTTTCAGGAACCGCTGCTGACGCATCGGAGTTTCCGGGAAGCGGCAACTGCGCTGGCGACTGAGTTGGCAACCGTTTTGAAACTTGATCATGCTGCCATCGGTTTCCGTGATCGCACGTATTCACGTGTCGAGGCAATTTCCAGTTTCGCAGACTTTGAGCAGGGCGCCCGAATCTTCAAACTGATCTCGATCGCCATGGACGAGGCCCTCGACCAGAGCGCGACGGTCGCCTATCCAGGCATTGAGGGTGATCGCCCCAGAATCAACGTAGCACATGCAGAACTCGCGAAACGCCGCAGTTGTGCTGTGTGCACCGTACCGATCGTAGATGACGGACGAGCAGTCGGTTCGGTCACTTTCGAACGTGGTGGTGATGCGCCCTTCACGAAGCAGGAGATCGCCGACTACGAGCAAATCATGGCGATTGTCGGTCCGATTCTTCTGCTCAAGCGTGAGAATGAACGCTCATGGCACTGGCGTTTCAGGCGGGCGATCGCCAACGTGGCCAGGAAAGCAGTGGGGCCCGGGCATGTCGTCGCGAAATGCGTAGCGATCGGAGCGCTACTCGTCGTCGGCGCCTCGGCGGTCGTCAGCACGGATTACCGTATTGGTGCACCCGCACGACTTGAAGGCGCTGTCCAGAGGGCTCTGGTGGCACCATCTGACGGATATCTTGAATCTGCGTATGTTCGACCGGGCGACACGGTCAGTGCGGGGCAGGTACTGGTTGAGCTTGCTCGCCAGGAGCTGGAGCTTGAGCGGCGTAAATGGGAAAGCGAATTGTCGCAGCATGAGAATGCCGCACCAGCCGCACTCGCACGCGGAGATCGCAGTGAGTTTGTCATCAGCCAGTCATTTGCCGAAGAGGCGCGGGCAAAACTTGGCCTTGTGGAAGAGCAAATCGCGCGTGCCAGCATTGTTGCCCCGTTTGACGGTGTTGTCATTATGGGCGATCTCAGTCAGACCCTTGGCGCCCCGGTCCGACGGGGAGACACATTGGTTACCGTCGCCCCGGTAAATGAGTTTCGCCTGATTCTTGAAATCGATGAACGCGATATCGCGGATATATCGCTGGATCAGACGGGATACCTTGCGCTCGGTGCCATGCCGGATCGTAATTTCCAATTCAAGGTGCACCGTATATCGCCAGTCGCCGAAGCGCGCGATGGGCGCAATTACTTCGAAGTCGAGGGTGAACTCAAGGAGTCTCTTGGCACGATGCGCCCGGGGCTTCAGGGCGCAGCGCGGATTGTTGTGGACCAACGATCGGTTGCCTGGGTCATGACGCATCGTCTGGTTGACTGGATGCGAATTGCCGCGTGGTCACTCGGGTTATGAGCATGCGTGAATCACTGTTCAGCCCGCTCTGGTATCGCGTTTCGAACAGGTGTCCGCGTTTCCGGCGCGACGTCACAGTGCGCCGCATGCGCTACCGTGATTGCGACTGGCACGTCCTTGTCAACGAGGCAACCGGGCAGCAGCATCGAGCCAGTCAACAGGCCTATGAGTTTATCGGCCGTTGTGATGGCGAACACACCGTACAGGAGATATGGGATGACCTGATTGAGCGCCTCGGGGATGACGCGCCGACCCAGGATGACGTTGTCAAGTTGCTGATTCACCTGGACGAGCAGGGAATTTTCGCTTACGAGTCCGCGCCCGACGCCGCAACTCTGGTACGCCGGCGCGAAGAGCGTCTGCAAAAAAAGCGCAAGGCAATGGTTAACCCGTTTGCGTTTCGCGTCCCTATGGGTAATCCAAGCGAGCAGCTCAAGCGGATCAAGTGGTTGGCGGCGCCGTTCGTCAACATGCCGTTTTTCTGGCTCTGGTCCTTAATGGTCGCGATCGCGTTGCTCGTCTGTGTTTCGAATTGGCCCGCGATCAAGACTCACGGAATCGCCAATCTCGGCACGCCCTATTACATCTTCCTGATCTGGTTAAGCTTCCCGTTCATCAAGGCCGTTCATGAACTGGCGCACGCACTTACCGTCATGCGGTGGGGTGGAGAGGTCCGGGAGTACGGCTTCACTCTGTTTCTTCTTGTGCCGGCGCCTTATGTCGATGCATCCGATGCCGGAGGTTTTCGTCATCGCGGCCAACGGGCTTTCGTTGGCGCTGCGGGAATTATTGCCGAGCTCGCGCTGGCCAGTCTGGCATTGCTTGTCTGGCTCAATGTGCAACCTGGCATGGTCAAGGATATTGCATTCGTAACCATGTTCATTGCCAGCGTATCGACGCTCATTTTCAATGGCAATCCTTTGTTGCCCTTCGACGCCTATTACGTCCTGAGCGATCTGGTCGATGTACCGAACCTCAGTCCGCGCAGCAAGAAATACTGGAACAACATCCTGCGGCGATTGGCCCTGGGCCGGGAGGGTGTTGTCTCCGAGCACATGGCCAAGGGGGAGGAGAAGTGGTTGTTCGGCTACTTTCCCGCGTCGATGTGTTACCGGGTGATTGTATTCGGGGCAATCATATTGTGGGTAGGTTCGCAGTCGCTTGTGCTCGGCGTGTTGGCCGGGCTCTTCGTCTTGTCAACTTTCATAGTGTTGCCGCTCTGGAGAACGTTCGGCGAAATTCTTGCATCCGCGTCTTCGCAACGCAGCCAGCGCCGTTCGTGGATGGCATTGAGTGGCATGCTGGGCGCAATAGTTCTGTTGGTCGGCGTGTTTCCTGTTCCGCACAACACGCTCGCACAGGGAGTTGTGTGGTTGCCCGATCAAGCCAGGGTGAGGGCCAAGACTGGCGGATTTGTTACCAGTGTTCTGGTTTCCAGTGGTGAGTTCGTCGAGCCGGGGCGAACCCTCATTGTTCTGGAAGACAGCGCGCTACTGGCAGACAGACAGGCGCTGGCAAGCCAGCTCGAGCGTGCCAGGACGCAGCGCTATGCGGCAATGTTTGTTGATGCTGAGCGCGCCCAGAAGCTGGAGGAAGAAATTGATCGGTTGCGAGCTGACTTGATCAGAGCGGAACAGAAGATTGAGGACCTTGTAATTCGCAGTCATGTCTCGGGGCACCTCGTCATGCCGCGGCAAGGTGATCTTGTTGGAACATTCGTCAAGCAGGGCAGCACGCTCGGGTATGTTTTCGAGGCGGAGCAGATTGCGGTTCGAGCCGCGGTCCCTGAGTACGATGCGGCCCTGATAAGAGAAGACACGCGTGGCATCGCGGTGCGGATTTCGGACCGGCCCCAGCAGCCGGTCGTTGCCCAGCTTGTACGTGACATACCTGCCGCCACGTGGGAGCTGCCAAGTGCGGCCCTTGGCGATCTTGGTGGCGGCTCACACGTGACTGACCCGTCAGATGCCAATGGTGTACGTGCAGTCGAACCGGTCGTGCTGTTTGATCTTGCGTTGCCGGGCAGAACGCTGGAACGCGCGGGTGGTCGTGCCTGGGTACGGTTCGAGCACAGTGCCAAGCCGCTCGCCAGCCAATGGTACAGACGTGTGCGACAGGTCTTTCTCCAGCAATTCAATCCGGTGAGCTGACATGATCGGGCAAGAGATCAAGTCAAATGTATTTTTTTGTTGCCTTTGTAAGCAAGGCCCACGCGGTGTGTTCAATGACGCCTCACGCAGGAGGTACGGATGAAAGGCGTCGTGCTTCCGACTCCGGGAATCGTCTTCGGCTCTTATCCGGAACGTCGTCCATCCGAGGATGCAGTGCAAGACCGGAATGCTTCGGTATTACCGGCGTTTCTTCGATCCGATCCGGTCAAGCGCTTCTCCCGCGACGTAGCGCGCGCGCAGCAAAGGCGTGAAGAAATTTCGAGGCTGTCGCAGTTTGAATTCGATCAGTCGCTACTAAAGCTCCGTGCACAAATGTCACGGGATGGTTTGGCTGACGATCTGATTGTCGAGGCTTTCGGCCTGGTCTCACATGTCAGCCACAAAGTCCTCGGGATGGCGCCCTTCGACACCCAGTTGCTCGCGGCGAAGATCATGCTGGAGAACCGGCTCGCTGAAATGGCCACCGGCGAAGGCAAGACGCTGGCTGCCGGCGTGTGCGCTGCAACGGCGGCCCTGGCCGGAATTCCGGTGCATGTAATGACATCCAACGATTATCTTGTTGCGCGCGACGCAGAATCACTTCGCCCGTTGTATGACGCGCTTGGCTTGACGGTGGATTTCGTGACTCAACAGATGCAGGCCGACCGTCGCCGCCATGCGTATAACGCCGACATTACGTACTGCACGGCAAAGGAACTCGCATTCGACTACTTGCGCGATTCGATGATCCGGCGCGGGGTGCGCAGCGAATTGCATCTAAGATTGTCCCGCGTCGCCTCAAAAAAATCACAGCCACGTGACACGGTGATGCGGGGATTGTGTATGGCCGTTGTCGATGAGGCGGACAGTATCCTCATTGACGAGGCACGCGTGCCCCTTATTCTCGCGCGCAAACCCGACAAAAAAGAACGTTACGATCATCACGAGAAAGCGCTTCAGATTGCCGGCGCACTTGTTGAAGGCGTTGATTTTCGTCTGCATGCTGGTGATATGGTTGCCAATCTGACCGAAAGTGGCCGGGAGCGGATCGACCGGCTCACATGCAAGACGGGCGCGGCGTGGCGTAACCGCCTCCATCGCCACGAGATCATCGGTCAGGCACTGGCAGCCTTGCATCTCTACCAGCGTGATCGGCACTATATCGTCGAGCGCGGCATTGTGACGATCATCGACGAGATGACGGGTCGCGTCGCACCTGGTCGTATGTGGTCACGTGGCCTGCACCAGCTTGTCGAGTACAAAGAGAACTGCCAGGCGACGGAGCAGCAGATCACCTCGGCGCAAATAACCTTTCAGCGATTCTTCCAGAAGTATCTCAACCTGGGGGGGATGAGCGGAACCATACGCGAAGCCAGCGGCGAACTGTCCGGCGTTTACGGACTTGATGTTGTCAAAGTCCCACTACGGCGGCCGGATCGTCGGCAGTTGTTGCCAACGACCATCTACCCGGATCATCGCGGGCATTCGCGCGCGGTGTTGTCCGAGATCCAGAAGCGGCATCAAAGCGGCCAACCGGTATTGATCGGGACTGACTCCGTGGCTGAATCCGAGGCGTTGTCTGAACTGCTAAACGACGCAGGCGTGAAGCACACGCTACTGAATGCAAGGCAGGATAAAACCGAGGCGGAAATCATTTCGAATGCCGGCAACGTCGGCAGTGTGACGGTTGCGACCAACATGGCGGGACGCGGCACCGATATCGCTCTGAGCACCGAAGCAATTGAGCAGGGTGGATTGCATGTCATTTCCTGTCAGCACAATACATCTCGCCGCATCGACCGGCAGCTGATTGGCCGTTGCGGGCGCCAGGGCGACCCTGGCAGCGCACAAACCTTGCTCCATCTCGAGCAACCCCTGTTTTTGCGAATGATGCCGGCATGGGCTTGCGGACTGGCTATGCGTGCCGATGGGCTTTCCCGCCCCCAGTGGCTGGTGCGTTTGTTTGCGCAAGTGCCGCAGTATCTCGAAGAACGCCGAAATCGTTCGCAGCGGCGTGACATGCTCAAGCAGGATTTAAAGGTCGAGCGGGATCTTGCAAGTATTGACAGACTTTGACAGACAAACAGAGCGTTATGAAATCAATAAGAACCTACCTTGCCGTATTGGCGTGCTTGTACAGCTTTAGTGCGCTGGGAGCGCGGCCATTGCTTTGCCTGATTCAACCGGACAGTGAGGCCGAAATCGGGAGTCCGGTGGTCGGTGTTGTCGATTCCATCCTTGTCGAGCGGGGCGATAAGGTAAAAAAAGGTCAAGTACTCGCGCGACTGCGCTCGCATGTGGAAGCTGCTTCGCTTCGCGTTGCGAAAACACGCGCCGAAGCGGATGCCGATGTCAGGGCGGCCGAAGCGAACTATCTTTATCTGAGACAGCAGCAAACCCGATCCGAGGAATTGTTCGGACAGAAATTCATTTCGGCGGCCGCGCTGGAAAAATCACGCGCGGAAACCAAGGTGGCGGAAGAGAAATTTGCCCAGGCCCGCAAACAACTCGACGTCTGGAAACGTGAAGTGGATCTGGCGAACGCGCAACTTCAGTTGCGGGCAATCCGGTCTCCGTTTTCGGGAGTTATTGTCGAACGCCACGCGTCGCTGGGCGAACGAATTGAAGACAAGTCGTTGTTCCGGGTCGCGCGCCTCGATCTGCTGCGCGTCGAGGTCGTTGTGCCCGCTTCCATGTTCGGCACGATCACCAAGGGAATGATTGCCCGGGTGACACCGACTCTGCCGAATGCAGAACCACTGGACGCCGAGATCGTTCTTATTGACCACTATATTGATTCTGCCAGCAACACGTTCCGGGTCAGGGCGACCCTGCCCAATGCGGATGGAAAGATCCCGCCAGGTTCGCGGTGTTCTGTTGAATTGATTGATGCGCCTGTGTCGGCGCAAAACCAGTCTGCAAGCGTGCCGGTCGAAGCGCCGCCCTCGCAAAGCAAATAGAAATTTGCGCGAGGCGGAAGCGGTTATTGATGAGCGACAGACGGGAAAGTTGACGCATCAGAATATATAAAGGGAGTGCAGGGTGAAGTACTTAGAGGGTTTATACAAATCGTTACGCACGGCATTTGCGTCTGCCAAGCCAGACCGTGAGCGCATGCTGGTCGAAGCGATCGAGCCGCGAATTCTTCACTCGGCAGATATCAGTCCGCTCCAACTTGCCGAACAGGGTTCCGGCGCTGTTGCGGAAATCCGTTACCTCGGTGGCGACGGAGAGTTCACCCAGAACGTTGAAACAGTTCAACAGCAACAGTCCCGCGCAGTCATTTTTGTCGATACCGAGACACCTGACTATCAACAACTGATCGATCAGATTGTTCTCGATTCTCATCAACCCGATGAGATTGATATCGTCCTCATTGATGCTGATCGCAACGGGGTCGATCAGATCAGCTCCTTCCTGTTTAACCAAAGCGATTTGTCTTCGGTACACATCGTTTCTCATGGCAGTGATGCGACGGTACGTCTTGGGCAAGGCGTGCTAGATGCGGACTTCATCAGCGAGAATGCCGGACAGATTTCGCAGTGGGGTGACGCGTTCGCACCGGATGCTGACCTGTTGATCTATGGCTGCGATGTTGCCGGAAGTGACGAAGGCCGTGCCCTGGTTGATGCGCTGGCGCGGCTCACGGGTGCAGACGTTGCCGCCAGTGATGACCTGACCGGGCACGCGCAGCTGGGCGGTGACTGGGAACTCGAGTATCGAACCGGTGTAATTGAGGCTGAAATTTTGCTCGACGAATCAGCCCGGGATAACTGGCTCCACGTGCTGCCGGATCTGACTATTGCTAGCCGTGAGACCGTGGATGCCGATGCCGACGGCATGATTGACCACATCAAAATCACGTTAGATGACACAAATGCAACTCTTAACGACGACTTCAGCGGCCTTTCGATTACCGTCATTGATGGCGCCTACACTTATGCGCTGGATGCGAGTACGCCTTATGTCACCAGTCTTGTCCAGGGAACGGGTGATCTCGATGAAATCTTCTTTGTCAAGCTTCAGGAACGCGGAAGCTGGGATACCGGTGCAACCCCGAGCGTAAAAGTAGTCAGCAATAGCAGTCTCGCGGACGGCAAGGACGATGTGAAAACCGACCCACCCGGTGGCAGTGGTGTGGCGGCGACCGATGCGGCCGCCCCGGTTCTGGTGGTGGCGGAAGCGAACGTCCTCGACGAGCAGTCGTTGTTTAGTGAAGGCGATTCGCTCTCCTTCATATTCAGTGAAACACTGAGCGCCACACCCCTCATCCAGGGGCAGCTGGAAGTTGCACTTCTGTTCGCTGGCCTGACGACCGACGGCGATAATATTCCCAATGACGGAACCGGTCTGAATCCGATCGCGTTGACAACGACCAACAATGCCAACGATACGATCACGGTCACGTTCAATACCAACAACACCGCTAACGCGAACTCACTGCTGGTCGCAACGGATACGGTGTCTGTCACTAATGGGGCTAACATCATTGACGGTGCCGGTAATACCGCGAGCACCACAGCCGCTGCCGTAACAATATACGGCACCCCGATCATCTCTGATCGCACGACGCACGACATGGACGGGGACGGCCAGATTGACAGCATTGAGCTGACCCTGAGCCAGGCCATCAACGATTCGACGGCCGTCGCCGGGGATTTTACTGTCGCCGGATATTCGGTCACTGGTTTTGACACTGGCTCGACGGCCAATGACTCGCAGTTGTTTCTGCTATTGACCGAGAGCGGCTCGATCGATACCGGTGTGAAGCCGGTTGTGACCTACACCCAGGGCACATTGGCTGCCTTGTCTGACGCCGAACTCGTTGTCAGCGATGCGGTGGCGGCGACCGATGGCGTGGTACCGCGCCTTATCGCGAAAGAGACTGCTGATCTGAACACCGATGGTTTCATCGACGCCATTCGCCTGACTTTTAGCGAGGCGATGAATGACGCGAGTTTCACCGCCGGTGACTGGGATATCGGCGGCATGATCGGGGCGGGCGTCGACACAGGCGCCCTGGTCAATGACGAGAACGTCTACATCACTTTCACCGATGGCGTGCTCGATACGGCCGCGACGCCTGTCATCACTTACTACGGCGCCGTCAATGCGGACGCGACGGATGTCGCCGGTAACAGAGTGGACAGCTGGTGGAATGAATCCTGGCTCCAGCGTTCCAAGGTAACGTTTGATAACTCCGCTTCGAGCGAAAACCTGACGGATTTTGCCGTTCTTGTAACTCTCAATACAACGAACCTGCCCGGTCTGGATTTGAGCGCAACGGCTGGGGCCGACGTGCGTTTTGTCGATGCCGACGGCACGGAACTCAAGTATGAAGTCGAATCCTGGGACGCCGCAACCGACACGGCTTCGGTATGGGTCAAGGTTCCGCAGATCGACGCCAATTCGACCGGTGACTTCATCTGGGTGTACTACGACTATGACGGCACCGCAGCCTATGACCAGGGTGCTGCGGACGAGTGGGCGGTGTGGAACGCGGAGTATGTCGGTCTGTGGCACCTGAATGAGGCGACCGGCGTCAACGCTGTCGACTCGATAACCAACGCAAATTTCGCAGCGCCGGTAAGTGCTCCGGTCGCGTCTACCGGGCAAATCGGCGGCGCCTTGTCTTTCGCCGCCGGTGATCAACTCGATATCGCCGCCGTGTCAGAGCTGGATCTCTCAACGTATACGGACTGGACGATTTCTGCCTGGGTCAACCCGACCGATTACACCGGGTTGAGATGGCCGATCATCTACAGCTACGGGTTTTACGATGCGTCGCTCGGTGTGTCCACCGCAACTCAGACTGGAACCGACGGCCTGGTCGAGAACTGGATCAACGACAGCGTTTCCGTGCGCGGTACGACAGCCGCGACGCTCAACGACTGGAATCACATTGCCGTGTCTCGCGACTCGGCCACCGGCATTACGACCCTGTATCTGAACGGCATGGATGTCGGAACCGTGGCAAACACGGTTATCACTGATTCAGGATTAACGTCACACATTGGCGGTCACTCAAGTGACATCGATTATCAGTTCCTTGGATTGATCGATGAAGTCCGGGTCTCCGGCGCCAATAGCGACGGCGGGTCACGTTCCGCAGACTGGGTACGTGCCGAATACCTTTCGGCGTCGGGTGTTTTCACGAACTTCATGGCAAGTGAGAGCTGGGTCGATACGGTCGACACGGCAGCTCCGGTGTTGATGTCGAGTCAGACCGTCGATGCCGACAGTGATGGCTTTATTGACGCAGTTCGTCTCACCTATTCCGAGGCCATCAATGACGGAACGATTGTAGCCGGGGACTGGGACGTTGCGGGGTTGACCGGTCAAAGCGTCGACACAGACACCACTGCCAACGACGCGGAATTCATCATTACCTTTTCCGACGGCGTGCTCGGCACTGGCGCGACGCCGAACGTCACTTACACCCAGAACGCCATCGTGGATGCTGTGGGTAATCTGGCTGCCGGTACCACCCTCGCCAGCGTGGATACGGCGGCACCGGTGTTGATGATGGTCGCCGGTGTTGATGCTGGCGCGAGCAATGTGTTCAGCGAAATCGGCGATGTACTCGAATTCGTCTTCTCTGAAACCATCGCGGCAGCGCCGACCGAAGTCGATTCGGAAACGAATTTCGTATTCTTGGGCGTCGACGGGGACAACTTCCCGACCGAAGTGGGTGGTGACACCATCATCGATCTCATCACTACGAACGTTGCGAACGACACCGTTCGCTTCACCTTCAGCGCGGGTGATATCGCCAGCCCTGACCCCATCATCTCAGGGGGGATTGCCGCTGTCGACGTCAATGCTGGCAGTGTCGTCGTCGATTCGATCGAGGATCTTGCGGGATTGGATTTGCTGGATACGGCCACGGGTGCCGCGATGGCTATCCTGTGGCGTGTGGGGCCGGTTCGCGACAACGATCTGAGCGCCAATGCGGTGGATGAAAATGCCCTGGACGGCACCACCGTGGGCATCACGGCTTTCGCCGTCGATCCCAACTTCGGCGCTAGCGTCACGTATTCGCTGACGGACGATGCTGCCGGGCGGTTCAGGATTGACTCGTCGACTGGGGTGGTGGTGGTCAATGGCATCTTGCCCGATCTCAACTTCGAGGCGGCAAGCAGTCACGATATTACGGTACGTGCGACCAGTGACGACGGCTCGACGTCTGATCAGGTCTATACGATCAACCTTAACGACGTAAACGAAGCGCCGTCCGTAACACTTGCGAATGCAGTGACGGAGATCGCACAGAATCGCGATACCAGCGCGCGAATCCAAGTTGCTGATATCGTTGTGTCCGACGATGCGCTTGGCACCAATGTGCTGACCTTGTCCGGTGCCGACGCCCCGATGTTTGAGATCGACACGGGCGTGCTCTACCTGAAATCTGGCGTCGCACTGAGCAATGCGACCAATCCGGTTCTGGATGTGACTGTTGAAATTGATGATGCGGCGCTGCCGGCATCCCCGGAAGATTCCGCCATCCTGGCGATTGCGGTCACACCAGACAACAGCCAGCCGTCGGTGAGTTTTGCGAACTTTGTTACGACATTTCCTGAAGACACGGACACCACCGCCCGGGTAAAGGTGGCGGACATCGTTATTACCGACGACGGTTTCGGTACCAATGTATTGAGTCTTGCCGGTGCCGACGCGGCCCTGTTCGAGATCGACGGTTTGGAACTGTTTCTCAAAGCCGGCACCAGTCTCGATTTCGAGACCAGCCCGCAGCTTGACGTGTCGGTTGAAGTGAACGACCTGACATTACCGGCAACGCCGGCAGATTCCGGGGAGTCCTGGTGGGATTCGGACTGGCTCAATCGCCGACAGATTACGTTCGATAACAGCGCAGCTGGCGCAGATCTGAACGGTCTTCCGATTCTTGTCAGACTGACCGCTGACGATATCGATTTTGGAAAGATCCTGCCTGGTGGCGATGATATCCGCTTTGTCGACCCGGGCGGTACGGTGCTCGACTATGAAATTGATTCTTGGGATGACGGTGCGGAGACCGCTGCAGTATGGGTGCGGGTCCCGATAGTGGACGGTGGCTCGACCACTGACTATATCCACATGTATTACAACAACGCCGCGGCACTGGATGGGCAAACGCCGACGGCAGTGTGGCCAGATGGTCTCGGCGTCTACCATCTTGACGAGGACCCCGGGCCCGGATTGCCAGGTGATATCGAGGACTCCTACGCAACGCCCCTCCCCCGCAATGGTCAGGCAATCGGCATGGAGAGCGCGGATCTCGTAGGCGGCCTCATCGGTGATGCCACGCATTTTGGTGGTGACGGTAGCGGTGACTATATCGATTTCCCCTCAACCGATTTCGGGAACAACTTCACTATTTCGGCTTGGGTCAAGCCCGACTCCGCCGGCAGCGGCATTCAAACGATCGTAGCCAATAGCGCATCGGGATCGGACACGGACGGATTCCGCTTCTTTATCAATACGGTCGGCACCGAGGATGGCGCCATCCGTTTCGAGACGGGCAATGGCCCTAGCGGAAACTCCGCCAAAACGGCCGCGGGCGTTATCAATTTCGATGAATGGAACCACGTTGCAGTCGTGGTCGACCGTGCAAGCGGATTGGCGACGATCTACCACAATGGCGCAGACGTAAGCACCGATACCACGATCAGGACTGATTTCAATACCTCCAGCGACTGGGAGCTCGGTCGCATGGAGAGTAACAGCGACTATTTTGAAGGAATTGTTGACGAGTTAAGGATTTCCGACTCTGCACGTTCCGGAGACTGGATCAACGCGTCCTACCTGAATCAGAGTGACAACTCGACCTTTGCCCGGCTTGGAGGTGAAGGCGCAGTCATAGCCGTCACCGACGCCAACGACGCGCCAACGGTGGATCTGGATGCGGGCACGGGCGGTGCGGATTATGCCTTTACCTTCACCGAAGGCGATGGTGCAACTACCATTGTCGATGCAACCGTCACCGTAGCCGACCAGGATGACACCACCTTTGTGAACGTCTCGTTCGACGCGGCCGGTATCGCCGACGGTGCGGCCGAACAGCTGGCCATTGGCGACCTGACCTTCGCGCTGAATGCCGGGGACTTCACCAATGCCACCGTAGACATTGGTGGCAACGCCCATACAGTCAATTGGGTCAACGCCACTGGCGTGGCGACTGTTACGCTCAACAGCGGCGAAATGAGCATTGCCCAGGCGCAGACGGTAATGCTCGCCACTGCGTATCAACACACAGATGCTGATAGTCCAACTGGAGGTGACCGCACTATCGATGTGCGGGTCAATGATGGCGATACCGACAGCGCTGTGGCGACAACTACGATCACGGTTGTGTCAGTCAATGACAACCCCAGTGGCGCCGGAGCGCTCACGGCCACGGCACTCAATGACAACGTGGGTGCGCAGAACCTGTTCGGTAATCTGGCGATCACCGATGTGGATGCCGGTGAAAACGATCTGTCGCTGACCATTACGCTGACCGACGCGACTGCCGGCACGATCAGCGGCGGGGGCTTCACCGAGACCGGCGTGGGCACGGGTGTGTACACGGTTGCGGGGCTCACGGTGGCGCAGGCGGACACGGCGCTCGATAACGTGCAGTTCACGCCCACCGACAACACCGGCCCGTCGGGCAACTTCACCACCGACATCAGTGTCACGGTCAACGACCAGGGCGGCGGTGGCGAGCAAGACGTGTTGACGGCGACCACGGTGACCATCACCCGAGTCAATGACAACCCCAGTGGCGCGGGGGCGCTGACCACCACGGCACTCAA
>DATKYN010000251.1:0-16892 GCA_035528435.1 Burkholderiales bacterium
TAGTGAATGCGGCGGGTGTGATTCGCCGGCAAGCGGAACATGATCCGGATGTTTTCCAGCAGGTTATCGATGTCAATCTGACCGGCACAATGCGTGTCTGCACCGCCGCGCGCGCAGTACTTGGCGCGAACAAGGGCGCAATCATCAATATTGCCTCAATGCTCAGTTTTTTCGGTGGTGGTGTCGTGCCGGGATATTCCGCTTCCAAAGGGGGCATCGTCCAGCTGACTAAATCGCTGGCGATTGCCTATGCGCCGGATGGCATCCGCGTAAACGCAATTGCGCCTGGATGGATCGCAACACCGCTGACCGGAAGTCTCCAGGAAGATCCCGCCCGATCGCAAGCCATTCTGAGCCGCACACCCATGGCTCGATGGGGTGCGCCCGAGGATCTGGTGGGCCCGGCTTTATTTCTGGCGGGTGCGCAAGCAGGCTTCGTAACTGGTGCGGTATTGAATGTCGATGGCGGTTACGCGGCAATGTAGTTTCGATTCGATGAAATTCTATTTTTATGCAATTGCAGATCGATGCAATTCGAGTTCAGGGAGAACCGTATGCCCGTTGTAGAAAAAGACGAAAGCCCCCGTGTTCCATACCAGTTGCCTATGCCGCCCGATGCGCTTCCCGAGATCGTCGTGCCCAACGCGGTATCGGAAGACGATGACCGGATGTGGGTGCAGCAAACCGAACACGTGTATTTTCGACCGCTCTGCCTGAACGTCTCACAGGGCTACTGGATGAACCTCCTGAAGGTGACGAAATCAGGTGTTCTGTCGCGTCATCGGCACCCGAACGCGGTGCACGGTTTCGTTCTGAAAGGTCACTGGCATTACCTGGAACATGACTGGGTCGCCGAAGAAGGGGGTTATGTCTACGAACCGCCGGGCGAGACGCATACGCTGGTCGTCCCCGATGATGTGGACGAAATGATCACCTACTTTCAGGTTAACGGCGTGATGTATTACGTCGATCCCTACGGCAAGCATCTCGGCTACGAGGATGTCTTCACCAAGATCGATATGTGTCGTGCCCACTTCGAAAAAGTCGGATTGGGTGCGGACTATGTAAAGAAATTCATTCGGTGACTTGCGGCCGCACGATGCCATTGCCGATTTTCATGTGAGAGCGTGCGGCCCGAAAAATCAGCACCCCGTTTGATGATTGTTCATTTATTCGCGCTTGAGTCTCTGGTAAACACAGCGCACCGTGCATCATGTTCGCAGGCAATGGCTCGCCATGAATTTTGTTTGTGTGAGCCAGACGTCATCCCGCTGGCACCCGACCGGCTAATCGAGAGATCCAAAGAAAGGTAAAGCGAAATGACCGTAAAGCTTGGCACCTACAACGACTTCAAGCGGCGACCGGATTTGCTGGCGAAATTCGATACCGTACTCAACTGCTATTCCGCAGCAGCCGTGTTTGCCGATGTTCAGTACCGTTTGGGCGTCATGGACAGCGACATCAAGCCGGCATTTCGCGCCAAAGTGACCGGGCAGGCGATCACCGTTCAGTTATCCAAAGGCGATCTCGTTGATCCGTTAAAGGCTCTCGAGATGGGGCAAGCAGGGGACGTCATCGTGGTTGACGCTGGTGGTGACAAAAACACCTCGGTGTGCGGGGGATTGATGGGCGGTCTGGCAAAGAACCGGGGCATACGCGGCATGATCGTTGACGGTGCTGGCCGCGATACCGACGAACTGGAGGACATCAACTGGCCAATCTGGACCCGTGCAATTACACCGCGCGGTACGCACACGATGTTCTCGGGCCGCAAGGAAGAGCTGTCGATCAATGTTCCTGTTCAGTGCGGTGGAGTGGTTGTGAACCCGGGCGATTTCATCGTTGCCGATCTGATGGGTGTCGTGGTGATCCCGCTCGAAAGAGCCGAGGAGGTCGTCCTGCTTGCGCAGAAACAGGCGGACCGCGAAGAGGAAACGCGTAAATGGGTTGCCAAGGGCAAGACTGTTGAAGATCTGCTCAAGGAGTTCGGCCGCATCTGAATCCCGGTGCGTTGAGCTGCCCACGAAATGTCGCGTGGCATCGTTGCTGTTGTTTCGGAGCACATGCATATGGCTTCGAAGTGGGTGAAGAGTTTGATCGCAATGCCTGTGGAGACTGCGAGCCGGCGTGCGGAACTGGCGGGTTCACTCCTGTTCCGTGCGCGCCCTTTGCCGCGACGTCGGACAAACGGTCTGCTCCTGTTACATGAGCAGGTACATTTCCTGGCAAACGGTTCGAAAACGCGCAGGATCACCAGGCGACATTCAGTCGCAACCCCCAGGCCGGGCCGTGGTGAGTGCGCCGTTCGTACAAGGGAGCAGCGCCAACGCCGGATTTTCTCGCTGCAAGCCGATTCGCGGCACCCACGTCGTCAATTTGCAAGGATACTTTCGCGTCGATACCTAACAATCTGTCGGTTAGCGTGCTGGCAGCACCCAAAGGGTCGGTCAGGACGAGGATGGTCTTGTCTTTCCAGGTCAAGCTGCCGGCTTTTGCCTTTATCCGGTTGCGCACGCTCCAGAACCAGTATTCACCGACGAGTGAGCCGACAACGGGTGTGATAATCAGATCCTGATACGAAGGCTGCTCGAATAGTGCCTCGAAGCCGAATTCATACAAGAACGACAACCCGGCCGAGAAAAAAAACGACTGCTTGCGGCTGAAGCCGCGCTCGCGGCCACGCACGTAATAGGTCGCACCCCAATAAGGGTGAAGGACGTAGTTGATCAGAAAGTCGTCATCGTCCCAGTGGGGATTGCGGACATTTTCTTTCCATCTGTCCTTGCTGTAGTTTTCCTTGTCCTCTTTCGACCAGCCCGATATGGATTCAGGGAGCAAATAAATCACTCCGATGACCAGGGTCTGGTACAACATGAAGTAGCCGGTGTCTCGGGCGGCACCCTTGTAATCAGGAGTATCGGGCGGAATGGCTCGCCACGGGAAGGGCTTGCGCACCTCGTTTTCGCCCGACTGAGCGAAATCCGCGTACGCGTAATCGGCGTTGAACGGTGCCGATGGTTCTGGTGCCTGAACAAGCGAGGCCGGAAGCCGCAGTCCGAGCAGCGGCTCGTTACTGATCCCGGCGGCGGTGCTTACTGGCAAAGCAATCGTCGCAGCCAGCAGAAAACCCAACGACACGAAAACGTAGCGGCGGGTAGTCATGGACCTGCAATACGGTCAAGGACCCGCACGCGCGGGGAGCCGTACGATTCGACCATGTGCAACGGAACGTAGTCCTGCCGGCATGTCTTCGGCGGTTATTTCGCCTTGCCGGATTCCGCCGCTGCTGCGTTCTTGTATGCGCTGCGCGCGGTGAGGCGGGACCAATATGGCGCCAGATTTCCCGGCAACTCCTCGCCCATGTGTTTCAGGTAGCTGCGCAAGGTCAGGCCAAGCATGACATCCGCCGCCGAGAACTCTTTTCCGATAATCCAGGTCTTGTCCGTCAACGCTTGACTGACCGCGTCGGCGGCCAGTCGCGACCGCGATTTCATCTCGTCAATGACATTTTGCAATGGATTGTCCTTGAACTCGCGCCGGTGGTTGACAATCTCGCCCAGTGCCCGGCCGAAGGTTGCCTCCGCAAACCAGCACCACTGCAGGTAGATGCCGTAGTCATCCGAGTCGTGCGCCGGCTGGAGGCGGCCTTTTCCATATTTTTCCAGCACATATTGCACCATCGCACCGGATTCGAAAATGGTGAGTGCGCCATCAGACATCACCGGCACCTTGCCCACTGGATTGAGCTTGCGCCACTCGGGGCTGGCGCGGTAAGCCGGCGACATGTCCACCGGAACAACCTGGTACGGAGTGCCCAGCTCTTCACAAAGCCAGATGACTCTGAAGCCGCGAGTGCCAGGGGCATGATGGATCTTCAGCATGATCTTCTATCTCCAAATAGCATTTCGTTGTTGATGCTGCCTCGTACCTTGCCGCCATTCTGCGCGGTTCCCGGACAGCTGACATGATCGTGCAGTCCCCAGTCTAGCGTCAGATCCTTCAGGTAGCAGCTCCGGTGTCGCTGCGCGGTGATCAATGCTGTGTTCCAACTGATGATCCGGAGCCGGAGGGTGATTTTCAAACAAGGTCACTTGATAAATCGGTTTTCGCCGCAATTTACTCTGCAACCTGGAGAAAAATCATTATGCACTCAAGAGACTTATCCCGATTCATGTGGAGCGAGGCGCTTTCACTGCTCGACCAGGCCGATCGCTTGCACCGACAGTTTCTTCGTCCCGCGGCGACGCGGATGCCGACCTGGGAGCCGCCAATGGACGTGATCGAGACCCGGAATCAACTGTACGTCACAGTGGCATTGCCTGGTGTGGCACCGGAAACGATCACGCTTGTTCGCGACGATGATGCAATCACCGTTTCGGCGCGCAAGGCATTCCCTGTGGGTACGACAGATAACGGGCGCGGGGCGCGCATCCATGCACTGGAAATCCCGCACGGCCGGTTTGAGCGCCGTATCCCGGTGCCGGGCAGCACGTTCTCGATGGTGGAGCAACGGCTGCAAGACGGCTGCCTGACACTTATTTTCAGCAGGAAGGAAACCTCATGAATATCTGGACCGGATTGAAACAGGCGTTGACGGGCAACGAAGGTGGTGGTCCCGTGACAGCCAGTGGCCCTGTGACCGCTGGTGAACCCGGGGAAGATCGTTCGGCCCTGAGGCCATTGCCTGATGACGCGATGATCGTTATTCCGCTGCGCAACACGGTGTTGTTTCCCGGTGTGATGTCGCCCTTGTCTATTGGCCGTGAGGCATCGGTTGCCGCCGCACAGGAGGCCGCCAGCGCCGAGAAGCCGATTTGCTTTCTCTTGCAGCACGACGCCGAGAAAGCAGACATTACGCCTGACGATGTGCATTGGGTGGGAACGGCGGGCCAGGTGGTCCGTTATGTCACTGCGCCCGATGGTGCGCATCACCTCATCATCCAGGGGCAGTCACGCGTGCGGGTGCTGGAGTTTCTTGAAGGCTGGCCGTTTCCGGTCGCGCGAGTTGCGACGATTGAATCGCCTGAAACAATGACGCCTGAAATCGAGGCGCGCTTCCTCCAGCTCAAAGAGCAATCTGCTGAAGCGATCAAATTGTTGCCCAATGTCAATGAAGAATTGGCGGGCGTGGTCCAGCAGATCTCGTCGCCGGGCCTGCTTGCGGACATGGTCGCCAACCTCATGGACGTGAAGGCGGAAGAAAAACAAACCGTGCTCGAGAGTTTCGACGCCAGGCAACGCCTCGATATGGTGTTGGAGATGCTTGGTAAACGCGTTGAAGTACTTCGGCTGTCACGGGAAATCGGTGACAAGACGCGCAAGGAATTTGACGAGCGTCAGCGCGAGCATGTGCTGCGCGAGCAAATGCGCCAGATACAGAAAGAGCTTGGTGATGACGACGGCTCCGCTGCCGAACTCGAGGAGCTCAAGAAGTGTGTCGAGGAGGCAGGCATGCCGGAGGACACGCTCAAACACGCGCGCAAGGAGTTGAAACGCCTGGAGCGAATGAGCGATTCCGGTGGGGAATACTCGATGCTGCGCACCTACCTCGAATGGCTTACGGAACTGCCCTGGAAGGTGCAACCACAGCAGGCTATCGATCTGTCCGAAGCGCGTCGCATACTCGATGAAGATCACTACGGTCTTGAAAAAATCAAGCGCCGCATTCTCGAGTACCTCGCTGTGCGAAAGCTCAATCCAGAGGGCAAGAGCCCCATTTTGTGTTTCGTCGGACCACCCGGAGTCGGCAAGACCTCGCTGGGGCAGTCGATTGCACGCGCGACGGGGCGTGAGTTCCAGCGCGTAGCACTTGGTGGTACGCATGACGAGGCGGAAATACGCGGTCATCGGCGCACTTATATCGGAGCATTGCCGGGAAATATCATTCAGGCAGTTCGCCGGGCGGGCTCTCGTTCGGGCGTGATGATGCTGGACGAGATCGACAAGCTTGGTGCCGGCGGATTTCACGGCGATCCATCGAGTGCCTTGCTTGAGGTGCTGGACCCAGAGCAGAACGCCAAATTCCGCGATAACTATCTCGGTGTCGACTATGACCTGTCGCAGATGATGTTCATTGCCACGGCGAACGTGCTTGACACGATTCCCGGTCCATTACGAGACCGCATGGAAGTGATTCAGTTGCCGGGCTACACCGAGGAAGAAAAACTGGAAATTTCCAGGCGTTATCTGCTCAAACGTCAGCTCGATGCCAACGGTCTTGAAGCAGGGCAGGTATCACTTTCTGACGAGGCAATACGTGAACTCATCGCCGGATACACCCGCGAGGCAGGCGTTCGCAACCTGGAGCGCGAAATCGGCTCGGTGTTTCGTTCGGTGGCGATGCGCATTGCCGAGGGCAGCGTGGAATCTGTAGCGTTGGATGCCGGTGACTTGCACGCCGTTCTCGGCGCGCGCAAGTTCGAAAACGAACTCGCGCAGCGTACTTCGATGCCCGGCGTGGCAACGGGGTTGGCGTGGACCCCCGTCGGTGGTGACATCCTGTTCGTCGAGGTTTCGAAAGTGCCAGGGTCGGGGAAGTTGATTCTGACCGGGCAACTTGGAGACGTGATGAAGGAGTCGGCGCAGGCTGCCATGACGTTGGTCAAGGGCTACTTCGACGAGGCACTGGAGAAAGTGGATCTGCACGTTCACGTCCCGGCCGGCGCGACACCGAAGGACGGTCCAAGTGCAGGCGTGGCGATGTTCCTGGCCCTGGTTTCACTGTTGTCGGGCAAGCCGGTGCGTGCCGATGTCGCCATGACGGGCGAGATCTCGCTGCGTGGTCTCGTACTGCCGATTGGCGGAGTCAAGGAGAAGGTGCTGGCCGCTTTGCGTGCCGGAATCAAGACGGTGATGCTGCCAAAGCGCAACGAGAAAGACCTGGAGGACGTTCCCGAGGAGGCGCGTAACCAACTCGAGTTCGTTTTGCTGGAGAACGTGGAAGACGCAGTCGCTTGCGCGATGGGTGTCGATCCCGGGAAACTTTCGATGCAGGAAGATCGCCTGGCAGCATAGTCAGATAGCGGTACGACAGCCGGGATGTCCGGCTGTGTTGCGAGCCGGTGCGTTGCGACCGGATGGCCGAAAGAGAGCTGTTCGAGAGTGAATTTTTCGGACAAGTCAGGGGCGTGTTCACCGGAGCCGATGCTCCCGCCCCCCCGAAGCCGGGCCATAAGGCGTAAACGGGCAGGTATCATCCGGCACTCCCGAGTGGTGGGTGACCGCGGTGAAATAGCTTATCTTGCTTAACAGTGGTGGGCACCGAGGCCGGCAAGGCATGACGTGGCGACACGGCTTTTGTGTTCCCGGCAAGGTGATGCGGCTTTCGTGTTTTTGGCGCACCCGTTTGTTTGGGATATGCTGTGCGGCGCAGTGCGAAGCTCTGCGCGTCCCCCTAATCGTACGGAAACAAAAACTCATGCCGCTGGAATTCAAAGGTGTTTTCCCCGCGCCACCCACGCCGGTGACGGCTGATGGCCAGATCAACGAGAAGGCTTTGCGGGCGCTACTCGAAGACAACATGCAGCACGGATGCGGCGGCTTCTGGATGGCCGGTAGCACGGGTGAGGGACCCATCCTGACCGAGGTGCAGCGAGACGCCGTTGCGGAAATTTCTGCCGATGTGTGCGGTGAGAGAGCGCTGGTCATCATGCACGTTGGATCGATGAGCACGGCAAGCGCCACGCGCGCCGCCAGGACTGCACGCGAGGCCGGATGTGCCGCCGTCTGTTGCTTGCCGCCGTTGTTCTTCATGAGCAACGAGCGCTCCGTTATCGACTATTACAAGACGGTGGCGGATGCAGCTGGAGACCTTCCGTTCTTCGTCTACAACCTGCCGCAACTGACCCAGGTGGAAACGGTTCCTGCATTGATGGAAAAGCTCTTGCGCGAAATACCGACCCTGAAGGGTTTGAAGCACTCGGCGTATAACTTCTCGCACATTCGCATATTCGCCGACATGGGATTGACCTGTTTTTCGGGTAACGGTGCGTTTCCGTTACCGTCTCTCGATATGGGCGCAGTCGGCACGATCGACGCGCCGCTGGCGATTGCGCCCTGGCATTATGTCGCCCTTCATCGGGCATGGGCTTCGGGCGATGCGGTGCGCGCGCGTGCGCTACAGGACGAGACGCGCAAGTTTGTCGATCTGGTATGGATGTACAACGCCCACGCGGATGTGTGCAAGACTGTCTTGTCGGAGCGCCTCGGAATCGATTGCGGCCGTTCCATTCCGCCGGTCATCCGGTTAAGTGACGCCGAGCGAAGCGAAGTGTTACGTGTCGCCAACGCACTGGGCGTCACCCGCCAGCCCTGATAACGGCGAGCTCCAGTCGATGCCCGCGATGAATACCGTTGCCTGACGGTGGCTTCGCCTGGTTAGTCGTTGACCACTTCCGAAGGCGGGGCCGGCAACTGCGATACCATCCCCCCTTTTCCCTGACCGAAGGAACCTCCATGAAAGTTGTCCTGATTGGACTATTGGCGTTACTGAGCTCGGCCTGTTCGCAGTCGGCGGTGACGGCCGCAGTCGAGCCCGAAACCGATGAACAGAAGACTCTCTACGCAATCGGCATCGCGCTCAGCCAGCAATTGCAGGTATTTGCATTGAGTGAAGAAGAACTGGAGTACATCAAGGCCGGTATTGCCGACGGCGTGATGCAGCGTCCCATGAAAGTGGAGATGGAGGTTTATGGACCGAAAATCAAGGAGCTGGCCGACGCTCGCGTAGCTGTAGTCTCGCAACGTCAGGCCGAGGCTTCGAAGGAGATGATTGAAACGGCTGCGGCCCAACCTGGTGCGGTAACGACTGAATCCGGCGCGATCGTCGTTCCCGTTACGGAAGGCAGCGGCCCGATGCCGAAAGCGTCCGATACCGTCAAGGTTCATTATCACGGCACGCTGACTGACGGAACGGTATTCGACAGTTCGGTCGAACGCGGTACGCCGGCGACCTTCCCGCTGGCCAACGTGATCAAGTGTTGGACTGAAGGCGTTCAGAAGATCAAGGTTGGCGGAAAATCCCGGCTCGTTTGTCCTGCAGATGTTGCTTATGGAGATCGCGGTGCGCCGCCCAATATCAAGCCGGGTGCGACGCTTTTGTTCGAAGTTGAACTACTCGAGATCGTTAACTGAGTGGACGAATGATAGTGAGGCTGCCCCCTGGCCAGCCTGTGAATTGATGCCATATTCAAGCGGTTTGTTGCCTGCGGCTCGCGCGGGCAACAACTGTATTAACGAAAGAGGAGACCAAAGATGCTGATCGATGTTCGAACCTACACCTGCCGGCCCGGCACCATCAAGAAACATCTCGCTCTGTACGAGAAAATGGGCAAAGGTCCGCAGACCAAAAACCTTGGCCAGCCGATGGCCTATATGGCTTGCGAAACCGGAAACCCCAACGAGTATGTGCACATCTGGGTGTACGAGAACGCCGCTGACCGGGAGAAGCGCCGTGGTGCGATGTGGTCCGACCCGGACTGGATTGCCTACACACAGGAAAGCGCCAAGCTGGGTGCGCTGATCAGTCAGACGAACAAGCTGATGACGCCGGTCTCATTCTTTCCGGAGCCCAAACGCGTCGCCTGAATGCGCTTGATTGGAACGCTGCAGGTCTGGATCGATACGGGGCAGCGGGCGAAACCGCGCTGCCTCGTGACCTCAGCCCGCCGCCCTGGCGCGTTCCTGGTCGATCAGTACCCGGCGCAGAATCTTTCCGGAAGCTGACTTCGGAATCTGCTCCACGAACTCCACCAGTCGTATTCGTTTGTGCGGCGCGACCTGACCTGAGACGAACGCCATCACCGTATCTGCGTCCAATGTCTGGCCGGCACGTGTGACCACGTAGGCTTTTGGCAATTCTCCGGCCTCCTCGTCGGGCACCGGAATGACTGCTGCATCGGCGATGGCCGGGTGTGTCACCAGCAGCGCTTCGAGTTCTGCCGGAGCCACCTGCATGCCCTTGAACTTGATCAGTTCCTTCATTCGGTCCACCGCGAAGAAGTATCCATCCTCATCAACGTAGCCGATGTCGCCCGTGTAGTACCAGCCGTCGGCATCGATGCTTTCCGCTGTTGCCTCGGGGCGACCGAGATAGCCTTTCATGATCTGCGGCCCGCGGATCCGGATTTCTCCGTGTTCGCCCTGGGGCAGCACTTTCCCGGTTTCAGCGTCGGCGATGACGACTTCCGTGTTTGGTACCGGCATGCCCAAAGAGCCCAGCTTGTAGCCGGGTTTCGCGGTTGGTGAAAGATGGGTCACCGGGCTGGCTTCGGTCATGCCGTAACCCTGTGCCAGTTTGCAGCCGATGCGCGCACCGGCTTCGCGTGCGAGCGCTTCACCCAATGGAGCGGCTCCCGACATGATGATGCGCAGGCTCGACAGATCGTACTTGTCGACGACCGGGTGTTTCGCCAGGCCGAGCACGATCGGTGGCACCAGCGGTGCAACAGAAATCTTGTACTTTTCGACCGCCGCCAGAAACTCTTCCATGTCGAAGCGCGACATGGTGATAATTGTCCCGCCTTGTGCCAGCGTCAGTTGCAGCACGACCACCATGCCGTATATGTGAAAGAAGGGGAGTACGCCCAGCACCACGTCCGATTCCTTGAAGCAATCGAAGCTTTCCATGCCTTCGCACTGGCGCATGTTCGTGACAAGGTTCCGGTGCGTCAGCATGACGCCTTTGGGAAAACCAGTGGTGCCGCTCGAGTACGGCAATACAGCGAGGTCCTCAGCCGGATTGATCCGGATATCGGGTGGATCGCCCGCGTTTTGCATCAGCGTCGACAGCGAACTGGCACCGGTAACATCATCGATCACGAAAATCTCTTCGACCCCGGAATCGCTGACCGCTTCCCTTGCCTTGTCAAGAAACGGTGCCACGGTAATCAGCAACCTGGCTCCGGAATCCTTGAGTTGCTTGGCGAGTTCGCCCGCGGTGTACAGAGGATTGGCCGTCGTGCAGATTCCCCCCAGTGAATTGACCGCGAGCAGCACGGCGGCGTACTCCGGGACATTCGGGCTGTAGATGGCAAGCACGTCGTTCTTGCCGAAACCGCGCGCCGCCAATCCGGCCGCCAACCGGCGGACCATGTCGACGAGTTGCGAATAAGTCAGGGTTCGGCCGTTTGCCGCATCGATAATGGCGGGCTTGTCGGCCAGGCGGGCTGCATGGCGCAGCACGTAGGCAGGTACGCTGACATCAGGAATTGTAACGTCGGGGTGCGGGCTTTTATAGATCATGACCAGTCCATCTTAGGTTGTGGTGATATGAGGCTGATTTGCGTGTGAGCGCCGGGCGCCCCGTCACTCTGGCCGCCCGCTCGTGAACCGGAGCATAGCCCGAACTCGAAGCAACTCACAATTTGATTGCGAGCCCATGGCGTGCCGTTTCACCGCAACGTGCATGAAACGACGGAGCTTGCGACAATGCGTCAGGTCAGGGCACGCGATTTCCTGGCTTAAAGTCACCTTTACTTTACTTCGAGAGAACCATCATCATTTCGGGAGAATCATCATGATCCGATCCTGTCTGCCTTGTTGCAGTGGAATGCGGGAATTCCGGGGCCGGAGGCGGATGTCGTGAGTGTCCCGGTCAATGGCATTGCTCACATTGCGATAACGGTTAATCGGCCCGCATCGCTGGTTTTCTGGGAGCGGTTTTGTAATTTCCTCGAGATGGAGACGCTAATTCGGGCAGACGACACGCGCTACTGTGTCGGCAGCCGGACCGGCATCCTTGTCAGCCTGGCGCCGCCGGGCAAGCGCGATCAGGCATTCGATCAGGATCGTTGCGGGCTGCATCACTTCTGTTTCCGGGCCCGCAGCCGTGAAGACGTCGATGCCATATTCGCCTTCGTGGAGGGTGATCTGGCGGCCCACGTCATTCATCCGCCGGAAGCTGGTGATCATTTTGCTCCCGGTTATTACTCGATTCTCTTCGAAGACCCGGACGGCATCCGCGTTGAGGTCAATTTTGTCCCCGGAAAGGGGCATTTGGGAGAAGGTGGGCGACTGGGGCCGGATGGGCCGGGCCCGGCCAGCCGCTACGGCAACGACGGATTGACCGACGCTGAGGGTTGATCAAGGCCAGCGATTGACCGAGGCCAGGAATTGACCAGTACTACAGATAGTGCGGCACCCGGAAAGAGCCTGCGTCAGGGCTGGCGAGCGTACTAGAATGGAGGTATGTGTTTGAAAAAAATGAAAGTCATGGGTGATTCGCCTATTCGAGGCGTCGCATGAATCGACTGCCCGGCAGGCTTGAGCACGCTCGCGCGGCGATGGCGCTGGCTGTCGTGTGCGCCGTGGCGGGGCTGTGGCAGCCGCAGGCGTCAGCTGCCGAATCAGCGACCGCGCTCCATGCGAAGTATGACTCGCTGAGCGATGTTTTGCTTGCGACCGAGTTTCGCCGTCCGATTCATCTCGATTCGCGGGTGGAAGATGGCAGCGCGAGCGGCGACGCATACGCCGTGGTCGATTATCCATTCTCCACGGCGACGGCTGCACTGGGAATGGCGCCAAACTGGTGCGATGTCCTGATACTGCACTTCAACGTCAAATTCTGTCAGGTTGGCGTCGAAGGTAATTCGCCTTTGCTGGATGTGCGCATTGGCCGAAAGTTCGAGCAACCGCTTCGCAAGGCCTATCAGGTGAATTTTGCTTACAGCGAGATCAGCCGGACGTCGCAGTTCCTGCACGTACGCCTCGGTTCGGAGGAAGGGCCGCTGAGTACGAGTAACTACCGTATTGTCTTGCAGGCCGTTCCGGTTTCGGATGGCCGCACTTTTATTCACTTGTCCTACGCCTACGATTTCGGCACGGCCAGCAAGCTGGCGATGAATGTGTATCTTGGCACGCTCGGGCGTAACAAGGTCGGATTCTCGGTCGAGGGTGCCGAGTCGGACGGGCAACCGCGCTACGTGCGCGGCATGCGTGGTGCTATCGAACGCAATGCCATGCGCTACTATCTGGCGATCGAAGCCTACCTCGGCGCTATGTCCGTTCCAGCCCAACAACAAATCGAAAAGCGGCTGATGGACTGGTTCGAAGCTTCGGAGCGTTATCCGCTTCAATTACGCGAAATGGAACGCGACGAGTATCTCGAAATAAAGCGTCGGGAGATCTCGCGACAGCAGTCCGCGATGCTGACGTCACAGCCCCTGGTCACGGGGTTGCAGTAACACAAATCACTACAACGCCTGTTTTATGAGAGGAGACAATATGCCGGGAGTAAGCCTGGAATCGGCAAACAAGTGTTTGCAGCACGCGATTACCAAAGCGCAGACGGAATTCAAGCGCCCTGTATGTGTTGCGATCTGCGATGCCAACGGCTTCCAGATCGCTTTTGCACGAATGGACGGTGCGCCGATCAGAAGTATCGCGATTTCGCAGCAAAAGGCGCATACGGCCACGCGCATGGGTATGTCGACGGATGCCTTCCTCGAGCGCCTGCGCGCGGACAATATCGACATCGGATATTTCTGTGATCCATTGATGACGGCATTGCCGGGCGGCAATCTCCTCAAGGACAAATCGGGCGAAGTGGTCGGCGCAGTGGGTGTGAGTGGCTTGAAGCCGGTCGAAGACCAGGTCATTACCGAGGCGGTGGCGCAACTCTACGAGTCGGGAAAACTGGCCTGAGCGGAGTTGCGCTGCTCCAGTCGGCGCGCCATTTCAATTGCGTTGTTATAACCTGTGCATCATTGCGCTGTTGTCGCCGACGCAGACAGGGGCAGCGCTGTCTTTTGCCGCGTGTTGAAGCCCGCAGTTTTTTGCGCTGCCAGTCCGGATGCTGCATGCCAGACGATGTCTGGCACTTCCGGCGTTCGATGCAGTGGAAACCCGTTATGCGTTTTCAGGGGCCTGAAAGATGACTGACAGCCGTTTGCACTACCTGCCCGCGACCGAACTGGTTGCGCGTATCCGTGACAAATCCCTTTCGCCGGTCGAGTTGATGCAATCAACCATAGCCCGGGCCGACGCGCTGAATCCGCGCTTCAATGCAATCTGCACCGAAACGTTCGATGCCGCGCTGGATCAGGCAAGGGGAGCCGAAGCGATGGTGATGCGCGGCGACACACTGCCGCCCTTGCATGGCATACCGACGACCGTCAAGGATCTGGCTCTCACGAAGGGTGTGCGCACCATGGCCGGTTCGCATGTGTTTGCCGATCGTGTGCCGGATATTGATCACGCGCATGTCGAGCGCATGCGTAGTGCCGGGATGATTTCGATCGGAAAAACCACGGTATCCGAGTTCGGGTGGTCCGGCGTGAGCAATAGCCCGCTGACCGGCATTACCCATAATCCGTGGCGGCACGGCATGAATGCCGGCGCATCCAGTGCCGGCGCTGCCGTGTGCGCGGCAGCCGGTATTGGCCCGGTGCATCAGGGTTCTGACGGCGCCGGTTCGATTCGCATGCCGGCGGCGTTTTGCGGCGTATATGGAATCAAACCGTCTCATGGCCGCGTACCGTACTACCCCATGCCGCAAAACGGGCTGATTTCGCACGTTGGCCCGATCAGCCGCACGGTCGGCGACGCGGCGCTGATGTTGCAGGCGATCGCCGGCCCGGATGATCGTGACATGACCAGCATCGATGCGGCGCCCGAAGATTATGTTGCCCGGCTTGATGAAGGTATTGCCGGGCTGAAGGTCGCCTACAGTCCCGACCTGGGCTACCTCAAGGTTGACGACGAAGTTGCGGCGCCAGTGCGTGAATCGATACAGGCTTTTGAACAGGCGGGATGCATTGTCGAGGAAGTCGATCCGGGCTGGGGTGATCCGGCGCAGATGGAGAACTGTCTGTTTGCCTCGACGATTGCCATGATGTACGGCGGCTTCGAGAAAGAGTGGGGCAGCAAAATGGATCCGGGACTGGTTGCGATTATCGAGTACGGGCGGCAGTTCAGTGCCGAGGGGTACAGTCGCGCCGCTGGTGAGAGACTGGTGTATTACGACAAGGTGCGCGCGTTCTTCGAGCGCTATGATTTGCTGATTACGCCGTCGCTTTCGGTCGCGGCATTTCCGGCCGAGCGCCTTATTCCCGAACACTGGGAACAACACGAGTGGGACTGGCTGCGCTGGGCTGGCTTCAGCTATCCGTTCAATCTTACCTGGCTGCCGGCGGCGACCTGCCCGTGCGGATTTACCGGGAACAAACTGCCGGTCGGTTTACAGATTGTCGCGGGCCGGAATCAGGACCTGCGTGTGTTGCAGGCATCGCGCGCATTCGAGCAGGCGCAACCCTGGGCCCAGCACCGGCCTGTCGAATGACACGGGGTATATCGAGGGCGGCTGTGGCGCAACTGCTTGTTAATCAGTACCAATTCGAAAGCCACTTGCGAAATCGCCGGGTGTGCGGATAATCGTTTGAGTACCCGAACCGGTGGCAGACTCCATGACCAAACACGTATCTCAAGTACTTGATGAACTGAAAATCGATCACCGGAACCTGGCAGTGCTGCTCGACATGCTGGAGCGCGAGGTTGCGCGCCTGAAGTCCCGCGAAGATCCGGACTATGATCTGCTGCATGACATCATGCAGTACATGACCGGCTATCCCGATGCCGTGCACCACAAGAAAGAAGACTGGATCTATGCCCGCATGGCGTCCGTGCGCCCGGCAATGAAACGCGACCTGGCACGTATCGAGCACGATCACGCCGAGATCGGCAATCTCGGAAACAAACTTCTCAACGACATCAACGCAATCGAATCCGGCACGGTAATGCGCCGGTTTGATGTGGTTGACGATGCGCGCCGCTACCTCACGCGACAGCGCGATCACATGCGCTGGGAGGACGAGAAGCTGTTTCCGTTGATCGACAGCCTCAAGGCCGAACTGGACCTGAGCACAGCACCGTCCAGCGTAAGTACCATGCCCGACCCGGTGTTTGGCCCAAGCGTCGAAAACACATTTCGCAGGTTGTTCGAGGCAATCCAGAACGAAGCCCCGCCAGCCTGAAGACAAAACTCATTCTGATCGCGTTCACGGAACACTGAAGAAAGGATTGCGCACATGATGGCGCTGATACTTGGTTTGATTATTTTTATGGGCGTGCATTCGGTGCGTATCGTTTCCGATGATTTCCGCACGCGCCAGATCGAAAGAATCGGCAAGAGCACCTGGCGCGGTATGTACGCTGCGCTTTCCCTCGTCGGCTTTGTATTGATCGTTGTCGGCTACGGCACCGCCCGCAGCGCACCGCAGGTAGTCTGGATTCCACCGTTGTGGACAGCACACGTTGCGATGTTGCTGACTATTCCGGCATTTATCCTGGTTGTCTCGTCGTTCGTGCCGGGCACCCGTATCCGCAACAAGCTGGGCCATCCCATGGTGCTTGGCATCAAGGTCTGGGCGTTCGCCCACTTGCTTGCGAACGGCATGCTCGCCGATATTCTGTTGTTTGGCACCTTTCTGGTCTGGTCAATCGCAGCCTATGCCAGCGGCCGCCGCCGCGACCGCAAAGCCGGAACGGTCTACACCGTGGGGCCCGTGTACCGCGATGTGATTGCCGTCGTGGCGGGCCTTGTTGCGTGGCTGGTGTTCGCGATGTGGTTGCACGTGTTGCTCATTGGCGTGTCGCCGATTCGCATGGCGGTTGCGGGTGGGTGACGTGTTTCGCGATTCTGTTAATGCTGTATAAATAAACAGTAAAATTCGTTAATAAACAGAAAACAAATGATTTTTAGAAGTTATCCACAGAGTGTTATGCGACAGGGCGTCATGTTATATCGCGTTTTTGCGATATAAATCACGTTAGAGCCTCTTAATGAATTCATCGCTATTGTTAGCTCGACGTTCCAGTACCACAGTTCTTGGTTTGATACTGGGTTTGGTGTGCCCGATGATGTCGGGTTGCGAATCGGTTGGCCCCAAAACGGTGGG
>DATKYN010000252.1:0-2157 GCA_035528435.1 Burkholderiales bacterium
CTGCTTGCGGCCGTGCTCGGATTGATTTATCTGCAGGAGTCAATCAGCGCGGCAAACGTGTCGACGGCTGCCGCAGAACGGTTCGGCATTGTGTTTCTGAAAATTTTCGCGGTGCTGGTTCTGATTGTCGCGGTGGCGTCGTGGTGGATCGTGCTCGCCAGTGAGAGCCGGCGCGTGGCGCAAGAGGAGTCAAGCCGGCAGACACAATTGCTGATGACCGAGATCGAGGCGCACCGGCGCACCGATGAAGAACTGCACCGCGCGAAAGAGATCGCGGAAGCGGCCAGCACGGCAAAGAGCCGTTTCGTCACCGGCATGAGTCACGAACTTCGCACGCCACTGAACAGCATTCTCGGTTACGCGCAGATCCTGCAAAAAGACCAGGGCATGCCGCCGCATCGCCTCGAGGCCGTGTCGGTCATCCGGCGCAGTGGCGAGCACTTGCTCAGCCTGATCGACGGCTTGCTCGACATTGCCCGAATCGAGGCCGGGCGCCTGCGCCTGGACCGCAGCGAAATGCGGTTGGCGGAATTTCTGGATCAGATTGTACGAATGTTCCGGCTGCAGGCAGAACAGAAAGGGCTCAGGTTCAGATACGAAGTACAGGATCGGCTGCCTGACCTGGTACATGCCGACCCGAAGCGGTTGCGCCAGATTCTGATGAATCTGGTCAGCAATGCGGTGAAGTACACCGACAGCGGGTCGGTGACGCTAAGGGTTGCTTACCGCAGGGAGCTCGCCTATTTCGATATCGAGGACACCGGAGCCGGCATCCCGGAAGAGGACATGGAACGTATCTTTCTGCCCTTCGAGCGCGGCGTAACCGAAGGCCGGAATGTGGAAGGCGGCACCGGTCTCGGCCTGACCATCACCAGATTGCTGATCGACTTGATGGGCGGCGACATCGTTGTCAAAAGCGGACCCGGAAAAGGAAGTGTGTTTTCAGTACGATTGTATTTGCCCGAAGCGCGCGCAAGCACTGTGCTCGCAAAACCGAACCGCGATGTTTCCGGGTACACCGGTCCGGTCAAAACAGTCCTGATCGCGGACGACCAAAATGCAGAACGCCAGTTCCTCGCGCAGCTTTTGTTACCGCTGGGGTTTCGCATCATCGAAGCTTCCAACGGCAAGGAATGCCTGCGCGCAGCGCGTTTACACGAGCCGGATCTGGTGCTTCTCGATATCGGAATGCCCGGTATCGATGGCTGGGAGACTTGCCGGCAATTGCGTAGTGAGCGCCAGTACGCCGGGCCCGTCATCATGGTCTCTGCGAATGCTTTCGATAACACGGCCGACATGCGCACCACGGGCCGCTGTAACGACTTCATCGTGAAACCGGTGATGGAAGCCGAGCTGCTGGCCAAGCTGCAACTGCACCTTGGTCTGGAATGGACTTACCGCGATTCACTCGATACGACCGCGAACCATCAGCTGCTGCTTCGTGGGCTCGCCATTCCTCCTGCGCAAACGCTGTCCGAGCTCAAACGCCTGGCCGATATCGGCTACGTCAAAGGTATACAGCGCAAGCTTGCCGAAATCGAGGCGGCAGTACCCGGTTACGCGCCGTTCATCAACGCTTTGCACGCTCGACTCGAACGCTTCGAGATCGAGGACTTCAAACGATTACTGGAGTTGCCCGCCAATGTCACCAGCGAATAATTCTGCTCCCGGCTCCGTACTGATCGTAGACGATGTACCGGAGAATCTGTCTTTTCTGTCCGATGCGCTCGATGAGGCCGGTTACATGGTGCTGGTCGCCACCGATGGCCGCTCCGCGCTCGAACGGCTTCAGCATATATCGCCCGACGTCATTCTCCTCGACGCCGTCATGCCCGGCATGGACGGATTCGAAACCTGCCGGCAGATCAAGGCGAAACCGGCAACCCGTGCCATCCCCGTGGTTTTCATGACAGGCCTCACAGAGAGCGAGCACGTGGTTCGCGGATTCGAAGTGGGCGGGACCGATTACGTCACCAAACCGCTAAAACCCGATGAAGTCATCGCCCGCGTGGCGGCACACATGCGAAACGCACGCCAGATCAGCCACGCCCACAAGGCAATTGATGCCGTCGGACTGGCGGTTGTGGTGCTAAGCCCGGACCTCACTCCGGAATGGATGACACCGGGCGCAGAGATGTTGTTGGGTCACGACTCAAG
>DATKYN010000253.1:0-2186 GCA_035528435.1 Burkholderiales bacterium
ACTGTCAGACCAGAAGCGCACGATTTCGGCATCTATGCCAAATGAATGCAATTTCCGTGCATGCCACACGAAATATTTAACACCTTAGAACCAATAGCCTATATCAACCCGGCTATAAGGAATTGCATTAATCAGGTGCGATATTGGCCTGCAGCGGCAGCCAACTGCCCGGCTACGCGCTTGCGCAAATCGGCGGGTTCCAGCACTTCAACCTCGGAACCGTGCTTGAGTATGTCCATAATCAATTCCGGATCCTGGCTGTAAGGCACTTCAAGAATGTAACGCCCGGCATCGTCAAACGCCGCGCGTTGCTGCGGGTGCCATTCTTCGGCCGCGACCCATCGGGCCCGCTGTGCAGAAAAACGCAGTTTTGCCCACTTCACTTTTTCGCCGGAGAAGATCCCGTAGCCGGCACCGAGCAAGCGGTCAAGATCGTTTTCCGGTACTTGTCTGGCGGCCTGCTCCAGAACCTGGGCGGCTTCCACCGCTTCGAGAGCAAAACTGCGAACACCATCGGCTTGATGGCACCAGGCGTCGAGGTACCAGTTGTCACGGTAGTGAACCAGTCGCTGCGGCGACACATCGCGGTGCGTCAACTCGTCTCGCGAGCGCACGAAGTAATCGATGTGCAGTTTTCGCTGGTTCATCAACGCAAACGCGACTGGTTCGAAGTGACGAATCTTTCGGCTGCGTGAACCCATGCGCAGCACGCGGATACGCTCACGAACGTCATCAGCGGAATGACTGGTTGATTCAATCAGTGAAACCAACCGTGCCTTCAAGGGCTCCAGCCGCGGGCCGAGAAGGCCCGGCTCGATCTCCTCGAGCAGGCTCTCCATGGATAACAGCGCGAGAATTTCCGACTGGTTGAACCACAGACCGGGCAGTTCGTATTCCGGCGCGGCGCCGGCCGGCTCGACAAAGCGGTAACCGCCGGTCTCGCGGTCCCATTCGATGGGTGCATTGAGCCGGTCGCGCATGTACTCGAGATCGCGCTTGAATGTGGCGCGCGAAACAGACAGCTCGTCGAGAAAACGGTCAATGGTGACCAACCTGTTCTCACGCAACAGGCGGTCGATGCGGTAGAAACGCTCTGTGCGGTCCATCCGGGCTGGTCAGGGTAATGATGACCGGTGCGCGGGACCCGTCAGCCCGGCTTCTTGCCGAACAAGCGCCGCACCCCGTCCTTGATCATGCCCCACAGCAATGCAAGCGCATTCAACGATGTTTCGGGAGGCGGAGCACTTTCGGCATCGCTCTGCGCTCCGCGCTCTGCTGGCACTTCGGAAGCGATTTCCTGAACGCGTTTGGCAAAATTGCCGGCGAACTGCTTGAGGATCTGCTCGGCTACCGGAACGATCATGCGCCCGCCAAAAGTGGCGGCCTTGCCGGTCATCGCGACTTCGCTGTTACCGACCAGGTTCGACTTGCCATCATCCGCAGCCTCAACCCGCGCGGTGAGGTCCATGCTGGCACCGGATGATCCACTGCGATCGGTCCCTTTGCCAATCATGCGCATTTGCATGTTCGCTGCGTCAACCTCGAGCACTTCGATCGTGCCGCTGAAGGAAAGCGTAGCCGGGCCAACTCGCGAAGTTACCGTGCCCTTGTAGTGCGTATCATCCACACGTTCGGTGATTTTTGCACCCGGCATACAGGAAGCGACGGCCTCGACATCCTGCAACAACTGCCATACCACTGTTGGCGGCACCGGCATCGGATAGGTTTTTTCCAGATTCACTTTCATGCAATTTACCCAGTATGGTTTTGGTTCCCCGCTTCGCAAGGCTTGTGCAAATTGCACTGGAGCGGGGTTATAGCGACTTGCCGGACGTGGCTGAACGCCACGAATCAGCGTACACGAATCGGCGTATTGGGAAGACTATATCAACTAAAATGCCGATCCGGTTCGCCAGCGCCCGATCGACCATACATGACTGGCCTCACGCAAACACCCTGGCCGGACATGCTCACCCTCAGACAATGCCATAATTCGGTGGTCATTTGAGGCGATCACCGTATATCACGGGAATTGCCTGAGCCGGCCGACCATCCAGCGTCACACCGGGCCGGACAAATCAAGGACTCGACGAGCTTGAAAAGCCAATGAATTTGAAGCACCTCGGACATGAATGATCGGGTGACATCAACGCAACCCGCTGGCTGGACCGGCCAGGCGATTGAGC
>DATKYN010000254.1:0-2267 GCA_035528435.1 Burkholderiales bacterium
TTCCGGCTGTAATACTCGATACGACATAGGAGAGAACATGAAACACGCAATTGCAGCGATTGGCGTGATCGCATTACTTGCAGGATGCGCAAGCAGCGGGACGAATCAGGTGCAAGCAGATTTGGGCGTCGACAAGGGCACTGTCAGCGCTGGCGCAGGCAGTTCCGTGACGCTCAAAGGTGGCGAGATGCCTTTGGCCGGATGGGGCATCGTGGAAGTGGGCGAACCGCTGCCAGAGGCAGTACTCTCCAGCACCAGCCTGCAGCCGGTCAACATCACTGACGGCGGCGGTAAAGTCCGTATCATCAGTGTCGTCCCGTCTCTGGACACCCCCACTTGCGATCAACAAACCCATGAGCTGTCCGAAGAAAATGGCGGGCTTGACGAACAAGTCGAACTCATCACCGTCAGCATGGATCTGCCGTTCGCTCAGTCCCGTTTCGCCAAGGAAGCGAAGATCAGCAACGTGACGTTTCTGTCGGATTACAAGGATCGCGAGTTCGGCAACAATAATGGCTTGATCATCGAACCGCTGGGTTTGCTTGCCCGTGCGGTGATCGTCACCGACCGGGAAAATATTGTTCGCTATCTCCAGGTTGTCCCGGAAGTCACCGCTCTTCCGGACATGCAGGCAGCGATGCAAGCTGCGCGCAATCTGCTGTAATCACCGAAACGTGAATGGACCAGGGCGAAGCAGATGATCTGCTCCGCCCTTTTTCTATTTTGCGCGCGGGCAGGCAAGCAATCCGTACAACAAATGAGTGTTTCGTTTCCGGGCTTGCCGGCACTGCCGTGATCGCGCTGCAAGCGGTATTTATCAAGGGACGGGGGCAACAATGGAATTAAACAATAAGGTCGCGGTCGTCACCGGCGGCAGCGGCGGTATCGGTCGAGCGTTGGCAAAGGCGTTCCTCGCCGAAGGCGCCAGGGCAGTCGTGCTCGCGGACCTCGACGAAAAAGCGGTAAAGGCGGCAGCAAGCCATATCGGCTGCGACGGCTTGGCTTGCGACGTGACAGACGAGCGGCAAATCGCAGATCTGGTTGAACATACCATCAGCCACCATGGCCAGATCGATCTGTTCTGCTCGAACGCAGGTGCCATCGGGCGCGGCGTACTGATCGACGCCGCCAACGAAGAGTGGCAGAAGTTGTGGGATCTGCATGTCATGTCGCATTTGTACGCGGCTCGCGCGGTCCTCCCCTCGATGATCGCCCGCGGCGACGGTTACTTGTTGAATACCGCATCGGCGGCCGGCTTGCTTGCCGCAATTGGCTCGGGTCCGTACACGGTAACCAAGGCCGCAGCGGTCAAACTCGCCGAGTTTCTGGCGATCACTCATGGTGATGACGGCATCAAGGTCTCGGTTTTGTGCCCACAGGGCGTCAATACCGCAATGGCACCGCAAAGTCTCGGCAACGGGCAGACCGATGGCATCATCGAAGCTGACGATCTGGCAAAAGTGGTCGTTGATGCGCTGCGAGAAGAGCGCTTCCACGTGCTTCCCCACCCCGAAGTGGAATCCTATGTACGGCGCAAGGGAGACGACATCGATCGATGGCTGCTGGGAATGCGTCGCCTGCGCCGGCGTTCACTAGAACAATAGACGGGTGTGCATTGTCTGGGGTTCGCGATGCACCCTGTAGTCAAAGCGCCAAACAGCTCCTCATTAGTTTCCCGTCGTGCTGCACCCGGACGCTAACGGGACCGCCTCCCGGCATCAACCAGCGCGGCGCCCTGCAACAGCGAAAGAACAAAGGTCGCACCTAACAGAAACACCGACATAGGCTGGCGGAACGCCAGATCACCGGAGAGAATGAAGTAGCTGTGAATCCCTGCGGCAAATAATCCGCCGGCCACCAGGACCCAGGACATCAGGATACCGGCCAGCCTGCCTCGCACCAGCGCCTGCTGTCCGTACAACACCAGCAATACGATTAGAAGGTTCAGTGCGAGAAAGAGTTGAATGCCACCCGGCAGGCTAAACAATTCCCACTCCTGCCAGAAAGCGGAGTCGATTTCGTGGGTAATCAGAACCGCCGCATTCAACAGATACAGCCACCGCAAAAAAGGCCGTGACGGTGCGTCATGACTGGTCATCAGCATTCCCCCGTGTCGCATGATCTGTCGTCACCAGGAACAGACCCCGGTCAGCCCCTATACCATCGCGCCAGGCACTCAGGCGTTTCCTTTCTGCCTTGTGTCGATCAGATCAAAAATGTTCCCAAACGGATCGGTGATCGAACAGCATCACCCTCCCCAGCCGTGA
>DATKYN010000255.1:0-26823 GCA_035528435.1 Burkholderiales bacterium
CACATGCTCAAGCAATTTTCCGGATCGTCAAGGGCTTACGAACGTACCGGCGCGCTACCAGACGCTTGTCTCTGGCGCCTTGCTTCATACAGGCAGATACCGGCTGCAACGGACACGTTGAGACTTTCAACTGTGCCCGTCATCGGAATCGACACCAGTTCGTCGCAGGTTTGCCGGGTCAGCTGCCGCAAGCCGTCGCCTTCGGCACCCAAAACCAGCGCAAGCGGACGCGTGAGATCGCATGCGACCAGCGGCAGGGACGCCCCCTGGGCTGCGCCAACGGTCCAGATTCCGTGATCATTCATGTCTTTCAAGGCACGCGCAAGATTCGTCACGACGACGTAAGGAACCGTCTGCGCCGCACCCGATGCGACCTTCTCTACCGCGGCCGTAATCCCAACCGCACGATCCTTAGGCGCCACCACGGCGTGGGCGCCTAGTGCATCGGCAACCCGCAGGCAAGCTCCAAGGTTGTGCGGATCCTGCACCCCGTCCAGCACCAGAACCAGTGCAGACTCGTCGATGCTTTCGAGCACCTCGTCAAGCGTGCGCGGCCGCTGCTGTGGGTTCACCAGGGCAACGACCCCCTGATGACCACGGCTGCCGGCTGCTTCGTCCAGTTGCTCGCCGATGGCCATCTCGATTGCCAGGTTCCGCTCTCTGGCGGCCACCAGCAGTCGCTTCAATCGTGGGTCGTGCCGGTTGCGGTCAGCCAGAATACGGACAACTGATTCCGGCCGATGGCGGATCCGTGCCGTCACTGCGTGAAACCCGTAAACGGCTTCCTGCTTTGGCATCAGCGGCGGTGCCGCCGGGTCTTGCGTTGCGGCTCACCGACCAGCGTGAAGTCGATGCGGGCCTGCTCCAGATCAACCCGAACCAGCTCGACGGCGACGCGATCACCCAGGCGAAACCGGGTACCACTGCGCTCACCTAGCAATTGATGGCGAGCTGCATCGAAGTGAAAATAGTCTGCGCCCAGTTCCGAAATGTGTATCAGACCTTCGACGTACACCGTATCGAGTGCTACAAATACACCAAACCCGGTTACGCCGCTGATCGTTCCCTCAAACCGCTCGCCAATTCGATCCTGCATGTAATAGCTCTTTAGCCAGGACTCGACATCGCGTGTCGCCTCATCCGCCCGGCGCTCGGTCTCGGAGCAATGGCGCCCGGCCTCATGCCAGTCACCCGGGGAATAATGCTTCGATACCAGCGCAGCCTTTATCGCTCGATGGATCAACAGGTCCGGATAACGGCGTATTGGTGACGTGAAATGCGCGTACGACTCGTAGGAAAGGCCGAAATGGCCCTGGTTATCCGGACTGTAAACCGCCTGTCGAAGCGACCTCAGCATCACCGTTTGCAACAGTTGTGCGTCCGGACGCTCCTGTATTTTTCCCAGCAGGCTGGCGTAGTCCCGGGCTTGCGGATCCTCTCCGCCGGATAGCTGCAGACCAACTTCACCGAGAAACTGGCGCAGCGCGAGCAGCTTCTCGGGCGTTGGCCCCTCGTGTACGCGGTACAGCAGCGGATGCGAATGCGACTGCAGGAAATCCGCGGCGCTGACATTGGCGCTCAACATGCATTCCTCGATGATCCGATGCGCCACATTGCGCACGACCGGCGTAATACGATCGATCTTGCCGTGGTCGTCGAAGTGCATTCTGGTTTGTATGGTCTCGAACTCGATCGCGCCGCGGCGACTACGTGCCTGCGCCAGAACCTCGTAGAGCTTGTTCAGATTTTGCAGGTGCGGCAGCAATGGTTTGATTGACCGTGATGCCTTCCCCGAAGGGTGTTCAAGGGCCTCGGCGACTGCCGTATAGGTTAGCCGGGCTTTGGAATGCATCACGCCGGGGTAGAACTGGTAGCGATTGATCTTCCCTTTCGCACCAATGTCCATCTCGCAAACCATACAAAGGCGGTCCACTTCGGGATTGAGCGAGCAAAGCTGGTTGGAAAGCGCTTCGGGAAGCATGGGAATGACCCGGCGCGGGAAATAGACAGAGTTGCCGCGCGACCTCGCCTCCTTGTCCAGCGCATCACCAGCCTTGACGTAATGGCTTACATCCGCAATCGCTACCCACAAACGATAACCACTACGATGTGGCTCGCAATACACCGCATCATCGAAGTCACGCGCTGTCTCGTCGTCAATAGTGACCAGTGGAAGATGGCGAACATCGGTGCGCCCTTCCACCTCGCTGGCCTTCACACTGTCAGGAAATTTGCTGGTATGTCGCTGCACGTCGCGCGGAAACTCGTGCGGCAAGCGATGCTTGCGGAGCGCAATCTCGATCTCCATGCCCGGATCGGCGTAATCGCCAAGTATCTCGACAACGCGTCCGATCGGCTGCGCGTGCCGTGTCGGCTGTTCGACAATCTCGGCCACCACGACCTGGCCCGGTTTCGCACCCCGTCGCGCCTTGGCCGGTACCAGCAGGTCCTGGCTGATACGCCTTTGTTCGGGCACAACCACGCCGATGCCACGCTTCTCCATATAGCGGCCGACCAGCGTCTGATTGGCGCGCTCGAGCACTTCCACGATCGCGCCCTCACGCGAACCCCGTGGCCCCATAGCGCCCTTGCGGGCCAGGACACGGTCCCCATGCAGCACCCTGGCCATCTGGCCTGCATTGAGGAACAGATCTTCACCATCTTCATCGGGAATCAGAAAACCGAACCCGTCGGGATGACCCTGGACGCGGCCGGAAACAAGGTCGATCTTGTCGACGACACAGATCGCATTCCTGCGGTTACGGATAATCTGGCCATCGCGCTCCATTGCACCGAGGCGCCGCACCATCAACTTCTCTTCGCTCTCGCTGATGTCGAGCAGGTGGAACAGCCGTGCCTCGGTCACCGGCACGCCCAGTCCTTCCAGCGTCTGCAACACGAACTCCCTGCTCGGGAGCGGCTCAGCGTAACGGCCGCGCTCGCGCTCGAGGAAGGGATCGCGTTCGCGCACCGACCCACCCGCCGCGGGGCGAGGGGTCGCATCCTTTTTCTTTATTCGATTCATTCAGGCAGTATGTGACACGGTTTTCAGGAACGGGAGTTCGCACAATGCGCGCGGGACACCGGCCCCGTTAATTGACAACTGCGGCGGCGCCCGTTACATTCTGCGCCCTCCGTAGCAGGACGGCGGAACTGGTAGACGCTCTGGCTTCAGGTGCTACCAAGGTTGACTCGGTAATCGTAAGAAATAATCGTATCATTATGCGGTTGAATTCGGTGGGTGACCTGAGATTTGATAACGCCCTTCGTTTTTTCAGTAATTGCGGGTACGCGCCAGTTTCTGACTGAGTGCGGTAAGCATTGCCCAGGTGGCGGAATTGGTAGACGCGCCAGCTTCAGGTGCTGGTCTATGCAAGTAGGTGGAGGTTCGAGTCCTCTCCTGGGCACCAAATATGATAATGCCGCTCAACTGAGCGGCTTTATTTTTCCCCGAAAACTCAGCCGATCCCGGCTGAGGCAGGGTGAGCGCGAAAGCTCCCCTTCCAGATATTTCGCAGACCACCGGGCGGCTTGTCTTCGCCGCAAGGGGGAAACGTAGCCATTGGTCGAGTAGATAGACGCCGACAAAGTCGCGGTCCGGGTCTATGTAGATACCCTGACCGGTATTGCCTTGTTTGCACAGCGCGGTTGGCGGTTCGTTCCCTGACCGCGTAACGATTGCCTTTAACCGCGGGCTTCGAACGGATGCCTCAGCACGATCGTCTCATCGCGGTCCGGCCCGGTCGATATCAGATCGATCGGCACACCGCAAATTTCCTCAATGCGCCGCAGATAACGCTTCGCGTTTTCCGGCAACTGATCATAGTCACGCACGCCGACCGTGCTCTCTGACCAGCCGGGAGTTTCTTCGTATTCGGGCTCGCACTCCGAGAGTGATTCCGCGCCGAAAGGCAGGATATCGAGCCGCTTCTCTCCGCTTCGATAACCCACACCGATCTGCAGTGTTTCGACGCCATCGAGCACATCGAGTTTGGTTACGCACAAACCCGATACGCCGTTGATCTGGATGGAGCGCCGCAATGCCGCTGCATCGAACCAGCCGCAGCGACGTGCACGGCCCGTGGTCGCGCCAAATTCATTGCCGCGGGTAGCCAGATGCCGCCCGACATCATCTTCCAGTTCCGTCGGAAACGGCCCACCACCTACTCGCGTCGTGTAGGCCTTGGTAATGCCGAGGACGTAATGCAACAGTTGCGGCCCAACGCCGCAACCTGCCGACGCAGCGCCAGCAACGCAATTACTGGATGTGACGAAAGGATAGGTGCCATGATCGATATCGAGCAAGGTTCCCTGCGCCCCTTCGAACAGTAAATTCTCACCCCGGCCGTTGGCCTCGAACAACATTCTCGGCACGTCACCCACCATCGGGCGAATCCGTTCCGCAAATTGCAATACCTCTTCCAGAGTCTGCTGAAAATCTACAGTCTCAGCGGAAAAATAGTTCTTCAGAACGAAGTTGTGAAAGTCGAGCATCTCGCCGAGTTTTGCTGCCAGCCGCTCCCTGAAAAACAGGTCCTGCAGCCGGATGCCCCGCCGGGCCGCCTTGTCTTCGTATGCCGGGCCGATCCCCCTGCCGGTAGTGCCAATTTTGCCCTCTCCCTTGGCTGCTTCGCGGGCACGGTCGAGTGCAATGTGGGATGGCAGGATCACCGGACACGCTTCACTGACGCTGATTCTGCCCTCAACGTCAACACCCGCACGGATCAACGTATCGACCTCTTCAAGCAGTGCGTGCGGCGACACGACGACGCCGTTACCGATGTAGCAATGGACATCGGGATGCAAAATGCCGGAAGGAATCAGGTGCAGGACCGTCTTGACGGATCCGATGACCAGCGTGTGCCCGGCATTGTGTCCGCCCTGGAAGCGCACCACGCCCCGGGCGTGCCCGGTCAGCCAGTCAACGACCTTGCCCTTGCCCTCATCACCCCACTGGGTGCCGACTACCACGACATTGCTTGCCATTTTTTCCTGATCCAAACGGGTTAGTGACTATAAATTTGGCAACTAAGGCCTAGCGCTTAAAAGGTACAACTTGCCAGACACCGTCGCGTAAGGCGAGCTCGTGCTCGCAACGTAATTCACCGCGATTGGTTTCGTGTCCGGGCAGATCAGTGATGACAACACTGCCCGCATCACGCAGTGACTGGATAGCCACCTGCAGGCCCGCATCATCACGCCGGTAGGGGGCAAGGATACGTTTGCCTGTAGCATCATCTTCCTGCAAGCCGGCGAGATCGCGCAAATCGATACTGAAACCAGTCGCTGGGCGCGCACGGCCAAAAGCCTTGCCGACCTCGTCGTAACGGCCGCCTCTGGCAATCGCGTCGGTTCGTCCGGGTACGTAGGCCTCAAATACCGCCCCACTGTGGTAATGATATCCCCGCAACTCCCCCAGATCGACACACAGTTCGCCAACGTCACCGGCGAGTTGCTGTGCGAGAAATTCCAGCGTATCCAGACAGCTCGCAAGCTCCGCGAAATCCGGCAGTTTCGTTCGCGCCATATCCAGCACTTCAACACCACCGTATAACTCGGGTAACGCACGTAACGCGGTGCGCACAGCGCTGTCGAGCGATTCAGTCAGGCCATGCAAAGCCGGTTCATCTTTCGCCTGCAGCACGCGAAACAACTCCGCTTCGGATTCACGATCGATCTTCGCCCACTGGATGATAGAGCGAAATATTGCCACGTGACCAAGGTTCAGATGAATGTTGTCTACACCGGCCAGCGCCAGCGCCCGCAACATCAGAAGCTGGATCTCGACGTCACTTTCCACTCCGGCGTGGCCGTAGATCTCGGCGCCGATCTGCAGTGGCTCCCTGGTCTTGAGTATTCCCGAAGGCAGCGTATGGACCACGCTTCCCGAGTAGCACAATCGGGTGACGCCTTTGCGATTGAGCAGATGCGCGTCGATGCGAGACGCCTGAGGCGTGATATCCGCACGCAACCCCAGTGTACGACCAGACAACTGATCGACCAGTTTAAAGGTACGCAAGCCCATATCATGGCCCGAACCTGTCAACAAGGAATCCAGGTACTCCACCAGCGGCGGCATCACCAGTTCGTAGCCGTTCACAACGAACAGATCAAGTACGCGCCTGCGCAGACTCTCTACCCGCCATGCTTCACCGGGCAAGATGTCGTCAATGTATTCGGGCAGCAGCCACTTCTGCGTCATGGGTATCGTCGGGAAGGCCGTCTCTGGACAGCCAGTTTCAGCAAGGTTCTATCGTTATTCAGGAACAGGTAAAAGCTAGGTCGTGAGCAAAAGTAGCAGCAGTCCTGCAATCATGGAGGTCAGCCCGACAAAGCGGATTTGCCCATCCGATAGTTCAAGGAAACGCCGGAAAACTGCCCGCCAGCCTCCGGGCGAGAGAAACGGGAGGACACCTTCAAGCACCAGCATGAGGGCAAATGCCGCAAGCAGACTCCCCCAATAGTCCTGCATTACATCAGTGCCTAACCGGCGAGCCCTGGCAGCCTGACGCCTGCCATCGATCGATCACTTTCCACTTGGCGTTTGCATGTACTTGAAGAAATCTGAATCAGGTTCCAGGATTAGCAGATCACCCTTGTTCCGGAAGGTCTCCCGATAGGCGTCAAGGCTGCGGTAGTAGGAGTAGAACTCCGGATCACGCTTGAAAGAGCGTGCGTAAATCGCCGATGCCTGGGCATCACCCGAACCCTTTACCTCCTGCGCATCGCGATATGCCTTGGCGATGATTACTTCACGTTCGCGGTCCGCATCAGCCCTGATTTTCTCGGACTCGGCGAAACCGGTCGACCTCAACTCGTTAGCGACGCGTTTGCGCTCGGCTTCCATTCTCCGGTAAACGGCATTGCTGATTTCCTTCGTGAGGTCGACGCGCTTGAGCCTCACATCGAGAACCTCGACGCCAATTTTTCGCGCGTCATCGTCGACTTTCTCACGCATCAACTCAATGATCTCGTCCCGCTCGCCGGAAATTACCTGATAGACCGTGCGCTTGCCGAATTCAGCTCGAAGACTGTCGTTCACGGTTTTGGTGAGCCGGTCCCGCGCACGCCGTTCGTCGCCACTGACACTGATGTAGTACTGCTCCACCGAGGAGATGCGCCACTTCACATAGGAGTCGACGAGCACGTTCTTCTTCTCCGACGTGAGAAAACGCTCGGGCTCTTCGGAATCAACGGTATGGATGCGCGTATCAAAAAAACGAACGTCTTCAACCAGCGGCAGTTTCCAGTACAAACCCGGTTCCGTCTTGATGCTTACCACCTCACCGAGTCTGAAAACAATCGCCTGCTGTCGTTGATCAACCGTAAACAGCGACATGCTCGCCAGGACAAGCGCAATGACAATTGCGACCAATACCGCAGTTACTGACGCTCTCATCTTGCCTCCCTGTTACGGCTGCGAAAAGCCTCTCGCGTTCGCCGGCTTTCACTGGGCATGCTCGCTCCCTCACCACTCATGTCGGCGTCGGCATCCGGTGTTTCGACCGTCGCGGCGGCTCCCTGTATCAACTTGTCCAGCGGCAGCAACAGGAGGTTGCTGTTCGACTTCTGGTCAATAATGACTTTCGTCGAATTCGAAAGGACCTGCTGCATCGCGTCCAGATACAGACGATCGCGCGTAACCCTTGGTGCCTTGCGGTATTCGGTCAGGATCTGGTCGAACCGCGAGGCCTCACCTTCTGCCGATGCAACGACCCTTTGCTTGTAGGCCTCGGCTTCCTGCTCGAGGCGCGCGGCCGTACCCTGTGCTTTCGGAACGACATCGTTGTAGTAAGCCTGGCCTTCGTTTTTCTGTCGTTCCCGGTCCTGATTTGCCTTGACTGCATCATCAAAGGCCGCCTGCACCTCTTCCGGTGGCTGCGCATTCTGCATCGTGACCTGGCTGACCGTGATGCCGGTTCTATACCGATCCAGAACTTTCTGCATCAACTCCCTGGCGTTTACCGCGATCTCTTCGCGACCTTCATAGAGAACGAAATCCATTTTGCTCTTGCCGACAATTTCGCGAATCGCCGATTCCGCAACCTGCTTGACCGTTTCGTCCGGGCTGCGGTCGAAAAACAGATAATCCTCCGGATTGGCGCGGATGTACTGCACGGCAAACTGGAGGTCGACGATATTTTCATCGTCGGTCAGCATCAACGATTCTGAAGGCACTTTGGTCCGGACGTTGTTCCGGTAGCCCACTTCCACCGTGTGGACTTCCGACACATTGACGATTTCCGCACTTTCAATCGGCCATGGGATGTGCCAGTGCGGCCCGGGGAGGCTTGTTTCGAGGTACTTGCCAAAGCGCAGCACGACGCCGCGCTCACTCGCGTCAACGATGTAGACCCCGCTCGCGGCCCATATCAGCACGATCAGGATGAGTATCACCCCCAAACCACCTGCCGGCCGACCAGCGCCAGGGCCTTGTCCGCCACTCCGGCCACCACGTCCGCCAAATAGCCCATTCAGTCGCTGGTTAAAGCGACGCCATAACTCATCCAGATCAGGGGGGCCCTCGTTGCCCCGACGCCCCCATTGCGGATCATTCAATGCCATATGTTGAGTTCTCGATTCGGGAATATTGCCTGATTCAAGCCAACGCGAGCGATGGTACCGGCACGGTGGCACTTTGAAATTCATTGTAGAGCGCGCGCAACTCGGAAATTCCAGCGCCGGTTGCTGCACTCAGTCGAACGGCGCGAATTTTACCACACGCATCCCTCTCAACCCCCGGCGATAACCCTGCCAGATCAATCTTGTTGTAAACAATGATCTGCGGAACGCTATCGGCTCCGATATCCGCGAGAACCTTGTTTACCTGCTCGATTTGCGCATCGCGAACAGGACTGGCGGCATCAACAACGTGCAACAAGAGATCAGAGCGCACCGTTTCTTCCAGTGTTGCGCGGAATGCCGCAACCAGCGTGTGTGGCAAATCCCTGATAAATCCGACCGTATCAGACAAAACAATCGTTCTGCTGCCGGATGTACCCGTCCTGCGCGAGGTCGTATCAAGAGTTGCGAACAGTTGGTCCGCCGCATACGCATCACCATGCGTGAGCCGGTTAAACAGAGTCGACTTGCCCGCGTTGGTGTATCCCACCAGTGAAACTGACAACACATTGCCCCGGGAGCGCGCACGCCGCCGGGTCACTCGCTGACGATCAAATGCAGCCAGTTTGGTTCGTAATACCCGCACCCTCTTGCCAAGCAACCTTCGGTCGGTTTCGAGCTGCGTTTCACCGGGACCGCGCAGGCCGATCCCGCCTTTTTGCCGTTCCAGGTGGGTCCAGCCGCGGACCAGTCTTGTCGCAAGGTGATCGAGCTGCGCCAGTTCAACCTGCAGCTTGCCTTCGTGACTTCTCGCTCGCTGGGCAAAAATATCCAGAATCAGGCTGGTCCGGTCGACCACCCGGACTTTGGTGCGCATTTCGAGATTACGCTGCTGCGCGGGTGACAGATCGTGATTGAAAATGACGAGATTGGCATCATTAGTGGAAACGAGCGCGGAAAGCTCTTCAACCTTGCCCTTGCCGGCAAAAGTAGCCGCATCCGGCCGTTGACGGCGTCCCTTGAGCACACTGAGCACCTTCACGCCCGCGCTGTCCGCCAGGCGCAGCATTTCCTCGACACTCTCGGCGTATTCAGGGTCCCGCAGGTCAAGCGCCACCACAATAGCGCGGTCACCGCCGCTCGCCCGTTCGAACATCAGGCCAACAACCGGCTGTATGGCAGCCGTCCCAAGCCGGTGATCAAGGTCGGGGGCGCCCCGCCGTTAGGCTACGGGCACCGCTTGCTACGGCATGCGTTTTCAGTCTGCGGGTCCTTGATCAGTCGACAACGTGACCGCCCGGGCCGGCACTACGGTGGAGATCGCGTGCTTGTACACCATCTGAGTGACTGTGTTCTTGAGCAGCACAACGTACTGGTCAAAAGACTCGATTTGCCCCTGCAACTTGATTCCGTTTACCAGGTAAATCGACACCGGCACGTGCTCCTTGCGCAGCGTATTCAAGAACGGGTCTTGTAATAATTGCCCTTTTGCGCTCATGGCTGCTCCTTTTTCTTATTATCACCGGTACTTACTGTACTGGAATCCGTCCGCCAATGCCATCCCAAAGGCATTATCGGCGCCTGACAGGCTTGCGCTCGGCATAAGGGTTGCTGCCTTGCTTGAAAATCACCCTGACCGGCGTCCCGCGCAACTGAAACGCCTGCATGAATGCACGCTCAAGGTAGCGCCGATAGTCCTCGGATATGTTCTCCAGTGAATTGCCATGGATCACGATAAGCGGCGGATTGACGCCGCCCTGGTGGGCATAACGCAGCTTCGGGCGATGATAGCCGCGGCGTGGCGGAGCCTGCTTCCGGGTCGCGTCTTCAAGAATTCGGGTCAGTTTGGGTGTTGGCAGGCGCGACATGGCCGCCTTGAAAGCACCATCCACGGCCCGCATCAGACCATCAACGCCGGCCCCGGAGGCGGCCGAAATTTTGCGTTCGACGGCAAAATCGAGAAAACCGAGCTTGCGGCCATACTCCCGGCGAATGCGCTCCCGCTCGTCTGCGTCCACTGCATCCCACTTGTTGATTGCGACCACCAGAGCACGTCCGGCCTCGAGGATGAAACCGGCAATGTTGGCATCCTGATCCGCAACCTCTTGCGTCGCGTCGAGCACCAGAATGACCACATTGGCATCTTCGATTGCCTGCAGGGTCTTTACCACGGAGAACTTTTCCACGACCTCCTGTACCCGCCCTCGCCTGCGCACGCCTGCGGTATCGATCACCGTATAGGGGCGCCCATTGCGTTCAAACTCGACGTGAATCGAATCACGGGTTGTCCCCGGTTCATCAAACGCAATCATTCGCTGCTCACCCAGCAACGCGTTGACCAGAGTCGATTTACCCACATTTGGCCGGCCAACCACCGCCACCCTGGGATGATCGACTTTTCCGTCCTCGGCATCCGGTTCTGCCGTAAACGGCGACAGCACTAGTTCCATCAGCTCGCGCACACCCTCGCCATGGGCAGACGAAATGGTGATGGGGGCGCCGAGTCCGAGCTCATGAAATTCCGCCGAGACAATCCCGGCATTCATCCCTTCGGCCTTGTTGGCGACGAGCCAGACCTTGCGGCCGCTGCGGCGAAGCTGCTCGCCGATTATCCGGTCCTGCGGCGCGAGTCCAGCGCGTACGTCAACCATGAATATGATCGCATCGCCTTCGTCCACCGCCTGCATCGTCTGGGCCGCCATGGCCTGGCGCAAGCCCCGATCCGGTGCAGGCTCCAGCCCTCCGGTATCCACGACGATGCACTTCTTGTCGCCGAGTCTGGCGTGACCGTAGTGGCGATCCCGGGTTAATCCTGGTGTGTCAGCCACCAGCGCCGAGCGTGAACGCGTCAGGCGGTTAAACAGCGTCGACTTGCCTACGTTTGGGCGCCCGACCAGGACTACAGTGGGTTTCATGGCGCCAGTGGCAAGCCGGTGCCCGCACGAGGTTCGAGCGGTTCCGGCGGACGCATCAGGACCGCGGCTTGAAGGAGATGGCGAACAGCCCACCTCTTTCGGTCTGTACGACAACGCGCTCCCCCAGTAGCAAGGGGCTGGTCACAATGGCGCTGCCATCGGTTGCTACCCGCGCAACAAAAGCACCGTCCGAACGTGACAAGACGTGCACGTAACCCTGGTAATCGCCCACCACCAGCCAGTCACCGACGACGATGGGAGATGAAACGCGTCGGTAGAGCAGCTTCTCCTGCCGCCAGACACTGGCACCGGTGTTCTTGTCGTAGGCGACTAGAACACCATCCGCTTCGGTGTAGTACACACTCTGCGCATCCGCGACGATGTTGCCTGCACTCGACGCGCTCCGGGCCCAGATTTGCTCACCCTTATCCGTGTCATAGCAGCCGATGCGCCCCTGAAAAGCGACAGCGCATACCATGCCCTCTTCGAGCAGCGGTGTGCCGGCAACATCCGTCATTCTTTCCAGCTCATTGTTTCCACGCGGAGTGGCTACAGCTATGTCCCACAGCAGACTTCCGTCACGCAGATCGAGCTTGGTCAGCTTGCCACCCGGGAAGCCGCTGATCATAGCGGTATCATCATCAACAATCACCATTCCCGGTGTGGCACGCAGAATCAGTGACTGGGGTGGTGATTGATACTCCCAGATGCGCCGGCCGTCCCTGGAATCCAGTCCAAAAATCTTGCTGTCACCGGCACGCACAACGACCATAGAGCCCGAGGCGGTCGGTGCACTCAGAACCTCACTCGAGACCCGCGAGCGCCAAAGCAAGTTGCCATTCGCCTCATACGCGAGCACTTCGCCCTTGGCGGTACCGACCAATAACATGTTTTCGCCCGCACCGACCCCGCCCGATGAAGCCACATCCTCACTGGCCGACCACAGGCGCCCACCTCTCGATCCGTCGTAACAGGTCAGCCGGCCATCGCCAGCGGCGGCACAGACCATCCCCTGGAACCGAACCGGAGAGAACATATATCCGCTGGATACGCCAGCGGAGGCCTTCCAGGCGACCCGCGCATCTACTGCCGGTCTGAAGACCGGCAACGGCGAAGGATCGAGCCCCTTGGCAGCGCAACCGGCCAGCAGCAAACCAAGCAGGGCGCTTCCAACAGCCTGTCTACCCGGCATCAATTGCCGCTCAGAGCGTCCAGTTTGATTTGCACGACATCTCGCCAGGGACTATTTTCACCGGTCTCATCCAATGCCAACTGGTACTGCGCCCTGGCCTCTGCCAGATTGCCTTGGGCAAACAGCACATCACCGCGCAAGTCCGAATACAAGGCAAGGAATGATTGGCTCGGCGACTCGTCGAGCAGTTTCAAAGCCGCGTCGTATTTCTCCTGATCCAGCAGCACCGCCGCCAGCCGCAAACCGGACAACATCCGCAGCTCTTCGGTTGGCGCATTCTCTAGCGCCCATTCGAGCCGCTGCGTTGCTGCGTCCAGGTCTCCGGCCTGACGCTCGGTCTTGGCGATTACCAGCGCGGACATCGCGGCATACGGCGTGCTCGCGTAATTGGAAATGATTTCGTCACCGACATTACGAATCTCGTTTACGTCACCCTTCGCGACCGCCTGTTCGAGCAAGACGAACTGCAGGGACGCCTCCTCGCCCTGTGTGCGCTTGTAGTGTTTCCAGCCTTGCGTGCCGCCAACGCCGAGCACGAAGGCTAATGCTGCGGCGATGAGAAGCCGCCCGTAGTCACGCCAGAACTGCTTCAGCGTATCAATCTGTTCCTGCTCTTCGAGGTCATATATCGCCATTACCTAACTTCCCATGTCCATGATTAGATTTTGAGTATCCCCGTCATCACCGAGCGGCGCTGCGAATCTGTTCAGCGGCCTGCTCAATGCTCAACTTCTGCTGCTGTCCCGTTTCACGCAACGGCTTGAGTGACACAACACCGGCTTGCGCTTCGTCGTCACCAATGATGACGGCGAAACGCGCGCCACTACCATCCGCCCGCTTCATCTGGGACTTGAAACTGCCGCCACCGCAATGCAGAACAACGGCAAGCTGCGCGCCGCGCATCGCTTCGGCTGCTTTCCAGGCATGCTGGGTCGCTGAATCGCCAACATGCACCACATATGCATCGGGAGCCGTTGAAGGCGCCACACGGCCAGCATCCTCCATCAGCGCCAGCAGCCGTTCAATCCCCATGGCGAAGCCACAGGCTGCCGACGGCTTGCCACCAATTTGCTCGAACAGACCATCATAACGCCCTCCGGCACATACAGTGCCCTGCGCGCCCAGCTTCGTTGTCGTCCATTCGTAAACGGCATCATTGTAGTAATCGAGGCCGCGCACCAGCCGCGGATTGATCGTGAAACCGACCCCGGCTGCCCGTAACAACGACTGCAGATGCTCAAACCCAGCGAGGGACTCGTCGTCGAGATCGTCTGCCAGGCGCGGGGCCTGTTCGACAACGTCCTGCATCGCCGGGTTCTTGCTGTCGAGAACGCGCAACGGATTGCTGTGCAAACGGCGTCGCGAATCTGCGTCCAGTTCATCGTCCCGGGCTTCAAGGTACTCAACCAGCCGGGACCGGTATCGAGCCCGTGATTCACTGCTGCCAAGCGAATTGATTTCGAGCCGGATATCGTCGAGACCAAGGTCTTTCCAAAGCCGTGCCCCCATGATCATGTGCTCGGCGTCGACGTCCGGCCCCTTGAATCCCAGCGCTTCCACGCCGACCTGGTGAAACTGCCTGAATCTGCCCTTCTGCGGTCGCTCGTGGCGGAACATCGGCCCCCAGTAAAACACCCGGCACGGCCCGGCATACAGAAGATTATGCTGGATCGCCGCACGCACGCACGATGCCGTGCCTTCCGGACGCAAGGTCAGGCTGTCACCATTGAGCTGGTCGACAAAGGTATACATTTCCTTCTCGACGATATCGGTGACTTCACCGATGGAGCGAACGAACAGGTCGGTCTTCTCCAGCACCGGCATGCGAATGTTGCGATAGCCATAACCTCTCAGCCATTCCCGAACCGTTTGCTCGAAAAATTCCCACATCGGGGTCTGATCCGGCAAAACGTCATTCATTCCGCGAACTGCTTGGATGGCTTGCATGCTTGGTAATTTGCTGATTGGATTCTATCGGTGTGCCGCTGTCAGCCGGGCATCCCCGCTTTGCGATCATCATCTCCGGACTTGACCGGATTTTCGCCAAACCGGCGTTCCACATACTGCTCCACGAGCGCCTGAAACTCCTCGGCAATGTGCTCGCCCTTGAGCGTCACCGCTTTTTCGCCATCGACGAAAACCGGTGCCACCGGTCTTTCACCGGAACCGGGCAGGCTGATACCGATATCAGCGTGGCGACTTTCGCCCGGGCCGTTCACGACACAACCCATGACCGCCACCCGCATTTCTTCCACACCCGGGTAAACACCCCGCCAATGCTTCATCTGACTGCGCAAATAAGCCTGAATACGACCGGCCAGTTCCTGAAAATAGGTACTCGACGTACGGCCGCACCCCGGGCAGGCAATGACCAGTGGCGCGAAAGACCGCAAACCCATGGTCTGCAGAATTTCCTGGGCGACTGTAACTTCACGCGTTCGGTCTCCACCCGGATCCGGTGTCAGGGATACCCGGATCGTGTCGCCGATGCCTTCTTGCAGCAACACCGCAATTGCAGCAGTCGAAGCGACGATCCCCTTGCTGCCCATACCCGCTTCAGTCAGTCCCAGATGCAGCGGATAATCACATCGTTGTGCCAGGCGACGGTACACCAGGATCAGATCCTGGACATCACTCACCTTGCACGACAGAACAATTCGATCCTTGCGCAACCCCAGTGCCTCTGCCTGTTGCGCGCTGTCCAGCGCCGACACCACCAGTGCCTCGCGCATGACTTCGTCGGCGTCCCACGGTTGCGCGCGCGCCGCGTTCTCATCCATCATCCGCGCCAATAACTGCTGATCGAGACTACCCCAGTTGACCCCGATTCGAACCGGCTTGTCGTAGTGGCAGGCGGCTTCAATCATGGTCGCGAATTGCTCGTCGCGCTTGGCACCCTTGCCGACATTACCAGGGTTGATCCGGTATTTATCGAGTGCCGCTGCGCATTCGGGAAAGCGGGACAAAAGGCGATGACCGTTAAAGTGGAAGTCTCCCACCAACGGTCCGAGGATTCCCCTGTCGTTCAACCGTTGCCGCAACGGTGCGACGGCTGCTGCAGCCTCCGGTGTATTCACCGTGATGCGGACAATTTCGGAGCCGGCAGCGAACAACGCTTCGGCCTGCGCCAGCGTCGCCTCGATATCTGCCGTATCGGTATTGGTCATGGATTGCACAACGACCGGTTCGGTGCCGCCAATCAAGACATTGCCGACACGCACCGTTGTGGTGTTTCGTCGTTGCAGGGTTTGCGCCGTCATTTTCTTGGCTGCTATTCGAGCGTCAAACGCGCGACATCGACCCTGGTATGCAGGGACAGATTAATCGGTTTGCCGTTATAGACCAGATCAACTGCCGAGGCATTTCCGATCACAAGCGAAAGTGGTGCTGCGCCGGTGATGGCACGCGCTACGCCTCGCGGAACGAGTTCGGAAAAAATGATCTCTCCATACCTGTCGGAAATTTCAACCCAGGCTTCCTCACGAAATCCGAGCTGCACCCTGACCAGGTCTGCCTGCGAAATACTCCTGCCGGGACCTGAAGATGCGCTTTTATTCTCCTCCGGCGTGATCGCGACCGGTTGCGGGTCCATGACGACATCCGCTCCCGGTTCCGTCAAGGGCGCGGTTTCGTTATTAACCGAACTTTGCGTATTCATTCCGTCATCAGCGTACTGCGATACCACCATGTCATCCGGCATGCCGTCGGCGGTCTCCGGATCGTGCTGCTGGATTAGCATCCAGGCGGCAACACCCCCCGCCAGTATCACTGCTGCCAGAAAAAGCGGCATCAGGCTTTTCTGGCCCTCGCCACCCGATTCTGCAAGCGGCACCTCTTCGACGCGATCGGTTTGTAGCGCCGGGGGCTGCGCCTCCGCTGCCAGCTTTCGATCGGCAGCCTCAATCAGCAAGGCTGCGTCGAGACCCAGTAGCTTCGCGTAATTGCGCAAAAAACCGTGGATAAACACGGGGCCACCGAACATCTGATAGTCATCGTGCTCGAGCGCTTCTACCTGACGAATCGAGAGTTTGAGGTGGCGCGAAACATCGCCCACACTGAGGCTCTGCCGGTTCCGTTCCGCATGCAGCGCGGCGCCGGCCGAGTCCATTGCGGTGCTCTGCGGTTCAGTCGCGTCGTTCATCAAAACCGTCCTTGATTAAACGCTCGCGTTTGCTCGAAGTCGGGAAAGCGCCGGTTCAACTGCGCGCCGTAGGACTCGACTGCGACGAAGTCCCCCAATCTGCTATCGATTCTCGCAGCCAGCCACAACGCATCCGGCCCAGGCACCACCACTTGCAAATGACGCGTTATGAAGCCCCTGGCGCTTTCAAATTCGTCGTTCTGAAATTGCAGATCCGCCATTTGATACAGAGCCTGGGGTTGATCCGGAGAAAGCGCGAGCGCACGACGGAAAAACTGCTCTGCTCGCAGGAAATCCCCTTCTCTTTTCATGCACACACCGGCATTCACATACGCGAATTCGGGTGACCGGTAGAGTGGATCGCCGATCGCCTTCTCAAAATAGCGCATGGCTTCGGTCGCATCACCCCTGGTACAAAGCAACATGCCGTAGTTGTTGTTGATGGACGGATCGTCCGGATCAAGCCGGATCGCCCTTTGCAACACCGTTTGCGCCTGATCCATCTGGCCCAGCGCCAGATGAATCAGCCCAAGCTGGTTGACGGCGGGAAGATACTTGTCATCCGCATCGAGCGCGATCCTGACTTCTTCAAGTGCCACCTCGTACTGCCCGGCGCCATAGTAGGCCGTGGCCAAATCCGTGTGAACCCGAGCACGGTTGAGCGCAGTCGATTCCTGGGCACTGGTCTCATTCGACTTCGGACTCTGGGCGCAGGCGCCCAGCAAGACCACCATCGCCAGGATTAGCCAGGACCGGCTCATGCGCCGCGCTCCGTCATCCATTGCACCGCGTGGGTTTGGCTGCCGCTGCGGCGCGTGCGCCGGTCACGCACCCGCCCGGCCAGCTGCCCGCAGGCCCCGTCAATATCGTCTCCCCGCGTCTTGCGCACCGTTGCCACCATTCCAGCATTGACCAGTATTTCCTGGAAGGCGCGTACGCGCTCTTGGGGGGAGCGCGAGAATCCCGAGTCAGAGAACGGATTGAACGGAATGAGATTGAATTTACAAGGCACGTCCCGCGTCAACGCCACCAGCTGGCGGGCTTGTGCCAGGCTATCGTTAACGCCGTCAAGCATGATGTATTCGAAGGTTACAAAGTCTCTGGGCGCACCTTTTCGCTGCCATTTGACGTCCGCAATATCGTCACCCAGAGACGCATCCACGTAACGCTGGCAGGCGGCCATCAATTCACGCAACGGGTGCTTTTTGTTAATCGGCACGAGCTGGTCGCGCAATGCATCGTCCGGCGCATGCAACGAAATCGCCAGCGCGACCGGGCACTCCTCGCGCAACCGGTCGATCGCAGGAACGATGCCCGATGTTGATAAAGTCAGTCTGCGCCGTGACAGACCGTAAGCATGATCGTCCAGCATGATACGCATGGCGCGAACAACATTATTGAAATTCGCCAGCGGCTCGCCCATTCCCATCAACACAACGTTGCTGACCGGACGCGCAGTATCCTCGCGCCCAATCCGGGTTTGTTCCGGCTGCGCCCCCAGCGCACGCACCGCCCACCAAAGTTGACCAACGATTTCGGCGGTCGAAAGATTACGGTTGAATCCCTGCCGACCGGTTGCGCAGAACGCACATTCGAGCGCACATCCGACTTGCGACGAGACACACAAAGTCCCGCGATTGGCCTCGGGAATGAAAACCGTTTCAACCGCATTGTCCTCGCCTGCAGCCAACAACCACTTGCGGGTACCGTCGGAGGCCTCCGACGCAGATACGCTGCGCGGAGTTTCGATGACAGCCTGGCCGGCGAGTTTTTCTCGCAATGGCTTGGACAGGTCCGTCATTTTCGAGAAGTCCGTCTCTCCGTACTGGTGTATCCAGCGCAAGATCTGACGCCCGCGAAACGGCTTCTCGCCAATACCGGCGAAAAAATCAGTCAGTCCACTGGCGTCCAGATCGAGCAGATTTACACGCATCAGCGCGGATAGACGTTCATGGCCGGAAAGAAATAGGCAATCTCAATCGCGGCATTCTCACCTGAATCAGATCCGTGCACCGCGTTGGCATCGATGCTGTCGGCAAAATCTGCCCGAATCGTGCCCTTGTCGGCCTTCTTTGGATCGGTCGCGCCCATCAGGTCGCGATTTTTCTGGATCGCGCCCTCGCCTTCCAGCACCTGGATCGAAACCGGTCCGGAGGTCATGAATTTGACCAGATCATTGAAAAACGGCCGGTCCTTGTGAACCGCGTAGAAGCCGGCGGCCTCCGTTTCGGACAAGAGGGCCATGCGTATGGCAGCGATCTTCAGGCCTGCGGCCTCGAAGCGCGACAGAATTTGCCCAATCGCATTCTTCGCGACGGCGTCGGGTTTGATGATGGACAAGGTGCGTTCAACAGCCATTATTGCTCCGCGTAATTAGGGTTTCGTAAAAATTTCAGAAGGATAGCATTTTCGCTTAATCAAAGGAATGAAACGCAATGACTGCTCCTCTATACAACGGCTTGCCGCGAGGCGACACCACTGCAGCAAGAAATGCGGCGTCGAGCCGCCTCGACGGATGCGTTCGCATTCATTCAGTCGGCCACCCAATCCATGGTCCAGCAAGCTTCGTCAGGCGCGGCCTGAAACTCTGCAGCGGTGCCCAGGCCGGGTACAAATACCAGATGCTTCCCGCAAAACAGCAACGGCGTGCGTTCACGCAGCCAGGGGGCAACATCGGCGTCCTGATACAGCTTTCGCAGGCTGCGGTGCGGCCGGTTGGCAGCCAGCGCCATGCGCTCGCCACCTGAGCGAAGGGCCACGCTGACCACCTTACCTTGCAGTTTCGACACCGCCGGACCAGCGCCAGTCGCACGCCTGAAACGCAGTACACCCAGACCAGCTGGAAGCTTTATCGCCTCTTCTCCCCGCCATTCGGCACGCCAGGTTTCGGGCACACAGACATTCTTTACCACGTGGAGACTTCCCTGATAGCGACGCAGACTCAAGTCGCCGAAATCCACCCTGACCTGTGCCTCCGGCCCGGCCTCAAAGGCCTGGCGCGCAGCCTCGGTTAGCACCGCCCGGCGCGGTGCCGGGTAGCCGAGATCCCGGAACAGGGCGCGCAGCGCATTCAGCACACGGCAAACCGGCCACGTCCGCGCCCCGTCGAGCGCAATTGCGTCGCCCACCCGCAATGCCGCCAAATCCTGCTCACCAAGAATTCCGGCAAGTTCCGCAACATCAGCCAGATTGCGGCCGCTGCGGGACAGTGTTGACCGATACGCCGGAAAGCGCCCTTCGATCAACGGCAAAATCTTGTGGCGCAGGAAGTTCCGGTCGTAAATCAATTCAGCGTTTGAATCGTCCTCGATCCAGGCGAGCGCGTTCGCTTCGGCATACGCTGTGAGCTCCGATCGCCGCAACGTCAGGAGCGGTCGCAGCAACCCCGGCCCGTCAACGCCAAGGGGACGTTCAATCGGCATCGCGCTCAAACCCTCCGCCCCGGCACCACGCAACAATTGCAGCAGTAGTGTCTCTGCCTGATCGTCCAGATGATGTGCCAGCATCAGGTAATCGGCCTGCAGCCCGGCAAACACAGCATAGCGCTGCGCCCGCGCCGCCGCTTCGATACCGAGACCGGAAGCGCGCGATACCACCACCTGCTCCACCGACAGGGGCACACCATGTGTTGCACACAGGTCGGCACAGAATGCCGCCCAATGTGCTGCACGCGGATGCAGGCCGTGATTTACATGAACGGCGCTCACACGCAGCTCGAACGAATTTGCCAGCCCAATCAGCGTGTGCAACAAGACGACCGAATCCATCCCACCGCTCAGGCCCACGCACACACTGCGCCCCCTCAGGCCAAGGCCATCCATCACTTGCCTGGCGACAGACACGACGTCAGCCATCATGGCCACGCAAACGAGCGCACAAACAAAATACCCCGCCTGGGCGGGGTATTTTGCAGGCAGTCCGTGATCGATCAATCATCGCCATCGAACTTGCCGTAGCCAAGCATGCGTTCGAAACGCTTCTCTAGCAGATCATCAATCGACTTTCCCCTCACCGCTCTGAGGGCTTCCTCCAATGCCTTTTTCATGTTCTGCATCATCGCCGCCTGATCCCGATGCGCGCCGCCCAACGGTTCGCTGATGATTTTATCAATGAGACCGAGAGATTTAAGGCGGACTGCGGTAATCCCGAGCGCTTCGGCAGCAGTAGACGCCTTGTCTGCGCTTTTCCACAGAATCGAAGCACACCCCTCAGGCGAAATCACCGAATAAATCGAATACTGCAACATCTGCGTCAAATCACCCACCGCTATCGCCAAAGCGCCGCCGGAGCCGCCTTCTCCTATGATGGTAACGATGACCGGAACACGCAGTTCGGCCATCGTAAACAGGTTGCGTCCAATCGCCTCGGACTGGCCTCGTTCCTCGGCACCCACGCCAGGGTAAGCGCCCGGCGTATCAACAAAGGTGAGCACCGGTATGGAGAACCGCTCCGCCAGCCGCATAAGCCGCAACGCCTTTCGGTACCCCTCCGGCTTGGGCATGCCGAAATTGCGGTACAGCTTCTCTTTCGTGTCGCGCCCTTTCTGGTGACCAATCACCATCACCGACTGACCGCCGAAGCGGGCCAGGCCACCGACAATCGACGGATCATCGGCAAACGCACGGTCGCCGTGCAACTCCTCGAAATCCGGGAACAGGGCATTGATATAGTCGAGCGTGTAGGGACGTTGCGGATGGCGAGCGACTTGCGAAATCTGCCAGGACGACAACTTGGCATAAACGTCCTTGGTCAGGGAAGCACTCTTCTTTTGCAAGCGCGAGATCTCGCCTGAAATATCGACAGCGGAATCGTCCTGTACGTAGCGGAGCTGTTCGATTTTTCCTTCCAGTTCAGCGACCGGCTGCTCAAAATCAAGAAATGTCGTTTTCATGTGTGCCTATTCTAGAACCTATCCACCAATTGTTCACGCCGCGCAGTAAGCCCGCAAGCTGTTCACAGCTGAAAGCGCCGACCATGCCAGCCGCATTCAGTACAGATCATGATCCTCGGCACCCGTACTCAAAACACCACGCCTTCGCTGCCCCGCGGATCGTTTGCAACCTCCCGCTCACCCGACTGTGCGTCGACGAACACGGCCTGCATATTGCCCCATTTGCGCCGGTAAACCTCCACCGTATGACCACGGCTCCTTAACCCTGCGAGCCACCGGTCACTGAATCCGCCCGGTTCGACCTGGACCCGGTCCGGCAAATACTGATGGTGATAGCGCGGCGCGCCGACGATGCGCTGCACATCGACATCGTCACTGCCCAGATAGTCGATGACGCCAATCATGACCATACTGATAATCCGCGATCCTCCCGGGGTGCCCAATACCAGCACACCCCTTTCGTTCTCGACAAAGGTTGGAGACATCGACGACAGAGGACGCTTGCCCGGCTCGATTGCGTTGGCCGCATTTCCCACGAGCTTGTACAGATTGGGAGCGGCCAGCGTGATCGCGAAGTCATCCATGTGGTTGTTGAGCAGAACGCCGGTGTTGCCGGCCACGAAGCCGGATCCGAATGGTCCGTTGACCGACAAGGTTGCCGCCACCCGGTTACCTGCGGCATCAACAATGGAAAAATGTGTCGTTTCTTCGCCCTCTTCGGCAACGTCATAGATGGAAGGCAATTCAGCGCTCGGTGTCGCCCGCTCGAGGTCGATTCCCTGGGCGCGGCGGCGCGCGTATGCCATGGAAGCGAGGCGCTCCACCGGCACATCCACAAAATCGGCATCCCCCATAAATCTGGCGCGATCGTTATAGGCGCGGCGCATCGCTTCGATCGTGACATGCAGCCGCGTGTCCGCCGGCAGTGCATCGGCGTTCAGCGCTTCAAGAATCTGTAAGGTCTGCGCCATCACCAGTCCGCCGGATGACGGCAAGGGTGCCGTTGTAATGCTGGCTCCGCGGTAGCGAAAACGCAGCGGTTCACGCTCGACCACGCGATAGCCCGAGAGATCGTCCAGGGTCCAGAAACCGCCATGCGAGCGCACCGACCGCACCATCTCTTGCGCAACCGGGCCGTGATAAAAAGCGCGAGCACCTTCGGCCGCGATCAGGCGCATTGTCGCACCAAGCTGTTCCTGAACAATGCGTTCCCCCCGTCTTGCCGGCCGCCCGCCACGCAGGAAGATAGCAGCCGCCGTCGGATCACGATTCAGGTTATCAACCACCCAGCCCGATGCCCGGACATAACGCGCATCGGCCTTGAAGCCCTGCTCGGCCAGGCGGATCGCCGGTGCCAGCGTCTGCTCCAGAGGCAAGCTTCCATAGCCCCGGGTAACATGCTCGAGAGCGGCCGGAATGCCGGGAATTCCGGCTGCAGTAGCGCCGCGTCGCGAGCGGCTCGGAACCGCGTCGCCCTTCTCATCGAGATACTTCCCGGAATCAGCCTCCAGCGGTGCCGTTTCACGGGCATCGATGAACACCTGGGCCCCATCTCTGGCGCGATGCAGCAGGTAAAAACCGCCGCCGCCCAGACCGGATGAATAGGGCTCTACAACCGCAAGTGCGGCCGTGACAGCCACCGCCGCGTCAAACGCGTTTCCGCCCTGCGCCAGAATTTCGCACCCGGCGTCACTCGCAAGCGGATGCGCTGACGCAATCGCGCACGACGCTGGTGCTGCGCGTAGCTCCGGCACCACCCCAAAACACACAAGGGCGGCCGCCACCAATATGCCAGACCACCCGGCAAGAAACTGAAGCCTGCTTTTCATGGTTCCTGAATTCCTGTCTGTTTTCACTTAAATTACCCCATCCACCGCCGGCATATTCTGCCTGACACCCCTGCAACTGTTCGTCCCGTCAGGAAATCAAACCAGGGTGTTGCCTTCGCTGCTACTTGCTGTCCATTCGCGCAGCATGCGCGTACCAACCGCAAGCAAGGTCGGGCCGATGAATACGCCGATAAACCCGAACGACAGGGCACCGCCGGCAACACCGAGCAGTACGGTGGCGAACGGCAAGCGACTGCCCCGGCTGATCAGCCACGGCTTGATGATGTTGTCGACCCCGCTGATCACGAAGAATCCCCACAGTCCCATGAAGATGCCCCACCCGACCGAATCGTTCATCAACAGCCAGACCGTGGCGGACACCCATACCAGCGGAGGCCCCACCGGTACGATCGACAGGAAAAACACGGCAAGTCCCAGCAGCGGTGCGGCCGGCACACCCGCGAGTGCGAGCCCTATCCCGGCAAGCAGTCCTTGTGCGAGAGCCGTGCCGATAATCCCGTAAACAACGCTGATAACGGTGCCACCGGCCACTTCGAACATGCGATGCGCCCGTTCACCTGCCAGACGCGAGCCCACGCCACGCAACTGCGCTCCAACCGACTCGCCTTCCCGGAACAGGAAAAAGGAAAGAAACACACTCAGGCCGAGTTGCACCAGGCCGACGCCGAGGGCTTCTCCGACCACAAGGGACACACCACGCAGAGTCGGCAGCAATTTGCGCGCTTCATCAACCAGCGCGCGACCATCGTGCACGAAGCTGCGCCAGTACTCGTTCATGCTCTCTCCCACCAGCGGCAACTGCAACAACCAACCTGGCGGATCAGGCAACCCGTGATCGATGGCACTGCGCGCGGCCGTTACCACCAGCACGGAATTATCCGCCAGGGCTGCCACAACGATTACAAACGGTGCCACCAGGAGAATGCCGATTGCGATCGTCATGATCGAGGCCGCCAGCGTGCGCCGCCCGCTCAGGGCATCCTTTAACCGCGTGTACACAGGCCAGGTCGAAAAGGTCAGGATCGCAGCCCAGACGATCGCAGTCAGAAATGGCTGCAGGATAATGAAACACCCGGCGAGCACCAGTAAAACAAGACCCAGGCCCAGAATACGATCGACAATCTCGGAACGGTTCATGATGCGATTATGCTCTGTGAGGGCGACAGTCTAACGGGTAACGCGGTCGATCTGCGCCCGCCAGCGATCGTTGGGGGGGCGCTGGCGCAAATGCCGATTGCAACCAGCGGCTGTTTTCAAAGCTGATCCTCGATCGGGAGCCAGGACAGAAGAAAAACGGCAACGCGCCGCCACCAACCGGCCAGCGGCTCGCTCCGATACTGCGTTAGCCTGCCGCTCGCGTTTTCTTCCCAAACCAGACCGTCGCCACCCTCATGTCTGGCGACTCTGTAGCTGTAATCATCGGACCCAAGCACGCACAACGACTCGTGCACTTCACTGGCGAACGGCACGCTCGAGATCAGCACGCCGATTTCAGTATTCAGAATCATCGAGCGCGGATCAAGGTTAAGAGAGCCAATGACAACATGCGTTTGGTCGAAAATATATGCCTTGGCGTGCAAGCTGCCACGGCCATGACCGAACAGCTTGGCCAGCGGTACATCGCTAGCCGAGAACGGTTTGATTTCGCGGATTTCCACGCCGATTTCCAGTAGCCGTGGGCGATAACGTCGATAAGCCGTGTGGACCGCAACAACATCGGTAGAGGCAAGCGAATTGGTCACCAGCAGTACTCGGATACCACGCTCGCACAACCGCGCCAGCACCGCCATGCCCCTTTCGCCTGGCACGAAATAAGGCGACACCAGCAGCAGTTCGCGCGAAGCGGACTGCGCCAGTTCAACAAGCTGTTCCAGCGGCGATGGCCCTTGCGCGATCGCGCCGGAAACCTTCTCCGGCAGATCGACGATCAAGTGCGCCCGGGCCCACGTCAGTTCCAGGTCTCCCCGTGAAAATTGCTCCGCCAGTCGCGTCTGCGCCAACTGCTTCTCGAAATCAGAGATTCGCCGACGCCGACGCAGCTGTGCCAGACCGTTACGAAACCGCGCAAACTCGGCGGCAGAACGATTCCGGACACCGACGGAGCGCAAGGTGCGAGCACTGTCGCTGTTCCAATACGCGTCGAAACTTGTTGCAATGTCCGCCACCAGAGCACCGGTGCAAATCACATCCATATCGCGAAATCCGAAATCAGTACTCATGCCGAAATACCGGTCAGAAAGGTTCCGCCCGCCGATGACGACGAAGCGACCGTCAGCGATGAAAACCTTGTTGTGCATGCGCCGGTTCAGCCGCCGGGGATTGGAAAGCACACGGACCAGTCCGGCTAACGCGCCGCCTGTGGACCCCGCGACCGGATTGAAAAGACGAATCTCGACGTTCGGATGCGTACTGAGTAACGCCGACTGCGAATCGCGCCACATCAGCGCCCCGCCGTCTACGAGCAAACGCACCCGTACACCGCGATCAGCTGCCTGCAGAATTGTCGCAGACAGCAAGGCGCCCGTAGCGTCTCCCCGGAACAGGTAATACTGCAGGTCGAGCGTTCGCTGCGCCCGGGCGATCAGGAAAGCACGCGCCAGGAATGCCTCGTCCCCGGCTGTCAGCAACCTGAAGCCGCTCAGGCCGGATTGGGGGCTGGTCTGCGAAGCGGCCAGATCATCGCAAGTCCAGTCCTGTGCCTGACCGACAACACCTGCTTCAAGAAACCGGTCGAAACCCTTGCGCTGCCGCAATTTCGCCCCTCCCTGGTCCTGTTGAAATCATTTTTCCCTGTACGCAGCGTCTCGCCGGTTACGGCGTCAGGGATGCCGAAAGCGAAACCATGCGACATACAAAGCGGGCGGGAACAGCAATGTCACGACCGTGAGCAGCGTGAACGGCATCACATCGATGATCGATTGCCGCCCTTTCGCACTGTCCTCAATCGCACCGCCCATTTCCATCCTGTCGCCAGGCGGCGAATCGGTCACGCTCCGGATCTGTTACTCGAGCAACCGGTTAATGTCCTGCAGGTCGGCTTCGGCAAGGCGCCCAACCGCCGCTTGCAGGCGCAATTGGCTCAGTATCGTGTTGTACACCGCCTGCGCCAGATCGCGTTGCGCAAGCACCAACTGCTGCTCGGCATTGAGCACGTCCACCGCCGTTCTCACCCCAACCTGCTGACCAAGCTTGGTCGATTCAAGTTGCAGCCGCGTCGAAGCAACGGCTTGCTCGAACGCGCCAACCTGGGCAATGCCCGTGGTCACCCCAAG
>DATKYN010000256.1:0-42296 GCA_035528435.1 Burkholderiales bacterium
AGATCTCGCGGATAGTTTCCTGATGGCGCCACTGGTCGGTCATGTCGGTGACGGCAATTTCCATCTCGGCTTTTTGATTGACCGCGACGATCCGAAAGAGCTTGAAGAAGCCGAGCGGCTCAACGACCGGTTGGTGATGCGAGCACTCTCAATGGACGGCACCTGCACCGGCGAGCACGGCATCGGTCTAGGCAAGATGAAATTCCTGACCGCCGAACACGGAGAAGGCGTCTCCGTCATGCGCGCCATCAAAAAAGCGCTCGATCCGGACAACATCATGAACCCGGGAAAGATTTTCAGCTTGTAACACCGGATGCTGAACAATCGAAGTTTTTCGCACATCACGGAGAGCTGCGCCTGTTCAGCTACTACAGCCTTGTCACATTGTCGACGCTTGGATACGGCGACATAACACCGTTGTCACCCCTGGCGCGAACGCTGTCTGCGCTGGAGGCGGTTACCGGCCAACTATTTATCGCGGTGCTGCTTGCACGATTAGTCGGGCTACACATAGCACAGAATAGAGCGGACTGATTCAGCATGCCGCCCGCGGACGCTTCAGAATGGCAATCGCTGCGAAAGAAAACTCAGGACAATATAATTGCCGTCGCCGCCACCAACAGGAACACCGCAAACAGGCGCCTCAGTTTGCGTTCATTGATGTGGCTTGCCAGTCGCACACCGAGCGGGGTGCATAACGACGCCATAACCGCCATGATCAGGAACGCCGGCAAATAGACAAAGCCCAGTGCATTGTCGGGCAGATTCGGTGCTGACCAACCGGCGCTGACATAACCAATCGCTCCAACTGTTGAGTAAACCGCGGCAGCGGCTGTCGAGGTGCCGATAATGGTGCGAACCGGTAACGAAAATCGCGCGATCAGGTAGGGAATCGCGAAGATTCCCGAGGCAATGCCCGCAATACTGCTCAGAAGAGCGATCCCCGCGAGTACGACGGTGATCTCGGAGCGGTGTGCGTGGTAGTTACGCTGCGTCAATGGTGCTCCACGGTTTGCCGTCAACATCTTCAATGCAACAACAGCGATAATGACAGCAACATAAATGCTCAGGAAGCGCGTCGGCAGCAACCGACTGACCCACGGCCCGACCAGCGCACCGGCAATATAGGGTGTCAGCATCCACCGGAACAATCGAAAGTCGAGATGCCCCGCCCGATACTGCGCGAGGGCGCCGGCAATGGCGCCCGCCGCCATGGCTGCCATCGTGGTGCCGGCAGCCAGTCGCAGGGTGTCGTACCCGTCCAGCAGCCCGGCAAAAATCAGCACCAGCGACGGGAGCACCACCAGGCTCATTCCCGTGCCAATGAGACCGACCAGCAAACCACCGATTGCGCTCGCCAGCACGTAGAGCAGATAAGACAAGATTCGTGGAATGTCGCCGCAATGAGAGCAAGCATCCTACACGATATGCAACCGTGAACGCTCACTCACCGTTGCTGCATATACCTATATAGTATTGGTCAGAATCAGTGCAGCTTCGAATGCTCGCTGCGTTTGTTACGCATTAAGTCCCGGCACCAGGGAAACGAAGGGCTGATCATGCCAGTGATACGCATTGAGGTTCCCGAGGGAACCGCCTTGAAGTCAAAGAAGAGAATCCGCGAGGAAGTCAAACAGGCCGTACTGGATACACTCGCGCCAAAAGAAACAAAGTACGACTATGTCGCCATTCGCGAAGTATTCGGAGAGATCGGCGACGGGCTGCCATTAATCGAAGTTGACTTGAGACCCGGGCGCGAACCAGAGCGCAAGAAAGCCCTGGTTGATGCGATCGCTGCGGTTCTGAAGAACGAACTGCAGATCAACCCGGAAGACGTTTACGTATTGTTTCGGGAAACTCCAGCCCCCGGCCACTACACCGGCGGGACACCGCTGCCGGAATGGGTTCCAGCGGACAGATAGCAGAGGCCGTGTCGGTGTTGGCCCGCCAGGCATTCAGTCGGACCGGATCGTTCCAACCACCGACAGCGTCCCGGTCTTGCTCCGACGCACGATCACCAGTTCCCCGGACTGCGGGAAGACATTCGTCAGTGCCGTGATGTTGACCTGATGCGTCACCAGAATCAGGGGTGCGGTCAGCTCTTGCTTCGCAATCCAGTGCCGAAGTGCCCGTGTCTGTGGTTCGCGGCGTTCGAAATCCTGAAAAAACGAATTCAAAACTGGTTGCTCCGTGACTGGCCCCAGACCAAGCAATCGCGCCGTTTCCAGGCATCGGCACCATCGGCTGGAAAAAACCGCAGCCGGCACGATGCCGTTAGACCTGAACCGTGCACCGATGCGACTTGCCTGGTCACGCCCTGCGTCGGACAGGTTTCTCTGGGTGGTGCAATCGTCGACATTGAACCCGGCCGGATCACCCGTTCCCGGTGCCACCGCGTGGCGTAACAGCGCAAAGTGATCGCCCGATCGCAGGGCATCCCACAGCGCTGACTCCGGTTGCTCCACTTCGGCTTGCGCCAATTGCGCTGGCACCGTTGATTCGGCTGCGGCTACATTTTGCGCAAACGATCCCGGCACACTCAAAACCAGACATCCCAGCGCAACACAGATGGCCAGGCTGTTTCGGCACATATTCGACAGCATGTCGTATCCCCTTTGGCGTCGTTCACTTTGAATGGAGAATGAGACCGGGAAAGACACCCGCGCGTTCAATGCCAATCACTCTTTCCCGACAAACCCGGTTAACGAAAACGCACGCCCGCGAAAACACTACCACCGCCTTTCCCCTGCTAAAGTAGTGGATTGCACAAATTTCAGGAAAGCAACTTGGACTCAGTTTCGCAGATCGTTCTCGGCGCCAGCGTTGCCGGCGTGTGCGTCCCCGTGGGCCATCGGCGCAAAGCATTACTGGTTGGGGCAGCACTTGGAACGCTGCCGGACCTCGACGTCGTTATCGATTACGGCGATCCCGTTTCAAACTTCACCTACCACCGCGGATTCAGCCATTCGCTGTTCGTACTGCTCCCTTTTTCAATTCTGCTCTGGTTGATCCTGCGACGATTGTGGGAACCGGTCAAGGATGCTCCCTGGCCCTGGCTCGCGGCCATCACGCTGACATTGGTCACGCACCCGTTGCTGGACGCGCATACCGTGTACGGGACCCAGCTCCTGTGGCCACTGACCACACCACCGGTGATGTGGTCGACATTGTTCATTATTGATCCGCTTTACACACTTCCACTTCTGGTTGGCGTGCTCACAGCCGTAATGTTTCCGAGAAAAGTGCTGGCCAGGACGATGCTGGCCGCAGGGCTTGCGATCAGCACTGCATATGTAGGCTGGTCGTGGATCGCCAAATCACTGATCGAACGCGACACGGTTGCCGTGCTATCGCAGATGAATCTTCAGAACGCGCCGCGCTTTTCGATTCCGACACCATTCAATACGCTTTTGTGGCGTGTTGTCGTGATGACTGACGACGGTTATCTGGAAGGGTTCAATTCGCTGGTTGCAAACGACGATCCCATGCAGCTCAAGGCCTACCCGTCCGACTATGCCTCCCTCGAGGCATCAAGCAATATTCCGGCGGTTGCGCGTTTGCGCTGGTTTACGCACAACTACCTAAAAACCGAGGTCAGAAACGACAGGCTGATACTGAGGGATCTTCGGATGGGCGTGGAGCCGAAATACATTTTCAGCCACGCCGTCGCGATACGCGGCAATCCGCACTGGAAACCGATTCCACCCGAGCGGATCGGAACAAGGATCGACCCGGATGACCTCCAGATGGTATGGAACAGAATCTGGTCCGGGTCATAGGCCGGAACCCCGTTGTTTGGTTGCCCAAGCCGGAAAATGCGCCGGTCCGGGGACGACGCAAACGTAACCTGAGCAACAGGAATGCGCTGGCCCCGGTCTGGTCGGCGACATGGAGGAATACATGAAAGTCAAAAACATTGAATTGCTGGCCTGCGACGCCGGCTGGCGCAACTACCACTTCGTCAAACTCACTACCGACACCGGGATCATCGGCTGGAGCGAGTACGACGAAGGCTTCGGAGCCCCCGGCGTGGGCGCTGTCATTGAACGGCTGGCGCCACGCGTCATCGGCCAACTTGTCAGCGAGCATGAACGCATCTATGCCGAACTGTTTTGTGCAACCCGGCCGGGAACAGGAGGCGTCATCGCACTCGCCATGGCTGCTATCGAGAATGCGCTGCTCGATGCAAAAGCCAAGGCGCTTGGCGTGCCTGTTTATGAACTTCTTGGTGGCAAGATACGCGACCGGATTCGCGTTTACTGGTCGCATTGCGCTACGTGGCGAATCAATCATCCCAGTCACTACCAGCCAGCGATCACCGATCTTGACGGCGTCAAGGCGATCGGCAACGAAGTTCGCGATAAGGGTTTCACCGCATTGAAGACCAATATCTTTACCTACGACGACGACCGGACCAAACCGCGAGGCTGGCGACCCGGTTTCGGCGTGCCGTTTGCGCCCGAACTCAATGTCGAACGCAAGGTACTGCGCGACCTTGTCATGCATCTTGAAGCACTGCGTGACGGCGCTGGCCCTGATGTCGATATTCTGCTCGACCTCAACTTCAACGCCAAGACAGAAGGTTATCTCAAGATCCTGCGTGCTATTTCACACATGGATATGTTCTGGGTCGAGATCGACAGCTTCAACCCCGAGGCGCTCGGACTGATTCGCCGGCAAAGCCCGCACCCGATCAGCTCCTGCGAAACACTACTCGGTCTGCGCGAGTTTCTGCCCTACTTCCGCGAGCAGGCAATGGACGTCGCCATCGTCGACACACCGTGGAACGGCGTATGGCAATCCATGAAGATCGCGGCGGCGGCCGAGGCGCACGAAGTCAACGTGGCACCTCACAACTTCTATGGCCATCTGTGCACGATGATGAATGCGCACTTCTCAGCTGCGGTACCAAATCTTCGCATCATGGAAACCGATATCGATCGCATCGCGTGGGATCATGAATTATTTACGCACGTCCCGGAAATAGTTGACGGCCACCTCATCATGCCGGATCGGCCCGGCTGGGGCACCGAACCCAATGAGGAAGCGATTCGCGCCCATCCACCCAGAGAGAATGCCGGTTTGCTGAACTACGGACGCAAGACCTGAAGGTTCACGGCCCCGGCCGCGGCAACTTCACGATCCACCAGCACGACGCGGGATTCGAGATTGCCGCGGGCGCAAGGTGAGCCAGGCGACCAATGCGCTCAGAATGGCGGCAAAGGAACAGAACACCGCAATTCGCCTGAAGGCGTAAACGTAACTACTCTTGATTATTTCGGCGACGCCAGTCGCGTTGGCCACACCCTCGGGCACGTCGAGGTCGGCCAACAATGCGGATCGTTCAAGCAATTGTTCGCGCACGGCTTGCTCAACACCACCATTTTGCAGTTGTTCATCGAGTGTCGATGTAAACGCGCTGACCGCAACCGCGGTCAGCAATGCAATCGCCAGAACGCCAGCAAGGCGCGCCGCGGTGTTATTGACGCCGGAAGCAACACCCGCGTTCATGTCATCAACGGCGTTCATGACAACAGTCGTCAAAGGCGCAACGCACAGGGTCATGCCGATCCCGATCAGAGCGACGGCCGGCAGCCAATCAGACAGATAGCGCGTTTCGCTTCCGGGCAATGCGCAAGCTGCAAATCCCAGCCCTGCGATCAACGGGCCAAGTGTCAGCACTTGGCGCTCCGGAACCCGTCGAATCAGATCACCTGCAAAGACGGAACCGAAACCGATCAGCAGCGTCATTGGCAGGAATGCGGCTCCGGTCTGCAACGCACTATATCCTTGCACCTGGATGAGATTGAACGGCAGAAAATACACGATACCGCCCAACGCACCATAAAGAAGTATGGTCATAAGATTGACGCCGGAAAAGGCCGGAATACGGAACAGCACCAGCGGTAGCATCGGCACCTGTGCTTGCCGTTGACGGAATACAAATGCGACTCCGAGCAGCAGGGAAAGTGCCGCCCAGATCGGTGGAAGCAGAATATCAATACCCAGTATCGCGATCACAAGCGCGAGCAACGCTCCGGCGAGCAACGCCGCGCCCGCATAGTCGAGTGGGCCCGCTTTGCGCGCGGTATCCACGGGCACGCGCCAAACGGCGAGCGATAATGCAAGAAGCGCCAGGGGAGGCACGATAAGAAAAACCGCAGACCATCCGAACGCATCGACCAACCAGCCACCCAGCGCCGGGCCCATCGCCGTCGTCAATGCCGAAGCGCCGGCCCAGATACCGATGGCGCGACCTCTTTCCTGCTTCTCGAAGTAACGGCTGACCATAGCGAGGCTCGTTGGCACCAGCGCTGCCGCACCCAATGCTTGCACGATACGCGCGCCAATCAACACATAATATGAATCGGCAAGTCCGCACGCCAGAGCCCCCAGGCCGAACAACGCCGTGCCCGCGACGAACATTCGCTTCAGACCATAAGCATCGCCTGCGGCACCGCCGATAAGCATAAACGCGCCCAGCACCAGCAGATACGCGTTGCTTACCCACTGGATCGCAGCCGAATCGATGGCGAAATCCGCCTGCAGTGCAGGCAAGGCCACACCGATAACCGAGCCTTCGATAAACGCCAGACTGGACCCGAGGATGGAAACGCCAAGCACCCACGGCTGATGATGTTTCGGACAATAAACCTGACGCTGCGAGTCGGCGCTCGCGACATTGTCGCAAGGATATCGCATGCCAAAAGCGGTGCTCATGAAACCACCGTATTCCGATATTTGATATCAGTTACAGGCATGAACTGGCGCGACCGGCCGTACGCATGATCTTCAGCCATAGCAGACCTCAGGGAAAGTAGCGCACGACATGGTTGCCAGTACCCCTAGCGCAGCCCCACTCAGTGCCGTGAACGTCATTGACATCCCGAACACACGGTAACGATGATCCTCCGCCACCCGACTGACGCCATACGCGTGTGAAAGCCGCCCGACGACCAGGCACACGCACAGTGCATGAATCAGCACGCTTGTACCATTGTTGGCCTCCAACATATAGATGAGCAATAGTGAAAACGGAACGTACTCGGCGAAGTTCGCGTGGACCCTCATTGAACGGAGCATTTGCTTGTCGCCCCTGTCACCGACAGCGATACGGAGTTGACGGCGCAAGCGCAGCGTTCGCACACTGAGTACGACAAACATCAGCGCAAGAACTGCGGCATATAACGGCGTAACGTACACGAGTTTTATTCTCCCGATGGTTGAGTCTGCCTCACAAGCTATCGCATTGCCGCGCCACCAACAAAGTAATCCGGAGACTTCTGTATCGCGCGCCAGGCTCCCGCGCGCCGCGCTTCGCTGGTATGGAAATCATGCCCCCGGATTGTGTACAAGCATTGTCCAGAGTCGGCGGTTGCAGTTACGATGCGTTGGAACTGGCGATGACGCCACAACAAATATCCCGTGCTTCAGACAGGAAGAGCGATATGCCAACCAAATCACCCGGCGAAACCAACCCCGAATACGCCATAGGCGTTGTATCGAAACTGACTGGCATTCACCCCGAAACCCTTCGCATGTGGGAACGGCGCTACACAATCGTTCGTCCCGGACGCTCCCAGGGCGGAAGCCGACGTTACAGCGATGAAGACATCCGCCACCTTTCCTTGATCAAGACCCTGGTTGATGCCGGCCACCAGATCAGCACCATTGCACCACTGTCGATGGAACAGTTGCAAGCGCGCCTCGACGCCACATCTCCCCGGAAGCTGAAATCCGCCGTGGATGAATCGGGCCCCTGCAGGATTATTGGTGTTGGCGGAACACTGGCAGCCAAAATCACCGGCGGTGACACTTCGCGGCTTGAACTGGCGGCTGCGTTCGAAGATGAAGCGCACATGAAGCGATTGGACACTTTTCCGCAAGCGGATGCCCTGGTGGTTGAAACAGCCACGGTGCAAGCCGAGACCATCGGAAACATACGGCGGATGCTGGCGCTTTCTGGCACCGCGAAAGCGGTCGTCGTCTACGGGTTCGGTACACGTCAGGCGTTACTCGATCTCGAGTCGGCCGGCGTGACCTGCCTCCGGGCACCCGTGAGTTCGACAGATATCGCGCAAGCATGCAGAAATACGCGCATCAGCCAGCGACCGAATCCGGACGCTGATGCCACCAGCCCAGGAGAGATACTGCCAAGGCAGTTCACGCCGCAGCAGCTAGCCCGCATTTCCACCCGGGCACCAGTGCTGGCGTGTGAATGCCCGCTGCACCTTGTCGAACTCATCAACGCCATGGCCGCATTCGAGACCTACAGTCTTGAGTGTCAGCACAAGAACGCCGAGGACGCCGAGATCCATGGCTTTCTGCACACGACCGCCGGGCGCGCGCGCACCATGCTGGAATCTGCCTTGTTGCACGTCGCCCGGTTCGAAGGTATCGATGTGACCTAGCGCTAACAGGCCATTGCCAACACACCATCAATCACCATCCCATCGCCGCAACTTCATAGCGGCATCGCAAACAAGCCCCCCCTCCCCGGTAACGCCGCTTCGAATGGCGTAGCCGCCGTCACGACCAGATATCGTCCAAACATTGGTCAACCTGAACCTTTACGTTGACATCATGTCCCATTGAATCTATAGTTTGTCTAGGACAAAACAACTGGCTCCACCCAAGGGCAAACAAGGGCGAACCTCCAGAATTCTTCCAATAGCTATTATTATCAAGGATATATATATGTTTTTACGAATTGTGATGGCAACACTGGCGGCCGCGACCTCCTTTGGTGTCCAGGCTGCCTCCGGGTGGGTTGCTCTGAGCGGAGCCAACTCCGAAACCACCTTTATCAACCGCTCCAGCATTCACACGCAAGGGCAGTTCGTGGACGTCGAGGTCCTGCGCGACTTCGCTGAGACAGTCACGCTCGGAAACGATCCGGAGTCCGGTACCCCGCTCTACACCCACCGGTCGGTCACCCTGAGCTATCGGGTGGATTGTTCCACTAACACCCTCGCGATGTCGGAATGGCAGATGTTCGAAAAAAATCTGGGTCAGGGGGCGTTGGTATGGAATCAAAACAACGTTACTGGGCTGGCTTTCCTGCCCGCCGTCGATGCCGAAATGCACGCCGTGCTGCGATCAGCATGCGCGACAACAACCGTTTCCCGTTAATAGAACATCAAATCAATCACTTCGCAGATTTGTCGAAATCGAATGCCTTCATCACAAATGTCCCGGCTATGTGCGTGAGAAATGCGTCATTGACACACGTAACCGGCTCGGGTGCCCGGACAAGCACGAGACAGCAATCCGCAACAGAGCAGTAGCAGTAACCACTTATCAACCGAAAGCAAAGAGGAACAACATGAAAATTTTCAAATATCTTGCAGTACTCGGACTCGCAGCAACAATGGCCGCTTGCGCCAGCAGCAAAGAATCAGAGATGGCCCCGAAACAGGACATCGTCGGTGTTGCCGTATCGGCTGGTTCATTTAATACACTGGTTGCCGCCGTTCAGCAGGCGGGTTTAGTAAGCACCTTGACGAGCAACGGTCCGTTCACTGTGTTCGCACCAACTGATGAGGCGTTCGCAAAGATCCCGAAAGACAAGCTCGACGCATTGCTGGCAGACAAGAACGCGCTCACTGATGTGCTCACTTACCACGTAATCGCCGGGAAAGTGATGGCCGCCGATGTCAGCGCCGGCGTGGTGAAGACGCTCGAGGGTTCGGACATCACTATCACGACGGAAAACGGCGTAATGGTCAACAACGCCAAAGTGATCAAGACCGATGTGATGGCGAGCAACGGTGTGATCCACGTGATCGACACGGTTCTGATGCCGAACTGATAAAGATCAATTTCAGATTAAGGCTGCCACGACGCAGCGGCTGCCCGCACCGGAAAGATTCGACCATACGAGCGGGCAGCCCCTGGCCAGATGCAGAAACACAGCCTGGTATTTTTAGACTGGAGATTCAGTATGACTTGTAGCAAAAACATCACTACCGCGACGCTCGCATTTGTTTTCGTCAGCGGACTGGCGATGAGCACAGCCTCAGCCGCCCCGCGTTGGAGCGACATCTCGTACGTCACCCACGGCGCGGCGTCCGATGAACCCAGGGAACAGCAATTCGGCCGCTTGCCCGGTGACTTTTACAAATGGTCAGACAAGGGCTCGTTTGGCACGGCCCGCGTCGGCATTGGAGTCAAGCCCATAGGTCATCCGAGCGGTAAAACGGCGAACTGGTCGGATCTGACTTCAGTCACGCATAACTGAATTTCCCGAATCCTGCTTATTCAGTCGCAGTGTCGCTTGCTGCGATCGGATTCAAACCTCTGGACGCAGGAGTGGACCGAATGTGAGGGGCGAACAGATTTTGGCGCCCCGAACACTCCTAATTAATCGTGAAAGGAGAAACAAAAAGTGACACGAACCCACAACACCATCACTGCGACCTTCGCAGCCCTGATGATCGGTGCCCTGACAATGAACCCTGCCTCTGCTGCCGCCAACTGGTCGGACATCAGCGCCGTGACACATGGTGGTGTAACCTCCGGGGCGAAGATTGTTGGCACTGACGAATTCAACCGCACCGACCTGTCAGCGGTGACACACGGCTCACGTACCACCGGAGAAAAACAGATTGGCCGGTTTTCCAGCGACAACTACAGCCCCACCGACATTACGTCGATCACTCACAACTAGCGCGATACTGCGCTAGCGAAACAAGGCGGGGAAGCGGTCGAACGGCAACTGGGTTTTTCGCTCCCCCGCTACTCGATCGTCATAATTATGGAAAAATCGCCGGCCATGCCATGACAACTGGCGTTCAAAATTCCCTTACGGGACTTTGAGCGGTCTAAAAAACTGAAACCCCCAGTTTCGTAGTGAACAATTCGAGCGCCCGCATTCCGACCAGAGAATTGCCATGCGCATTAAGCGCTGGAGACCAGACACAAACAGAAAGTACTTTTGGGATCACGGCGACGATACCGCCACCAACACCACTTTTTCCCGGCAATCCGACAGTAAATGCGAACTCGCCAGACTCGTCATAAAAGCCGCAAGTTTGCATCAGCGCGTTGACGCGCTTCGCGCGCGTGGGAGTGAGAACAATGCCCCCGTCAAGCGGATTGACACCACCGTTGGCCAGACACAGGAAGGCACGAGCAAGGTCCGAGCAGTTCATCATCAGTGCGCACTGGTGAAAATAGACATCGAGAACGACATCTACGTCGTTATGGATGTTGCCAAAGCTCTTGATGAAATTGACCAACGCCGCATTGCGAAACCCGGTAGCCCGTTCTGAAGCGGCAATTTCGTAATCGTAATCGATCGTGTCGTTTCCGGATAATCGACGCACGAAATCACGAATCGCGGTTAGTGGATCGTGAACTTGTGAAACAAGGCAATCCGTCAACACCAGGGCACCCGCATTAATGAACGGATTTCTCGGATAACCTTGCTCGTGTTCAAGCTGCACCAGCGAGTTAAAAGCGCTTCCAGAGGGCTCACGTCCTACTCGCTGCCACAGATCCCTGCCCAGTTGCTGGTAAACCATTTCCAGCACGAAAACTTTCGAGATGCTCTGGATGGAGAACGGGATGTCTGCGTCCCCTGCGTGACACTCCTCCCCGACGAGCGTCTGAAGCGCCAATCCATAGTGACGGGGACTGACTCTGGCCAAAGAGGGGATGTAATCTGCAACCTTACCTTCGCCACGATGTGAACGTGTCTCTTCGTAGATCGCGCTCAGGATCTGTTGATAATCAGTCGCCATCGTCTACCTGCTTTCTGTTTGTCTCCGACAGTCTTCCACGCCAGCCAGGTGACGCCTCGTAATAGCATCAACCGCGAGAAAACCTCTGCGTTTCACGCGATCCGATGCAACCTGCCGCAAGCTTCCTGGTCACGGCGCAATGCGGGTCAGCCAGCTGCAATCAGGCTGCGCTGGCGTTCTTCCGATACACTCAAAACAGCAGCTCCGCACAAACCAGGACGCGAAAGTCACAAGCCCAACGACACCACCACGACTACATGACAGATAACGACCAGAATCGTTAGTCTTTTGCGCAACTGACGCATCCAGGGCGCCAGTCCGGGCGCCGGTCGATAGACGTCGGCTAATCCCGCCACGATGAAACCGATCAACAGTAACGAAACCGAAAAACCGGGATCGTTGAACATCAGGCACAGAAAGGCCCACAATCCGGGAGCGATCGCCAGTGCCATCTCGCGACCCATGCCAGCATTGAGAGTCGTCGCAGCGCCCCAACGGATTCCACCCAGAAATGACAGGATCACCGCCGAGTAATAAATGAACGCCTCAAGCGCAACAGCGACCGGCAATGGACCTTCTGCGACGACATTTATCGCCATAGCAACAAAAGGAATCACGCCTCCATAGCCGAGATAGCAAGCGATGCGTGGAACCCGATCTGTTTCGCCTGCACGTACCACCTGTAGCCCTTCCTTGTCAGTCAACTTCCGGAATCATCGAACGGCAATCCTTGCCACCGAAGTCAATACTCACGGCAAATCATGCTCCGAAACCGGTCGGCGAAACACCAGAAAATGCTGCTGCGGCAGAAAATCTTCGGTGCGCTCCCATCCCAGACCCACTGCCTTCATCTCAGCGATCGACTGTGCAGCAGTCATCTTGTGCAACGGCTTGATCGCAACCGAAGGGTCTTCGGCACGATATTCGATCAGCACCAGTTGTCCACCCGGCTTTAGCGCCTGCACCAGAGCTTCACCCATTTCTCTGGGATAGGAAAACTCATGGTATGCATCCACCAACAGGATCAGATCAACCTCAGCACTGGGCAAGCGCGGATCGCGCTCTGTACCGAGTACAGTTTGAATGTTGCCCGGCGCACCATCTGCTTTTCGGGATTCGATGATGTCGAGCATTTGCTGCTGGATATCAACCGCGAACACCATTCCGTCCGGTACGCGCTCCGCAATTCTGAAGCTGAAGTAACCCGTCCCAGCGCCGATATCGGCGACGACACTGCCCGGGTTCAGCGGCAGGTTTCTCACCAGCAAGTCGGTGCGCTCTTCGCGCTGGCGGTTTGGACGCTCCAGCCACGCCGCACCGCGATGGCCCATGACTTGGGAAATCTCGCGACCCATGTAGAACTTGCCGATACCGTCACGGCTGGCACTGCCAAACTCGTAGTAGGGGCTTGCGCCCGGGTCGGCTGCGACCGCTTCGCGAACCGGCTCCGGTTCCGATACACCGCATCCGCAAACAATACCGACCACCATCAACCATCCGGTGAATCCGCGCAGTCGAATCGCGTTCGAGAACCGTGCGGCGCATGTCTCTGCCTGCATCCTCATATATTCACTCGCCCATCGAATTCAGAGCTTGCATCGGGTCGCGCCAAAGCATACAGATCTTCCATCATCCCCAAACGGGTCACAGTCTCATACTTCCTTGAGCGTTGAGCTAAGCAATGCGCCTGCAACTCCCATCGCAGCAAGCAAGCCGATCATTCCGGCATTTCCGATAAGAGGGGCCAAGGCCCCGAGCGCGCCCACCGCCAGTAACATGCCCCCGATCACGGTGTTACTGACGGACACATATGCCGTCCGATTGTTTCCCGACGCCAGGTCTACAACGTAAGTCTTTCGACCAACCCGCACTCCACTGTGGGCGATGCTGAGCACAAAGTAAGCGAGCGGCAGCAGCCAGATCGTCCCGATCGTTGCCGGTGCCACCCGATCGACGAGAAACAGGGTAAGCCCGGTGGCCGCCGTTACGCTTGCGGCCGCAAACATGACTTGCCTGCTGGACCGGTCGGCGAACTTCCCCCACAAGGGCGCACTCAACAAGCTTGCCAACCCACTTGCAATCACCAACAGGCCAAGCACGTATACCGAGGGGCCTATCCGTTGCTGCGCCAGTGCGACATAGTAGGGCGCACTCAGCGCCGAACACATCAGCAGAGCTCGCGCCACCACGAACCGCCTGAACGGCTTGTCGCGTTGCAAAAGGACAAGACTGTTCAATGCCAGGCGAATCGCATTGGCTCCGCCTTCGGTCTCGCCTCGTTCCTCGCGAACCATTGCATAAACGCCAGCGGCCAGCAACCATAAGAAACTTGCACCAATCAGAACAGCACCAAGCAACACCGCATCGAGATTGCGCAACGATGGCAGCAGCAGCGCAAGCCCGAACACAAGCGTGACCATCCCCGCGAGACTTGCCGACCATCCAGTGAGCTGGCCACGCCTGCCCTTGGGGATCGTCTTGCCCAGCACGTCTTTCGACGCTACCGAGCACAATCCCCGAGCGAGGCTGAAGACGGTGATCAGGCCCAATATGGCCCAGCCGGCGGCAGCGCCGGTCATTGAGATCGCAACAAACCCGATACCGACGATGACCATCGCTTGCAACACACTGCCCGCAACCCAGACCCATTTGCGAACGGGGAGTGCGCGCACAAACCCACCGATAAACAACTGGGGAATCATCGAGCCGGATTCCCTGATCGGAACCAGCAAGCCAAGGACAATGGCCGGTGCACCAGCTGCCGTTGCCACCCAAGCGAGAACCGTCTTCGGGCTGGCGATGGCGTCGCCAAGCTTGGTCAGAAAGGAAGCGGTCAGGATCAAAAGAAAATTGCCTGGCGTTTCCCTGCAAGCCGCATCGGAAATGTCGCGGCATGCGCGCGCATCTTCCTCGTTGGTCAGCTTTGAATACAGATCCACTGCCATGGTTGAGGCTCGTTGCTGTTGCATTTCGCGTGTGGTTGTAGCGGCGTCGCTGACGAAGCTAATCAGGTAATAGACTCTGAACGAAAGACCACAACATGGCTCTTCGGTTCAGCAATTATTTGCACCTGAGCCGGCAGAGACTGCAGTCACCAATTTTCACCGGGGTCATTCAACTGACGTAGATTTCGCCCGCAATTCAAGATGGTACGCCAACGCAGCGACGGCCGAGGTCTGCAGAACAACGTCCAGACCCTTCTCACACGGCTGTTATGCGGAAGACTTTCTTCCGGAGGTTCCTTTGGGCCCATAGCTCACAAAGGTCAGCGCTGCAAACCGCCCTTCGTGCTGTTGCTCAAGCTCACCCTTACTCCAGAATGATGCGCTGGCCATTTCGGCCTCAAGGAACTCGAATCCCCGCTGCGGGGGGATGAGATGAAATGGCCCTCGCCGGTTTTCGGATTCCTGATCGGTGACACGGTTGCATCGAGTACATTCTTTACAAACAAACGCCCTCGCCGCCCTTCCAGGTCAAACTGAAAATCGATGTCAGCAAAAACCGGAACGGGTTCGTGCGCGATATTCATCCCGGCGCCCGCCAGCATGTGAGCCCGCACCAGCAGCAACACTAAAACCAGGGCACCGATAACCAGCGCACGATCGCGCCGGAGCAGTGATTCGAGCGTACTCATGCGCCATTCCAGCGATGCGACGGTTCGCAGACGAAAATGGTGAGTCGCCGTGCGCGCGGCGCGGAGATACCGCGCCCGCGCAACTTTGTTACTGACTAACGGCTCGCGAAATCGACGAGCTTCTGATGCGAGAAAAGGTAATCCTGCTTCTCGTAAGGCGTATGACAGACCACGCAGGTCAGATCGTTTTCCTTGGGGCTTCCATCCGGATTGAAGATCGCGAATCCCCAACCTTCAAGTCGATCGCCCCCGGCATAATTAGCTGGCCATGCGTCACGGCGCTCCATCACTGCGATGGCTGCAAGCTTGGCGGGCACGTTGACGCCGTCACTGCCGACAACGGGTTTTCCGTCAGCATCTTTCTTCGGCTTGTAGACTTCCATCACAATTTTCGAACCCGGCGCAGCCGGCATACCCTTGGCGTAGCTGGCGATTGCCACGTCGTTGGCATACATCTTCGCCACCGCCGCACTACCGGCTCGGTTCATCGTCGTGTAGTTGGTAAACGTTGCATCATAGGCGTGCGGAAACTTGACGAAATCGGGATTGCCCCCGGCATAGGCAACGAGCGCGGCAACGCCACACGCTGCACCAACAAACAATTTACTGTATTTCATTCTCTCCTCCTTCGATTGTCCGAGGCAGCGTCGCGCGCTCCCTTTCGGTGTGCAGGCGTCTTTTCTTACAGCGCCTGTTATAGCTCATTGATTAAAGCACCTTGCTATCTGCTAATCCAGTGCGTCAGGGGCAGATTGGATGCAATTACGTAAATTCATTAGGCTTAATTACGTAAACAATGAGCATCTCTTATCCAGTCAGGAGATGCGTATGCAAAGACCAGCCAATTCCTGCGTTCGAGTCGATCGCTACGGACGTTCCAGTTCCGAGCTTCACAACCGCTGGTTTCCTGAACGACGCGTTACCCCGCACCCTGATCTTCGCCCTCCCGGTTCCGACATGACTTCTAATCGGTCAGGTATCGGAACAGTTTACGCAACGGGTGCTGGTGGGCGCGATGGCGAGGCGCCGGGCATCAATGTCCTCACCACAAACGAAACAGTTTCCGTATTCGCCGGCCTTCAACCTGCGCAGCGCCCCTTCCACTCTCACCAGTTCTTCCCTGCGCCGCCGCGCTGTTTCCAGCGCCATCTGCTGCGCCTGCATGGCGTCCATTCGGGAGAGCCTTCCGACACTGGCTTGATCCAATATCACTGGCCGCGAAGAAGCCTTCGATGCATCCTCAAGCTCGCGAAGCTCGGAGGCCCGTCGGTTCAATTGCCGTCTGATCGTCTCCAAGTCTGCGTCCGTCATTCCTCGAACCCCAAGAAACCCCGCAACACTCTACAGACAGAGCAGGGGACTGTTGCACAAAGCGCACCGTTCGCCCTGCCGGAACTCACTGATAAATTTGGCCGTGATGGCGCAACCAGCCAGCCTCATGACGGCCCTGAGGATCATGGTGCGTCCAGTGAACGACACCGCCCTTTGAATTCCATTCGTAGACCCCGTTGAATTCAACCACATCACCTTCCCGCAGCGACGAGATCCTCGGCGCCAGGTCAATGTTATGCGCCACCAACAGCGTTCGCCCGGACCGCAGTTCCAGGATAAATCGCTGATGCCGGCTGCCCTCATTATCATCAGGAAGGATTCTGGTTGTCACGCCTTCCCCTGATACCTGAATTCCGCTGGTACGCTCACGAAAGGCGCGAGCAATCGCAGTATCACCGGTATCAGACGACCCAACATGCACATCGGTCAGGTCATAACGGTCCCACGCCGCATAGCCGGCGACGACAACGAGAAAGACGATGAATAGCCGTCTCAGCAAATCCACTCCGTTAGACGGCTCGTGCTGAATTGCACCAGCCACCAGTGCCCTGGCACCGCAGTAGCACGCTGCTGACAAACTCAATAACGTGCGGCTGCACCAGCGTGGCAGGCTTTTTCAACGCTGCGGTTCTTGCTTCGGGCAATTGTGCGGCAACACGAACCCGGCGCGGCGCCATACGTTCACTTCAACCGGATCAATCAGAACCGGGCCGCGATCCCGGCACGCGCGCGCCGTCCGGGATCGACGAAACCAACGTACTGCTCGTACCTCTCGTCGAACAGATTATCAACGGCAAACGTGAGTACAACTTGCTTGTAACTGTAGTCCGCTGAAATGTCCGTTCGGTTATAGCCATCCAGCTCGACATCACCGGTCGGGATGGAAGAATCGAAGAATTCGCCGACAATCAGAGTCGCCCACACCAACTGCAAGGCATCAGTCGGAAGATAGCGGAGTATGAACGATGCCTTGTGTTCGGGACGGTTTCTGAGATTGTCCGTGCTGTTCAGGATCTCGCTATTAACGTGCGTATAGTTCAGACTAAACTGAACGGTGTCGACCGGGTTGAGCTGAAGGTCGAACTCGGCACCATCAATATCGACCTGCTGCCGATTCACCAGAGAACCAGTCGGTCCGATCGTAGGATCGTAGTCGATCAGATTCCGGTATTCCGTCCAGAAGGCATTCAGCATAATACGGATCGCGCCTTCCGAAAGTGCTTGCTCCAATCCGATTTCGTACCCCTTACTGGTTTCTGATTGCAGATTCGGGTCCCCGACCAATGGGTCACCAAGGGCATAAAAGCTCGGCGGCCGGAAACCTTCCGAGTAGTGTGCCTTGAGTGCAGTGCCAGACTTGACAATGTCGTATCGAACACCGGCACTGGGGCTGGTTTCTTCTTCAAGGTCGGTGGGCGAATCGTGGCGAATCCCCAGTTGCAGCGTCAGCGCTTCTGTGGGTCTGCTTTTGAGCTCCGCAAAAAAAGAATCGGTCTTGCGAACCAGACTGAAGTCTCCGGGTATTGGGCCGAAAACGGGTGGCACAGCGCTGAGATCAATGACGCTTTGGTTGACACCATCTTCTTTCATGTATTCGTAACCGAGCACCAGATCGGAATTGAGCCCCAGTTGCACCAGTCCGCTCACAAGCGCGTTGTCGCGATTGAAATCAGTACTCGAGACCGATGGCGGGATGAAAAAAGGCGGATTGGGTCCGAAGCCAACACCCGGGGAGTCGATATCTTCGGTTCGCTCATAGTGCGCAACACTGAACTTGAGGTCGAGTGAATCGCCCGGACGCAAGTTCGCGTCGGCCCCGTACACCGTTTCCTTGGCGTTGCGCTGCTCAAGCGTGGGATCCGCGGCCAGGCGGATGCCGCCGCTGAAATCCGGGAACGAACGACTGTCGCGATCGTTGTGGCGGGCGAACACTCCGACCGAATTACCGTCGGACGCATCGAACGACAACGAGCCGGAAAACGTTTTCAGGTCGAGCGTGCCGCCATCTTTTTCCTCGCCGTCCTGAAGCCCCGCGGCGTTAAGTGCATACCGAGTCTTGCCCGTGCGACCGCTTACGCTTGCCGTGGCTCTGCCGTAATCCTGCCCGCCTCCTTCGACACCAACGGATCCGGTCACGCCCTCGGTCACGCCACGGCGGGTGATGATATTGACGACGCCGCCCATCGCGTCGGCACCATAGATAGCCGAACCGGAACCGCGGATGATTTCTACACGTTCGACGTCAGCGAGGTCCAACGATGACAAATCATATGAGCCTCCCCGGCTGAGCATTGGATCGTTGACTCTCACGCCATCGATCAACACCAGTACATGTTCGGGATCGCTACCGCGGATATGTATGCTCGCAACGCCACCGGGCCCGCCAACCTGGTCCACGTACAGGCCAGGAAGCTCTCGCAGCAATTCCATTGCAGATGACGCATTGCGGGCCTCGATTTCGTCACGCGTCACAACGCTAACGCCCTGTGAAGTTTCGGACAGCAGAGTAGGCAAGCGATAAGCAGAGACCTCAACGTCCGGCGTGAGCACCGTTCCGTCCCCGGGAGTCTGCTGCGCGAAACCTGCCGACACCATCAACGCCGAGCTGACAAGGCCAAACCCGACCAGCAGGACACGCTCCTTCGATCCGTTCGGATGCGTTGCCATATTTCGCCTTCCATATTGAGTCAGTGCCAAGAATACGGCGTTGATTGCATGAAGCCAATGCAAACTTTCGCGAAAAAAACCATGGAGCACTGCAAGCGCCCGGTTCGCCACGTCCCCTCCGCGTGTGACGACAACCGGGTTTTCACTGCTGCGTCAGCATGCATCATCTTTGACGCTGATAATGCGTGCGACGATTGTGTGGTGCCGCATAGCTCCTTCCGGCGATGCACGATGCACGCTGCCGGAACACAAAGTGGAACACTTGGTGCGCTGCCGCGAGCCAAGTACTTCAGAGAGCGGAAACACTATGGCTGGGCAAACAGGTAGCAATGGCATTGTCATTCTTCCGCACTTGATCAATACTGCTCCGGTGGCTTTTCCTTGAGCCGGTTCGAAGTTGGTGATACGGTGTTTTTTGCCCCATCAACCAAGACCAATTTTAAGTGTATGAAAGCATCCATCCTGGTTACCGCGATGGCTTTTGCCTTGACGCCATTGGCGTCATCGGCAGAGGCCGATCCGGATGACTCCGAAGAAATATTCGATCAGATGTGCGCCGGATGTCACGGCTACCGGGGCGACGGCGGTGAGGGGCACCGCGGCGGCTTCAGCCCGCACGTTGGAACCCTGGCCGATGAGGAATACATGGCACAGGTGCCCGATGAGTACCTGTATCTGATCATCAAGAAAGGCGGCGCATTCATGGGGAAAATCGCCACCATGCCAGCTTGGGAGAAAAAACTCACTGACGAGCAGATCAAGGGACTCGTTAAACATATCAGGACATTTTGAATTTGGCTGACGTTTGCAATGCATCGCATTAATGCCGGTCGCGTCGATCAACCAAGCGCCACGACTGCCAGGTCGGCCAATGAAGAGCAACACCGCAGTTCGTTGAAAAAAACTAACGCAGGAGGAGAGGAAAATGAGATTCCCGATCTATGCGGTATCAGCAGCGCTCCTGATCGGAACGTTGTCGGCACCGGCCATCGCACAGGATCGTGCCATGGCCGAACCCGGCGGTCCGGCAGGAAAGTGGTCAACGCGCACCCCTGTGACACCGGACCCGAGCAAGATCAAGGTGCCAGCAGGCTACAAGGTTGCGGTTTTTGCGTCCGGTCTCGACACCATTACATCGATTACAGTCGACAAAAGCGACAATGTTTGGGTTGCAATTTCAGGCAATACCTTCGGATTTCCGCCAAAAGGTATCGACAAGCCGCACGTAAAAATCTTCAACAAGTCCGGCAAGCTGATTCGCGATAACGTCGGATTAGGCGTGTTCAAGTCTTTTGCACTGAACGAAATCGCCTATTGCCCGGAGAACGGCCGCACCTATATCGGCGACTACAGCTACGGCATCTGGGAAATCGATGGCGTGAGCGGCACACCGAAGCTGATCATGAATGAAGTTCCAATCGGTGACCATGCGCTCGGTGGCATCACCTGCCGCGACGGCTGGCTTTATTATGCAGTGGGATCGCCAACCAACTCCGGTTTTTCCGATCCGGACATCCACGGCTGGACCGATGCAATCGATCCGTATTGGGAAAAGCGCACACCTGCCGGCATTCCGCCGTTGCCGCGTGACGCACCATGTCGGGATATCGTGCTGACCGGGCTCAACATACGTGACAGCGAGGGTAACCTCACGGGTTCATTCCTGCCCAAGGGAACGCCTTCAACACCGGGCCAGGTGATCAAGGCACAGAAACCCTGTGGCGGAGCAGTTCACCGCACGCGGTTGAAGTCCAACAGCAACTACACCACCGACGATTGGGAAGTGTATACGATGGGGTTGCGCAACTCTTCCGGCCTCGCGTTTGGCCCTAGAGGTTCGCGCTTCGAAAAAGCGCTCGCCATCAGCGACAACGGACATAACGACAAGGGTAATCGCCGCGTCGCCAATGCCGCAGAGAGGCTTTTCATCGCAACCGAGAAGGGTCAGGATGCGGGTTTTCCGGACAAGGATGGCGACAACTTCGTCAATATCAAACGCTCCGGACCGGATGTCTATCGCGGCAACAAGTATGATCCGACGCGACCGAACCCACAGCTGAACATCGGAGACAGGCCGTTCATTCCGAAGTTGCCGCCATACCGCTTCATCGATCATTCGATCGGCGTTCGCGGCACGCCATTGATCGTTGCCAATCCAAATCCAGATGGCTACATCAATCCGGTGCTGGAGTGGGACACCAATAACCCGATGGACGGACTTGCCTGGTCACCGGCAGCGTTTGGTGCAACGGATACAATCTTCACCGCAGTATTCGGCATCATCGACAACGGCCCGGAAAGCCTGCGACCAATGTGGCCGGCCATTGTGAAGGTGGAGTTTCTCAATCCGACCGGCATCAAATGGTCAATTTTTGCCGAGAACATCGATCCTGGACCCAATGCCTATCAGAAGAAGAAGAACCGGGGAGGATTCGAGCGCACCAACGATGTTGAGTTCAGCAATGATGGCAGGACAATGTACATTGCGGATTACGGCGAGTTGTACGTGAACTATCAGATGGAATCGCCGTTCTACACGACTCCGAAATCGGCTGTCGTCTGGACCATCACCAAAGAGTAGGCCAACTTTTGAGTTAGTCCAGTTCCGGCGGCTTCGGTCGCCGGAATTTTTTTCGCCAAAAATCCATGCTTGACGGCACATTGCCCGTTCACGATGTGCCCGTCACTGATTACGCGTTACGACTATTTGTGGTCCGGCCGAATCAGTAGGGAACGCATTGTTTTGCAGTTCATGGAGGATCGGATCCGACGCGATGTTCGCCTCGTTTACCGTGACAACAGCTGAATACGTGCCATCTCCGAGTTTCCGAAGCTCGTAGAGAACGATGCGCTTGTGTTGATGCACCATGCTGGCGAGCAGTGCATTCAGCCGATCGCGAACAGCAACAGATTTCGCCGCATCATCAGGCCTTCGCAACACGCCGTCCGGATAAACCCGATACAACGACCTGGCCAACGGATCAAGCGATTCAATCCAGAATTTGCACCATCCAGCCGACTCACAGCCACGAAAATGCGCTTGCAGCGGACCAGGAAACTCGGACTGCGATCTCGCAGAAATCACCGGAACCGCGATGGCTACGAACAACGGGGCAAGCCAGGCCACCGCCGGAAACGACTTTCGCGCAGGCTTGGGTGATTGTGGTTTGCTCACTGACAATTCATCCATTCAAGAGGCACGTCGCATGCATCACATCGGTTACTACCAGTCAATTCTACAGACACCACCTCGAGCGATTGTGGTCACGAGTGGTCGACGGCAAAATAATACGGCTTTAACGGAAACATTATCGAAAGGCAACGATAACTGCATCGAGCGAATCAACCAGTCCTCCATTCGCCGACTTGGGACAACCGGCAGGAGCGCCCGCCAGGCTGCGTAGATCAGCACTGCAATATTTTCTGGCGCAAGTGTTATCCATGTCCGACAATCCTGCGATGACTAACACGACACCCCCGCAATCCGCTGCCCGGTCAAAGGCAGACGGCTTTGCTTTGTGGAATCTCGGCTTTCGGCCCTTCTATCTGCTCGCCGGCTTGTTCGCAACGGTTAGCGTCGCGCTGTGGACAGCGCAAACTGCCGGCTGGACCGGCGTCGGCACATTGACCATCGGGCCTTTATGGCACGCACATGAGATGCTGTTCGGGTACGCCTTCGCCGTCATCGTCGGCTTTCTGTTTACTGCGGTTCATGCCTGGACCAACCATTCGACCCCAACCGGGGCGACCCTCGCCGCAATCGCGATTCTTTGGGTCGCCGCCCGGGTACTTGTGCTTACGCCTTACGCCCTTGCCGCCGCAGCCTTCGACACCGCATTTGCATTGGCCGCGGCAACGGGCATTGCCATGCCACTTCTGCGCGGCCGTAACCACCGCAACTATTTCTTTATTCTGTTGTTACTCGGCTTGGGGATTGCAAACCTTGCTTTCCATCTTGGCATGGCAGGCATCGTCGATCTTCCATTGCGGCTGGGTTTGCAAGCAGGGTTGGACATCGTTTTGCTGATTATGGTTGTCATGGCAGGACGGGTTATTCCGATGTTTACCATGAACGGCGTTCCTGGCGCCTTGTGCACGCGATGGCGCCCGATTGAACGACTCGCACCGGCCAGCGTCGTCGCACTGCTGGCAGCAGATTTGTTTTCCGCCCCAGCGCCGATCATCGCTACGGTTGCAGCAGTCGCTGCGATCATTAACTGCCTGCGGCTTGGCTTGTGGCGACCATGGCGCACATTGCACGCGCCCATCGTATGGATACTGCACATAGCTTATGCCTGGATCGTACTCGCGCTCGCATTGCGGGCGCTCGCCGACCTGGGTCTGGCACCAACAAGCATCGCAACGCATGCGCTCACGGTCGGCGCCATTGGCAGTCTGACACTGGGAATGATGACGCGCACCGCCCGAGGCCATACCGGCCGGACGCTGCAAGCCGTTCGGGCAGATGTATTTTGCTTCATCACGATTCAACTTGCTGCCGCAGCGCGTGTTCTGGTGCCGCTTGCGTTTCCATCACTACATGTTCAAGCGATCATCGCCTCGGGCCTGCTATGGTCAGGTGCATTCGCTACGTTCACCATCGCCTACTGGCCAGTTCTGTCGCAACCGCGATTGGATGGCCGGCCAGGATGAGCGATATTGCCAACAACCCCCTGAAAGAGAAACCGGAAGTGTTTGCATGGAGTATCTGACCAAGTTTCACCTCTATTTCGGTGGCGCAGCCCTGATTCTGCTGATCTCGCCGGCAGCCAATGCACAACAGCGCGAGCAACCGGGGCTTGATCCCCTGGAAGAATGTTTGCTGGAAAGCACAAAAACGGGATCGGCTGAAACAACGATCGGAGAAATCCGTGCGCAATGTCAACAGATCTTCCCGGAACCCGTCGCTGCGGACGTGCGAGACATACCGGATGAAGAAATGACACCCGCTCAGATACGCATGTTCGACGATCAGATCAGCTACAACCGGAATTTCGCGATTAGCGCCTTTCAGCCAAACTACTTTATCGGCACATACAGCGTCGATCCCAATAATGAGCCGTTCACGAACCTGCCTGTTGCGGAAGGCGATCTGAACAAGGAGGAAGCCAAGTTTCAGGTCAGCATCAAGGCGCCGCTCTGGCGCACCATGTTCGGGACCGATAACGATTTGATCGTCGCCTATACGTCCACCTCATGGTGGCAGGTTACCGGTAATTCCAGTGCGTTCCGCGAAACCAACTATCAACCGGAATTGTTCCTGCGCCACTATGGGGGGCCGACAATCCTGGGCGGCCAATTTGTTGCTGCCGACATCGGTCTGGATCACCAGTCGAATGGGCGAGGTGGAACATTATCGCGCAGTTGGAATCGCATCATGGGTCGACTATATCTCGACTACGATTCCATCGCCGTCGGTTTAAGAGCCTGGTATCGCATTCCGGAAAGTGAAGACAGTGACGATAACCCCGGGATGCATCGCTACTACGGCTACGGTGATGTTCTCGTCGCTTACGCTCCGAACAAGAACACGTTTACGGCAATGCTACGCCCGGGCACCAAAGAGGGCGGGCTCGAACTGACCTGGAGCTATCCGTTAACCAGGACCTTCCGCGCCTATGCACAATACTGGAATGGCTATGGTGAAAGCCTGATCGATTACGACGCGCGAATCGAGCGCTTCGGCATCGGCATCGCACTCAATGACTGGCTGCAGCGACGCTAGCGAACCGGTGCGAATGAAGTCAGCCAATCGTTTTGACTCTCGCTTAAATCTGCCTACTGGACTTCGTTCATCTTGACCATCACCAGTACCGCACCCTCCTTGCTGGCAACGGTTGTGTTGTGCCCCTTGCCAGTCAGGTCTCGATGAAGCCAGACAGTACCCTGCGGAAAACGCCGCTTCTCGCCGTCACTGACCTCGACTTCCATTTCGCCTTTGAGCACGAAGATATGGCCGACGCTCGGTGCCGGATGCCAACCCCCGTCCCAACCAGCCGGCAGAGTGATGAACCCGACCTCCCTGGCCGGCCGGAAATCAGACACATTCATTGGCGCTGCAGGCGGCGCGATGTCCACTAGCGACAGCTCGACTTCGACATCCCTGAAATGGGTTTCACCCTCGGCATCCGTGTACATTTCCGAGTATTTCATGTTCTCTTGTGCTCCCGTGCTTATTGCTCTGATATCAGGAGAGCAAGGATAAACCGGTAATCCTTCATGACAAAGCCAAATAACACACCAGCCACGCTGGTGATGCGAGCCGACGGAATTTCTGATGCCTTGATCGCTCTGAATCAACCTGCAAAAAAACACCTTTAACCAATCTTCGCCAGATGCCGGGACCGCTTCAAAACATCGAGGCAATCCGCAGAGACTCGCCCCGCAGGCGCATAATACTCATTCAGGCTTCAGGGCCTATCTCGCAAGCAAGGGCGCACCTCAAATTTTCGGTGGCGCAACAGTAAAGGATTCGGACGATGGCAGACGACAAGCACCTGTTCGAAGGCGGGCGCAATATCGCAATGAAAATCCCACCGCATGAATTTGACGTCACGCTGCGGTTTTACCGGGACACACTCAGACTAAAGCAGGTGAGCGATTTTCTACCCTCACATGTGTTCGAGTTTGGCGCGAATTTGTTGTGGCTCGATCGGGTGGAAACGATGGCGCGCACAGAACTCTGGCTGGAACTACGGACACCGGACACAAACCGTGCCGCGGCGCAGCTGGAGAAAAGCGGCGTGGTTCGCTGCGACACCGTGGAAACACTGCCTGAAGACTTCGATGGGTTCTGGATCTCCAGCCCGGGTAATATCGTTCATCTGGTTCGCGGCCCGAAATCAAGTATCTGAACAACATGCAAATCACATCACTGCGAGCACTGCTGTTTCTGATCTACGCAGGGTTCGCCACGACTGCCAGCGCCAGCGACGCTGACTTGTCAGGTCACTATGAAGGGCGCATTGGCAACACCCCCGCTACGCTGAATTTGCGCGTGTCCGGTTCGATAGTATCGGGCCGAATTTCCAGTGCCGATACCGCCGACGTCGAGCTTAACGGGACATCTGCCGACGGCCGCATCGTGGGTGCCGCAACCACAAGCCGTGGTGCGGGGTTCTTTGAGGTCTACCGCGAATTCGGAGCGCTGGTCATTGTCATTCGGGAATCCGGCCCGGTCACAGGCCAACCAATCGAGGTGCGCGCCGAGTTTTTCCCGGCTGATGAACCACCAAAGGCAGACAACGCCGTCGACACCCTGACACAGCGCGATCAGAAACTGGCCGGGACCTGGATTACACGCGGGCTCGCACGCCGGGGCGACATGGTGCTCCCGATCACGACGGAAATGATTCTGGGCGCCGACGGAGGTTATTCGCAAACGAGCGAACCCCCAGAGGAGTCAAGACAAGGGGAGTGGCGCAGTCGGAACGGCTATCTTGAATACCGCCCGCCGAATGCACAAGCGTGGTCAGCGCTCGGCGAGTACCGCCTGCATGGCGACAACCTCATCACCATTGTGCCCGGTGATGAACCGCAGGTATGGACACGCAGGCCGTAGGCTATGAAAGGAATCCGGCGGCGCGATGCGAACCGTCGCAGAAAGGCTTGTTCGCCGATTGTCCACAGCGGCACAGATTGGCCTGGCTCCCTTGCCAGACGGTACCGTCCTTGCCAACTATTTTCGCTTCGCCAAAACAGTGAACAGGGCCGTCGCTACGTAGTGTCAACCGCAGGCTCGCAACCGGCGCACCGGGTTCGGGTTTCCGGATGACGTAGTCAGCCGATACCGAGGCAGCATCGGCAAACCCGGCATCGTTATGCGCGCCATCACAAAAGGGTTTGTTTGCGGACTGGCCACAACGGCACAACCATGTCTTTGCCTCTTTCCGAATCGACGAACCGTCCGCTGCGAAAATCTCGACATCGCCTTCGACCATTAGTGGCCCGTTAACCTGCGGCTGGATTGTGTTTGCCATGACCACCTTCACATAGGTTTACTGCGGTTTACCGTGAGCTGGCTGCTCAGCGATGATATCTCCGGACTACTCGTTGCAGCCCGCAATGGTCGTCAATCTGTAATTGCAGTTAGTGCGCCACCCAACCACCGTCTATGGACATCGAGGCCCCGGTAATGGACGCCGCAGCATCACTCGCCAGGAATACGGCAAGTGCGGCGACCTCCTCGATCTTCACAAACTTCTTGGTCGGTTGTCGCTCGAGGATGACCTTCCTGATCACATCATCGGGCGGCAGGTTATGGGCCTTTGCCTGCGCATCAATCTGCTTTTCGACCAACGGTGTCTTGACCCAACCGGGGCAAATCGCGTTGCAGGTGATGCCCTGCTCGGCCGTTTCCAGCGCAACGGTTTTGGTCAGACCGACGATGCCGTGCTTGGCGGCGATGTAGGCGGACTTGAACGGCGAAGCAATCAATCCATGCGCCGAGGCGATGTTGATGATGCGCCCCCAGTTCTTCGCTTTCATCAGCGGCACGGCGGCGCGCGTGGTGTGAAATGCCGCAGTCAGGTTGATGGCGATTATCTGGTTCCATTTTTCCGGCGGGAACTCTTCGATCGGCGCAACGTGCTGGATGCCCGCGTTATTCACCAGAACATCGACACCACCAAGTTCGCGTTGCGCCTGCGAGATCATTTCCGTGATTTCGTCAGGCTTGCTCATGTCGGCCGGCGAGTACCGCACCTTGACCTTGAACTCCGATTCAATGGCTGCCCGCACTGCCTCGATTTCGTCCGCGTCACCCAAACCGTTCAACATGACATTGGCGCCTTGCGCCGCAAACGCTCGCGCCATTCCGAGACCAATACCCGAGGTGGAGCCCGTGATGACCACTGCCTTTTGTTTCAACATCTGACTACCCTGCCATGATTGTTAACGCGTGCGAGTCTATCAGTTTGGAGAGGCGGTTTATCCGCAGCGATTCGCTGGTGCCTGCGCAACCGCACTGCGGCTCACCAAATCGCTCTGTACGATCTGTTTGCGCCAGAGACCATCCAGGCGCCTTTCTGTCGTCTCGTGTCCCGGCGCACTTTCACTTACGCGCTTGCAGTTTTCAGCCCGCCGCCCATGAATCACTCACATCTCCGGGCGATCCGCATAACCGGTTAGCTCCAGATATCCGCGGCCAACCATCTTGCCATCGACCTTTGCGCGCACGGCGCCCTCCCAGTAGATAACACCCGTGCTGAAGCTCGAATCGAGTTCCTGATCGTCCATCAACGGCTCAATTTTCAGTTTGTGCCGACCGGCACGAACCCGCATCGCGACCGGATACCCGACGCCGGTACGCGGCGAGCGCCAGACCCGCCCCGGCTCGAACACGACATCGCCCGGCTCGAGAATGGTCAGCTTGCCGTGACGATCGCGCACGCTTCCTCCGGCCCAGAGCAATCCGCCATCGGTCGCGCGCATGCGAAACGCCATGAGCGCGCCACCATCTGCGAAATTGACACTCAACCAGTCCCAGCCTTGTGCGGCGGCGGGCAGGTATTCACTCGACCACTCGTGATCGAGCCAGGCCTCACCTTTGACAACCGCCGTCGCACCGTCGATGCGAATCGACCCTTCGACTTGCAACTGCGGCAAGCTGTAATAGTGGCTGGCCTGATCAGGGGCCGGACCTTTTCGACTGAAACCATCTTGCCCCTGCAGCAAAACCGGTTGCGTCGGCGTAAGCCGCAGGTCCAGTGCAAAATTATCAGCAAGGATTCGGGCGTGGTATTGATCATCGACGCGTACGAGCTTCCAGCGATCGATCGCCACAGCAGTGGTGGTGGTGCGTGCGTACGCCAGATCGAATCCTTCACGGGCGACACGCTGGTCATGCAACAAACGGCCACGGCGGGCATCGGCAATGGCGGCATGAGCAAACAACAGCTGTTTTGGCGCAAATGCGGAATCGTTGTCCTCCTGGACGCCAGAGCGAGTGCGAAAGAACGTGATCTGAAACCCGCGCTCGATACCGTCGTGCTCCACCCAACCGGTCACGTACCACCACTCGGTACGATAGCGCGGGTGCGCTCCGTGGTCGCGCGGGAAAGCCAGTGTGCGCCCTGCTTGCGCCGCGGGATAGGCGATCGAATCCGCCTGATTGTCAGCGCCGCCGGCCGCCATTGCCTGCAAGACGCAGCAAGCCATTAACAGACCAATCGACATCGAGATTGCGCGCTTTCGCATGCTGCGACTACCAGTCTTCCCGCACAGCGCGGACCGCTTCGCCCGCCACCGCGCGGCGTGCACTTGTGACAGCAGCAAGAATCGCGGCAGCGAGCATCGCAACGCCGAACAGGCCCAGTCCCGTCCACGGAAAATACACGTCCATACTCCAGTGAAACGATTGGCGATTGACGACATCGATCAGCACGATGCTCATCAACCAGCCGAGCAACAAACCGATGGCCAGTCCAAGCACACTGACCAGCGCGCCTTCGAACGCCAGCATGCGCAATATCTGACCACGGGTAAAACCGATGTGACGCAACATCCCGAACTCACGGCGCCGGGCCAGCGTGAGCGCACTGAAACTCGCTGACAAGCCGGCCAGCCCGATCACGATGGCAACGGCCTCAAGCGCATAGGTCACAGCAAAAGTGCGATCGAAAATCGTCAGCGACTGCTGACGCAGATCGTTAGGCAGACTGATTTCCACCCCGTCTTCAGGCAAGGCTGCGAGCAAGGCGCGACGCACGGCCTCTGTGTCGGCGCCATCTTCGAGCCATAGTTGCGCGTCGGCAACATGATCGCTGCCGGTCAGATCGCGGTAGGTGTCGAGCGTCATCATTACTGCACCGTTCATGCGTGCATAATCGCGCCAGATACCGGCCACCGTCACCCCTACCCGGTTGCCGCCAATCGGCAACTGCATGATGTCACCAGCCTGATGGCCATAGACGTCGGCGACGAACTCGCTGATCCAGACCGGTGGCGGGCCCCGGATCAGGCCAATCGAATCACCAACCAGCGACAGCACTCGGCCCGGATCGCGCGGATCGATGTCGCGTGCCAGCAACGTGACCGGAGGGCGGGACGGTTCGAGCTGGATGCGCTGTCCGGCCAGGAATTCGACACGGCGAACACCCGGGACACCGGATACAAGCAATTGCATTCGCGGCGACAGGTAGGCAGTTTCACCCTGACCGCTGGTACGCACGAACATGTCGCCAGGGAGAATGTGTTCGAGCCAGTTCTCCAGCGAAGTGCGAAACGAGATGACCATGATGGCAACCGATGCCGCGAGACTCACCGCAGCGACAACTGAGGCGAGACTGATCATCGCCTGGCCAGGTGCCGCGCGCAGTTGCGCGAGACCCAGTGCCAGTTCGATGCGCCGCGGCAACGGCACGCGCGAGAATACAACGACCGTGACTCGCGGCATCAACACGATGGTGCCAAGCAGCAGCATCGCAATCGAGCAGTAGCCAAACAGCGGCAATCCGGCGACCGGCGGTAAAAATGCGCTCGCCACGCCTGCAACCAGCAACAATACCCCTGGAAGAACCGGGGTCAGGCGCTGGAACGCTCGGGTTTCGTCACCGGCTTTAAGTGCCTGCGCAGGCGCTGCCCTGGCAGCTTCGAGCGCGGGTGCCGCGCTACCGCTTACGGCTGCCAGAATGCCCAGTGCCATGAACAACAGAGCCGCGACGGGTTCGAACGTGAGCTGCGCCTGCATCCCGCTGAACATCCCAGCGCCGAGATCGGGACCGAACGATCCAAGCACGAGGCGCGCGCCCGCAAGACCCAGCAACAAGCCAAGTAGTGAACCCGCGGCGCCGAGCAAGGTGGCTTCAGCGACCAGCAACAATACGATGCCGCGACGCGTCACACCAAGCACTCGCAGTAAAGCAAGTTGCGAGCGCCGCTGCACGACCGACAATGCCTGGGTGGAAAAAACCAGCAAGCCGCCGGTAAACAACGCAACCAGCGCCAGCACGTTGAGGTTGACACGATAGGCGCGCGTCATCGCAATCGCCGTTTGCGCGATAGTCTGCGGCGGCTCGACGTAGACCCCCGCCGGCAGCAAGGCCTGGAGGCGTTGCGCCGTGTCTGATACGGACGTCCCCGGTACAAGCCGCAACTCGATCCGGTTAAGCAAGCCAATCCGCCCGAAATGCTTCTGAACTGCGGCTATGTCCATCACCCCGAGACGTTGATTGAGACCGGCAGCCGGCAGCCGGCCGGCCACGCGCACCTCAATGCGGTCTGTACCAACCTGGAACGCGAGGGAGTCCCCGATGTTCAAACCAAGCCACTGCATCGCCGATGGAGAAAGAAACACCGCATCCGCGCGCAAGACATCAAGTCGACGATCGCTTTCCACCATCAGGTTCGGTTGAATACGTGCCGCCCGAAAAATGTCGATACCAAGAACGTCGAGACTGCGAAAGTCGCCATCTTCGTCGCGGCCGGTGAGCCGCGCGCTGATCTCCAGCATCGGACTTGCCGTTCGCACTTCGGACTGGCTTGCCAGCAGCGGATAATCGGTTTCAGAAAAACCACTTCGCGCACCCCGCACGGACAGATCGGATTCTCCGGAGAGCATACGTACGGCCTGACCAAACTCGTCAATCGCCGCCCGGTTGATCAACTGGATTGCATAGCCGAGCGCAACGCCGAGCGCAATGGCGAGAACCGACAGCACCACCCGCGTACGGTTCGCCAGCAGTGGACCAATCAACAGCGGTGCGGCCATGCGTCCGGTGAGCAGCATCATGACTCCAGGGAACTAACGGCAGCCCGGCCCGGGCATGCCCGCGAACACGAACATGCCTGTGAGTGGCTGCGCCATTGGTGGAGACATTGGTGAAGAGCCGGAAAGTTCATCTTTGCTGTCAGGACAAGTCCAGCGAGTCCACAAATTCCTTGATGGCGCTGACGGTTTCCTCCCGTCGATCGACATGCGGCGAATGTCCACACCCGGCCAACAGCAGTTTCTCCACCGACCCGCTGGCGTGCCGCGCGATCGCGTCGATTTGCGCCAGTGTGCCATATGGGTCGTCGTCGCTCTGAATCAGCAGCATCGGTGCACGAGCAGCATCGACATATGCTTCGATATTCCAGTCACGAAATTCGGGTTTGAGCCAGACATCATTCCAGCCACGAAACATGGATTGAGGGTGGTCGTGATAACGCGCCAGCTTGTCCACCAACCCGGTTGTCTCGAAGCTGCGGCGGGTTGTTGCGATGCTGTCTATCGTAATGTCTTCGACAAACACGTGAGGCGCGAGTAATACCAGGCCGGCTACGGGATGGCCGCCGCCGGCGTGAATGAGCGCTATCGACGCGCCGTCACTATGGCCAATGAGCACCGGCCGATCAATGTTCAGGCCGGCCAGAATCTGCGGCAATGCGATCAGCGCTTCGCGGTGCATGTAGTCAACCGGACGCGGCTCACCAAGCTCGGTAGAGGCACCGTGGCCGTAACGCGAATAGGCAAGAACGCTACAGCCGGTAGCCGCAGCGAGCACATCGGGAAAATCTTTCCACATCGATACCGAACCAAGGCCTTCGTGCAACAACACCAGCATGCGATGACCCTGCCCGCGCCTGCCGCCTGGCTCAGCAATGCGATATTCGATGCGTCGGCTATCCGCGTCGATGTACAGCTTCAGACTCCAAGCCAGGATCGCAGCGAATCGGGCTGCGCGCGCAGGGAGTCACTGTCACCGTCAAACACCACTCGTCCCTTTACCAAAACGACGTTGCGGTCGGTAATGGCGGAAACGGCGGAAAAATTCTTGTCCACAATAATCGAAGATATACCGGTTTCCCGAATGCGACGCAGGATGCGCCAGATTTCCTGCGCGACCAATGGCGCCAGCCCTTCGGTCGCCTCATCAAGAATCAGAAGATCGGGGTTGGTGAGCAGCGCCCGCGCGATGGTCAGCATCTGCTGCTCGCCGCCGGAGAGTTGCTGCCCACCATGCCTGAGCCGCTCGCGCAGTCGCGGGAATGTTTCAAGGGCGCGATCGAGCGTCCAGTCGTTGCGTCCATCACGACCGGTGCGCGCTGCCATGACGAGATTTTCCCTGACGGACAGGTTGGGGAAAATACCCCTCCCCTCGGGCACGTAGGCAATACCGGCCTGTGCTATTCGATGCGGCGCGGCGCGGGTGATGTCCCGTCCGCGAACACAGACACTGCCCGAACCTGGCGTCAGGAATCCCAGCATGCTCTTGAGCAATGTCGTTTTGCCCATGCCGTTACGTCCCATCAGGCCGATTGTTTCACCGCTGCGAATGCTGAAATCAACACCATGCAGAATGTGACTGGCGCCGTAGTAGGCGTGAAGGCCGCGCGCCTCGATCAAGGTATCGCTACCCATGATGCTCATCGCCCAGATAGGCCACCTGTACTGAACGGCTGGCGCGAACCGCCTCCGGTTCGCCAGTCTCGAGAACCGTGCCGTTGACCATTACCGTCAGGGTATGGGCGAGTGCGAACACGGCGTCCATGTCATGTTCCACCAGCAAGATCGCGTGATCGTCGGCAAGGGTTTGCAGTAACCCGACAATTCGCACCGATTCTTCAGCGCCCATGCCGGCCAGGGGTTCATCCAGCAATAACACACTTGGGTCGGTAGCCAGTGCCATGGCGATCTCGACCTGGCGTTGCTCCCCATGAGACAGCGTATCAACGGGCTGGTCGGCCTGCCGCTGAAGCCCGGCCTGCTCGATCGCGCGCATTGCCGCATCAGCTATTGCTCCGTAACGCCGCGCCGCCCGGAAAAAACGCATTGAGCTTGGCAGACGCGACTGTGCTGCCAACCGGCAGTTTTCGAAAACAGTGAAGGGCAAAAACACGTTGGTCTTCTGATAACTGCGGCCAACGCCAAGACGCGAAATACGCGGCGGCGGCAGCCCGGTCACATCCTCGCCGCGCAGAAACACACGTCCGGCACTCGGTCGCAAATCGCCCGATAGCAAATTGATGAGCGTGCTCTTGCCTGCGCCGTTGGGACCGATCACGGCATGTACTTCGCGCATGCGACAGGACAGGGAAACACCATCGACCGCTGCAAGTCCTTCAAAATGCCGCGACAGACCGCGTGTTTCGAGCGCGACTTCAGACACGGTTCTGCAACGCCGCGCTCGACGACGTTGTACTGGAAGAATCGGCGCTGGAAGAATCAGCGTCGGAAGAATCGACGCAGGAAGAAGTGGTGCCGGAATCCGGTCCGGCTGCTGCGGGTGGGGTTTTGCTATTGTCTGCGGGCCCCTTCGGCAACAACCCGGCAAGACCGCGCGGCAGATACAGCGCAACCAGTACGATGACCACGCCTGTCAGCAACTGCCAGTGCTTGGTAAGAGATTGAAACACCTCCTCCAGCATCATCAGCGCGAACGCCCCGATAACGGGACCGCTGAGTGTGCCCATGCCACCGAGGATCACCATCATCAACACAGATCCGGAGTGATGCCAGCCGAGCATTTCCGGATTGACGACGCCAAACTGCACCGCTGACAAATAACCCGCGAGCCCTGCGAGGGCACCGGCGATGACGAAGCACACGAGCTTGTATCGAAACGTATCGAAACCCAGTGAGCGCATCCGGTGTTCGTTGATACGAATGCCTGCGATCACTTTTCCGAACGGTGAGTGCAGCAGGGTGCGCAGCATCACAATTACCGCCGCAGTAAACGCCAGCACCAGGTAATAAAAGTGCACAAAATTCGAAAGATCGATGGGCTGCCAGCCGCCAATACTCAAAATGGGGCGCTCATTGATAAAAATACCGTCGGAACCACCGGCAATAGCAGTGTCGTGAAACAGGTAGAACAGCATCTCGGCGAACGCCAGCGTCGCCATGATGAAGAAGATCCCGCCTGTGCGCAGCACCAACAGCCCGATCAACAGCGCGAGCAATGCCGCTCCGCAGACCGACAGCGCCAGACTGGTCCAGAAACCCGCAGCGTGGGTCTCCGGCGAGTAAAGCGCGACGATGTAACCGGCAATGCCGAAAAATGCTGCGTGGCCGAGACTCACCAAACCGGTATAACCGACCAGTAGGTTCAGGCTGCTGGCAAACACCACCATGATCAGGATCTTGCTGACGAACTGCACGTAGAAACGATCGCCCGTTAGCGGAAAAGCCAGCAACAACGCCAGGCCAGCCAGCAGGACGGCCAGTTGGTAACGGCTGCTCAACGCAGTCTCCGCGCGAAGAGACCTTCCGGTCGCCACAACAGCACAATCGCCATCATCAGGAACACACTCATGCCGGCCAGTTCCGGCAGCACCCTGAAACCTGCGATCTCAAGCTCGACAACCTTTCCGAACGTGTCAATCAAACCGATCAGCAATGCTGCCGCCAGCGCACCCTTGACCGAACCGATACCACCGATAACGACTACAACGAAACACAAAATCAAAACCTGATTACCCATGCCGGGAAACACCGATGACACCGGCGCCGCAATCATCCCCGCAAACGCCGCCAGTGCGACGCCGCACGCAAATACGACCCTGTAGAGCAGACCAATGTCGATTCCCAGCGATTGGGTCATCTCACGGTTCGACGCACCGGCGCGAATCATCATGCCTAGCCGCGTGTGCTGAATCAGGAAGTACATCAACAGGGCAAGCAACACACAGACGCCCGACAACCAGAACCGGTATACCGGATAGGCCAGGGTGTCGGTGAGTGCGACCGATCCGGCGAGCAAGGCAGGTACAGCAACGCTGTGCACGTCATCGCCCCACACGATGCTTCGCAACTCGGAAAAAATCAGTATCAGTCCATAGGTGAGCAGCACCTGTTGCAAGTGGTCGCGCCGGTAGAGATGCCGGATGAACAACCACTCGAGCAACATGCCCAGAACGACTGTAAGCACGATACCTGCAACCAGAGCAACCCAGAAGCTGCCGAAGGTTTGTGTCAACGACCATGCGAGATACGCACCCACCATGTAAAAACTTCCGTGGGCAAGATTGATGACACCCATGATCCCGAAAATCAGGGTCAGTCCACTGGCGACCAGGAACAACAACAGTCCATATTGAACGCCGTTAAGCAACTGGATCAGAAAAGTGGTCAGGTCCATGAAATGTCAGGTGATGAGTTGTCGATTATCTGACCGGCCGTCGACGGAGAAAACGCGTCGCAGGTTTCAGCTCCAGGTCACGCGAATACCCGTTCTGCGGCAGACCGGCCACCGGATACTGATCCGGGTAGCAGCATGACAACAGCCCGGGGTGCACCCGCAATACGGTTACCCGGCTTATGGAGCTGCCAGGACATTAACCGGAGCATGAGCGAAACCGGAATACCTTCCAGCTGCACGCCGCAAACCCAACGGGCGGCGGACCGGGGCCACTGAATCGATGATCAACGCCTTACAGACTGCATCCGCGCGCCGGGTCTTCAAGCGCCGGCCACGCCACGCCAACAACCTTGTTATCGCCGTTCTCTACCCGGCGCAAGTAAAAGTCCTGAATCGGATTGTGTGCTTTCGACATCTTCCATTGGCCGCGCGGACTGTCGATGACCGCACCCTCCATGGCCGCAATGACGGCGTCCCGGTCAGTGATATCTCCACCGGATTTCTCGAGTGCCTGAATCAACAACAAGCCGGTGTCGAAACCCTGGACCGCATACACGTCGGCTTCAGCGCCGTAAGCCTCACGATAGGCTGATCGAAACGCCTTATTCTGGGGATTATCCAGCGAGTCCGCATAATGCAGTGTCGTCAGCACGCCTTCTGCCGCGTCACCCTGGGCTGCGAGTACGCCCTCAGTCAGAAAACCGGAGCCATACAAGGGGATCGTTTCCTTCAGGCCCGCCGCAGCATAATCCTTGACGAACTTGACCGCGCCGCCGCCAGCGAAAAAACAAGCGACAGCATCGGGTTTGAGCGCAGCAATCTCGGTCAGCAGGGCCTGAAACTCAACGTTGGGAAAAGGCACGAACAGCTCTTTCACGACACTGCCACCCGCTGCTCTGTAACCTTCGGCAAACGAGGCGAGCGCCTGCTCGCCGGCGGCGTATTTCCATGTGATGAACACCGCCTTCTTGTGCCCGTTCTCAACCATCACCTTTCCCAATGGATGCGTCGGTTGCCAGTTTGAAAATGAGGTGCGAAATACATTGGGCGCACACAACTCACCAGTCGCGGCATTGGCGCCGGCGTTCGGGATCAGTACCAGCGTTCCGGTTTCGCGCGCGACCTTGATCAATCCCATCGCAACACCGGAGTGAACCGTGCCGACAACGACATCGACCTTGTCGCGAGTCATGATCTTGTTGGCATTATCGGTGGCTTTAGCCGGGTTGGATTCATCGTCGACTTTGAAATACTCGACTTCGCGGCCACCGAGTTGGCCGCCTTGACCCGCAAGCGCAAGACGGAAGCCGTTTTCGATGGCGGTGCCAAGCTGGGCATACGTGCCCGTGTACGGCAGCATGAAACCGACACGTACCTTGTCCGATTTGGCGCAACCCGCCAAAGGCAGCAAGGACATGCCGGCCAGCGCACCGACTCCTGTCAGGAAATCGCGGCGTGACGAATAATGAGTCATAGGCTTGGTCATACGGTATTTCTCCCCTGGTTTTTCTGGCTGGTGCCTGGCATAGCGCGCGTGCGCAGTTTGAACCGCTGAATTTTTCCGGTTGCTGTCTTCGGCAGCGTTTCGACAAACTCGACCCAGCGAGGATACTTGAAAGGCGCCAGCTGGTCCTTGACGTGCAGTTTCAGTGCGTCGGCAAATTGCTCCGAGGCGGCAACGCCGGGTTTTGTCACGACAAAGGCGCGTGGCTTGACGAGATTGCCGGCATCGAAATCGCCCACGACGGCGGCTTCGAGGACGTCGGCATGCGTCATCAAAGCCGCTTCAACTTCGAAAGGCGAGACGTACATGCCGCTGACTTTGAGCATGTCGTCGGAGCGCCCGCCGTAGGTGTAGTAACCGTCGTCGCTCATGCTGTACTTGTCACCGGCGCGGGTCCACTCGCCAACGAAAGTCGCCCGCGACCTGGACTGCTGGTTCCAGTAATGGGAAGCGCTCGACGGACCCTTGATCTGCAGTTCGCCGAGTTCGCCTGGCGCCACGACGTCGCCGCTTTCGCCAACCAGGCGCACTTCGTAGCCAGGCACCGGTTGTCCGGTTGTGCCGTAGCGCACCGCACCGGGACGATTGGACATAAAAATGTGCAGCATCTCGGTAGAACCGATGCCGTCCAGAATGTCGCTGCCAAAGTGTTCATGCCAGCGGCGACCAAGCTCGGCGGGTAACGCCTCGCCGGCCGACACGGACACCCGCAGCGCTACCTGCTCGCGTGACGGCAGTTCGGGGCTGGCAAGCATGGCGCCGACCAGAGTCGGCACACCATAGAAAATCGTGGGTTGATGCTGTTTGAGTATGCGGAACACCGCGGCGGGTGTCGGCCGTTGCGCCATCAGAACGGTCGTCGCCCCGACCGACAGCGGAAACGTCAACGCATTGCCGAGTCCGTAAGCAAAGAAGAGCTTGGCGGCTGAAAACACAACGTCGCTCTCGCCAATGCCCAGCACCGGCTTTGCATACAACTCTGCAGTCTGGATCAGACTCGAGTGCAAGTGAACAGTGCCTTTGGGTGTGCCCGTCGAACCGGACGAGTAAAGCCAGAAGCAGACATCGTCGCTGGTGGTCGGCACCGGATCAAAGCGGTTCGCGGCTTCGTTGGTCAGGCGTTGCCAATGCAGACGTCCAGGCGTGCTCGCTTCCGAAACCTCATCCGGTCCAGACACGATGACGTATTCGAGGAAAGGCAAGTCGCCGAGAATCGGTTCGAACTTTGGTAACAATTCCGCCGATACGACCAGCGCGCGGGCGCGACTGTCATCGAGCATGAATTTGTAGTCGTCAGTGGTGAGCAGGGTATTGGTGGCGACCGGAACGATGCCCGCCTTGATGGCGCCGAGAAATGCCGCGGGAAAATCGATGCTGTCGAGAAGGCACAGCATGACGCGGGCTTCCATACCGATACCGAGCGATGTCAGGGCACTGCTCGCCCGATCAACGCGTTGAGCAAGATCGCTATAGCGATACGAATCAGCATCGTCAATGTAGGCAATTTTTTCGCCGCGACCGGCAGCCAGATTGCGTTCGATCAGGTCGTGCGCAGCGTTATAGCGGCGCGGTATGGTTACCACCGGCGGACTGGTTGAATGGTCCGCCTTGCTGAGTGCGGGCACGCACGCTCCTCCAAATTTCGGTCACACAGTGGCTATAACTGCCACTCGGGCCGATAGTCTAACGGCTGCGGTCAGCCTTGCGCGGCGTTCGGGTGGGATTTTGTCTGCGCACCAGTACCGGCACCCTCTGCGCACAGCCCGATCCAGCCCTCGATCCATTCGGCCGCTTCGTCTTCCGGCAGTATTCCGGCACTGGCATCGTGCAGAAACACTTCACCGATCCGCTGCGCACCAAGTTGGCCGAGAATTTCGTCGAACCGCTTGCCGCCGAAGCAGAAGGTTTCGGCGTAGGTACGATCTCCAAGCGCGAACACCCCGTAGCGCACATGCGACAGATCCGGGCGCTGCGTGCACAGCGCATCGTACAAGTCTTTCGCGTTGTCAGGCACGTCTCCCTGACCATAGGTCGAGGTGCAGATCAGGAAAACGCCTTGACGATCGAACACCACCGGGTCGAGTTCGTCCATCTCCAGCGTATGCACTGGCATGCCCTCGCCATCCAGGCGCAGCTCGATTTCCTGCGCAACCAGTTGCGCGATTCCGGTCATGGTGCCGACAAGAATGTTCAGTTCGAATGACATCAACAAAAGGCCTGTTCGTCACAGATCACGAACGTCTGTTAAGCGATGAGTACGCCACCTTCGGGCTGAAAGCGGCCGTCACGCCGTTACCATGCGGCATATTATGCACTATACTGCATCGTATATTACATATACGCACTATAATGCATGTTCTTCGCCATTAGTGCGATCAACTAGTGCGATCAACACAGACGGTGGGTTGCATCGAAATGGGAGCCAGAGCACACAAGACAATCGAACGCGGCGGGACGCAAGGCATTGCGGCTGAAGACAGATCCACCGCGGCGAACGATGCGCGATTTCTCCGGGCTATCGGCGAGCGGGTGCGAAGTGCGCGTGCGCGCAAGCATGTCACGCGCAAGACTCTGGCCGAACAATCCGGCGTTTCGGAGCGTTACCTGGCGCTGCTCGAGTCAGGCCGCGGTAATGTCTCCGTACTGCTCTTGCGCCATGTTGGCGCTGCGCTCGAATTGCCGCTTGAGGCCTTCTTGCGCGACACGGATAACGAACCGGCGGAGCTCGTTCTTGCCCAGAAGCTGTTGCGAGGCATGACGCCGCAGCGCCTTGTGCACGCGAGAAAGCAGCTGCTCGAGGATTTTCGTAACGACCCGCAGGCGCGTAGCAAACGCATCGCCCTGATCGGTCTGCGCGGAGCGGGCAAAACCACGTTGGGTGTAAAACTGGCGCAATCGCTGAAAAGACCGTTCGTTGAACTTGACCGCGAGATAGAGCGGGAAGCCGGCACTAGCCTTTCAGAAATTTTTCTGCTGTACGGCCAGCAAGGTTACCGCCGTTATGAACGCCGTTGTCTGGAGCAGCTACTCGATCCTGGCGATGCGGTCGTAGTGGCAACCGGCGGCAGCATCGTCTCCGACCCCGCAACGTATGACTTGCTGTTATCGACTTGCTACACGGTTTGGCTGAAGGCGCGACCGGAGGAGCACATGGAACGCGTTATCGCCCAGGGCGACACGCGGCCCATGGCAGGCAACACGAGGGCAATGGACGACCTTCAACGCATACTCGATAGCCGCATCGACTTGTACCAGCAGGCTGACGCCACAGTGGACACCAGCGGCAAGAGTGTGCGCCAAAGCCTTGCGGTGCTGAAACAAACACTGCCCCTGGCAACGTCAGGCACACGACCCGGAAGAAAAACATGAACGCAGACGCATCGAGTGGCAATCAGACCGACACAGACGCCAGCACCGGGACGTTCTCTCCGGTGATTTATGACACGCATCCCGACCACTACGCACACTGGCGCCTGAGCATAGACGCACGGGTGGCAACGCTGAGCATGGACGTCGATGAAGACGCTGCTTTACGTCCAGGCTACAAGCTGAAGCTCAACTCCTATGACCTGGGCGTCGATATCGAGCTATACGATGCAATCAACCGAATCCGATTCGAGCACCCGCAGGTCTGCTGTGTGGTGATCACGTCGGCGAAGGAACGCATGTTCTGCTCCGGAGCAAACATCTACATGCTCGGGCTGTCCAGCCATGCGTGGAAAGTGAATTTCTGCAAATTCACCAATGAAACCCGAAACGGCATGGAGGACTCAAGCCGCCACGACGGACTGCGTTTTCTTGCTGCCGTCAACGGCACAGTCGCCGGCGGCGGCTATGAACTGGCGCTCGCATGCGACGAGATCCTGATGATTGACGACAGATCCTCCACTGTCAGCCTCCCGGAAGTACCGTTACTTGGCGTGTTGCCGGGAACCGGTGGACTGACACGCGTGATCGACAAGCGCAAGGTACGGCGCGACCTCGCAGATGTATTTTGCTCGACAACAGAAGGCGTGCGTGCAGATCGCGCACGTGACTGGAAACTGGTCGACCACACGGCGAAACCACAAAAATTCAGCGAGACGCTCGCGACCTGTGCCGCCGGGCTGGTTGCCGAAAGCGATCGCCCGGAAACCGCTCAGGGCATCGAACTCAAAGCACTGGTACGCACCATCGACGAAACGGGTTTGCACTACCGCCACGTCGACATCGCAATCGACCGCGCGGCGCGCACCGCCACCATAACGGTTAGAGGCCCGGAAGGAGAACAACCCGCGGATGCCGAGGCAATTCAGGCCGCCGGCGCTGACTGGTGGCCGTTGGCGATGGCGCGCGAGCTCGACGATGCCATCCTG
>DATKYN010000257.1:0-3208 GCA_035528435.1 Burkholderiales bacterium
GATGCCCAACAACCCGGGACAAACGGCATCCTCGATAATGAACTGGATCGCTGAACGCTATAACCAGCTGGTGCTTGGCCGGCCGTTGCTTGTGCTGATCCTGCTGGTGTGCCTGTTTGCCTTTTTCGCTTATCACGCCCGCGACTTCCGGCTGGACGCGTCTTCCGATTCCCTGTTGCTCGAGAACGATCAGGACCTGAAGGTCTATCGTGAGGTGATCGATCGCTACGAGACCAAATCGTTCCTGGTGCTCACCTTTACGCCGACAGAGGACCTGTTCTCGGATAACACCCTCGCCCGCATAACAAACCTGAAGAAGGACCTGGAAGACCTGCCCGGGGTCGAATCCGTTTTCTCATTGGTCGATGTGCCGCTGGTCAAGAACGTCGAAGGCCGACTCACTGACCTCGAAGCCAATCTGCGCATGTTGTCGCAGGACGGCGTCGACAAGGACCGCGCCAGAGAGGAATTACTCAACAGTCCGCTGTTCAGGGAGCTGATTATCAGTGCGGATGGCGGAACGACCGCCTTGCGCGTAGAGCTGGGCGCCGAATCCGAATTTGAAGCACTCAGAAAACAGCGCGATCAACTTTTCGAAAAACGCCGGGCGGCGCCACTCAGCGCCGAAGAACAGGCGGCGTTGTCCGCGGTACTCCAACAATACGACGCTGCAAAGAAGCGGCGCGATGACTTGCGGCACCAGACGATCGTGAGCGTGCGCGACATCATGAATCGCTACCGCAGCGACGCAGAGCTGCACCTCGGCGGCGTGCCCATGATTGCCGACGACATGATCACGTATATCAAAAGTGACCTGGTGGTTTTCGGGGTGGGTGTGTTTGTGCTGCTGGTGGCCATGTTGGGCATCATATTTCGCCGCGCCCGATGGGTTTTGCTGCCGCTCGCCAGTTGCGTTTTCTCCGCGCTGCTGATGATCGGGGTACTCGGCCTGGCTGGCTGGCGGGTGACCGTGATCTCGTCCAACTTCGTTTCGCTGATGCTCATCATCACCATGTCGATGAACATTCACCTGGTGGTGCGCTATCGACAGCTTCGCGAAGACCTCCCGGACTGCACCCAACGCGAGCTGGTGCTGATGACTGCCCGCAAGATGGTCTGGCCTTGTTTCTATACCGCCCTGACCACCATCATGGCCTTTGCGTCACTGGTAGTGAGTGACATAAAACCGGTGATCGATTTCGGCTGGATGATGACGATCGGCCTCACCGTCACTTTTTTGACGACCTTTTTGCTGTTTCCATCGATTCTGGTCTTGTTGAACAAAACGCCCGCCGAACCCGAAACCGGGCGGCAATTACGGTTCGCGTCCGCGCTTGCCCGGCTGACCGAACGTCATGGCAATGCAGTGCTGGTCATCTCGATTGCGTTAGCGGTACTGAGTGTGATCGGAATCTCCAGGCTGAAAGTCGAAAACAGTTTCATCAGTTACTTCAGTGAAGACACCGAGATTCACCAGGGCCTGAAACTCATCGACGAGAAACTCGGCGGAACCATCCCGATGGACGTCATCGTCCGCTTCCACGATCCGGATTTTATGGACGAAGAAGACGACGAACTCCTGGAGCTGTATCCCGAACTCAAAACCAACGTAGCGGACTACTGGTTCACGCCCGACAAAATCAACCGCATCAAACAGGTGCACGATTATCTCGATGCCCTCCCCGCGGTCGGCAAGGTACTGTCGCTTGCCGCTGTCATTCGCGTGGCTGAGGACCTCGAGGGTGGCCGCGAGTTCGACAGCTTCCAGATGGCCATCATGTACAAGCGCATGCCCGATGAGTTCAAACAGAGCCTGATTGCGCCCTACGTATCGTTCGAGAACAACGAGGCCCGGATCAGCCTGCGCATTCTGGATTCAATGGAGGACTTGCGCCGCAATGAACTGCTCGAGACGATTCGCACTGACCTGACTGAAAAACTCGGTTTTGCCGAAGGCGACACAAGGCTCACAGGCGGGCTCGTGCTCTACAACAATATGCTGCAGAGCCTGTTCAAGTCGCAGATATTGACGCTGGGCGTGGTCATGCTGGGTATCGCCTTCATGCTGCTGATATTGTTCCGGTCGCTCCCGTTGGCGATCATCGGGATTGTTCCGAACCTGCTGGCCGCCGGCATCGTGCTGGGTTTCATGGGGCTCGCGGGCATCCCACTGGACATGATGACGATCACCATTGCCGCCATCACCATCGGCATCGCCGTCGATAACAGCATTCACTACATCTACCGCTTCCGCGAAGAACTCGCGCAGCGCAAGGACTACCTGGCGACCATGCATTACTGCCACGCGAACATCGGCAAGGCCGTGTTCTACACCGCGATCACCATCATCCTCGGGTTTTCGATACTGGCATTGTCGAATTTCATTCCGACAATCTATTTTGGCGTGTTGACAGCCCTGGCCATGTTCATCGCGCTACTGGCCAGCCTGACCTTGCTGCCCCGCTTGCTCTTGCTGTGGCGGCCTATCCGCACCGACTGATTTCTTTCTCATTCGGCGCGAACGGCATCACTCACGGGAAAGTCAGTCGCCCGTCACATCGGGCACAGTAACAACGACCTCCTCACCAAGCAGTACCGTCGCACACTCACAACCGCTCATTTTCTTGCGGGATTTCATGATCTGACAACCTTGCGTTGCAACATTCAAGGCACCTGCATCATCGGCCATGGAATACGAAAAGCCCAGTGCGCCAAATATCTCGTTTTCCAGGAACGCCTCAGTCAACCCGGCCCACGGGACGCAAGCAACACCCGCTTTGTGGCCCGGAAGACCTCGATAGTCATACCCCCAGTGCGCCATCGATCGTTGGAATACTTCCCCGAGGTGCGCCTGGAGCGCGCTCGTGTTTCCGCTTTCCTCAGCCGATAGTGTTGGCGCAGCAATCAGTAACAAGGCGACGGCAACCAATCGACAACGCCCGGGCCGGATGATTTTGCAAAGTTCCATGTGCGTGAATCCCGTTCGAAAAAAGTCTTTGGATACGTGCGGGCATCGCCAACACCGCGCAGCGCATACGAGCCAAACACTGCAGTGTACTTTCGAAATCGGCTAAGTGATGGAAAAGCGGTCTTTCCCCACGAACTGAACCCGGGCGTTAACGAACGCGCCCGCCAGCAGAAACAGACGAGGTTTTCAACGAGTGCGGCCGGAAATCGGGCCACGCAATGCTCATGACGACCGCCGGAA
>DATKYN010000258.1:0-3218 GCA_035528435.1 Burkholderiales bacterium
GGTAGCCGGCACGCACGGTGTCGTCGACTGCAAAGAAACCACGCAGATCGATATCGCCCTCGACAGTAACCGAAACATTGTCCAGCGGAACCCCCAGGGCGGTTGCATAGGCGCGATACGTGATCTCCTGGCAGCTTCCCAAAGAGGCGAGTATCAGTTCAACCGGGTTGGGGCCAGTGTCAGCGCCACCAAGGCCTTGCGGTTCATCGACCGTCAGGCTGTGCTGCCGGATGGACACTTCCGATCGAAACCCGTCCTGCAGGGCCGAACGCGATTCGAAGGTGGCTTTGGCCGCCTCCGGGTTCGCCTTGAACTTCGCCTGGGTTTCGCCTATCAGTTCTTTCAGATTGCCGCTCACGTTCGCTTCCTTTCACTCTCGATTCAGTTTGGTGATACCGGCCCCGACGGGGCCATGCCATGTATCGCTGGGAGAGAACGATAGGCGCAACGAACAGGGAAGGGAACTTCCAATAAGGAATGAACATATTCCATTATTGATTGTTTGATGTCCCGCCCGCATGGGGTGTTAGGCGGGGCAGGGGCATTGCCCGCCGCTTCTGGTGGATGCTCGGGGTTATCGCCTCAGCGCGGCAGTGCCGGGCACAAGGGGCTCGCGGGAGTCTGTCCGACGCGAGGACCCGTCCCGCCGGTGGTTTTTCGCGTTTGAAAAAGACGTGGGCGTGAATCGCTTCCCCGTCCAGCTGCTAACGGTTGAGGCCCGTGCGGTCGAAGCCGGCGAGTTGCCACACGCGTGCCAATCGAAACTGCGGCCTGAATACTCGATTGACCCGTGCACAAAGGTGCCGGGCTTTGCCATAATCTGCAGTGGCGCAATGGGCGGCGTGCGAAGGCCGATACGTGATTGGCGGGAAAACATTTGCACGCCCTGCCAGCCGAGGTTAAATTCCCCGGACCATGCAGCGCACCCGGTTCGCTTCCTTGTTTGTACGTATATTGCCAGCGATGCTGCTGACGACTGTGCTCGTCGGCTGCGCCACGGGCACTTTCAAGTACGAGCCGCTTTCTACTCCCGCGGAACTTAACGGCGTGCAGACCAAGACGCTCGAGAGCGTTTCCGTCTCGGTGGCGATTCTGACCGATGAGCAGGCGCGCGCGCATTTTGGCGCGCAGCTGGGCGCCAGCAGTGTGCAGGCCATCTGGGCCAGTGTTCGCAACGCGTCGCCTTACACGCTGTGGCTCCTGCGCAATGCGGTCGATCCGGACGTCTATCCGCCTGATGAAGCCGCGGTAATCGTCAAGAAAGCGGTGCCAGACAGCGAATTTGAACGCCTGCGCCAACGCTTTCGCGATGAGTCTCTGCGCATGAAAATGTTGCCAGGCATGATTACTGAAGGCTATGTACTCGTGCCCAGTGCTGTCGGCGGGCGCTACGTAGACATCCGGCTGGTGCGGGACGCATACGAATTGAGTCAGGAGCGTGCCAATAACGATGATTTCGGCAGCGCACCAGCCGAGGTCACCGAACTGCAACTGCGGTTTGGTTTTGCGTTGCCGCTACCCGATGGCATCTTTGACTACGAGCGGCTCGATACATCGCTGACCTACGCCGGCATGACGCTCCCTGACTTCGATGCAGACGCGCTGCGGACCGCTCTCGAGGCCCTGCCTTGTTGCGCCACCGATGCCGACACAGAGAACAATGGCGACCCACTCAACGTGGTCATCGTCGGAGACGGTCATGATGTGATGAACTCTCTTTCAAGAAGCGGCTGGTCGTTCACGCACCGGATCACGCTGGGTAGCGTGCGCCGTGTCGTTGGTGCTGCACTATCGGGAGACAGTTACCCGGTTGCGCCGGTCAGCAACCTCTACCTGTTTGGACGCAAACAGGACTTTGCGCTGCAAAGGGCCCGGGCATCCATCGCGCAGCGCAACCACATGAGACTATGGCTGGCGCCGTTCCGGTACGAGGGCCGTCAGGTTTGGGTCGGCCAGGTCAGCCGTGATATCGGCATCAAACTCACACTTGAATCGCCATCGCTCACTACGCACATTATCGACCCTGAGATAGACGTGACGCGTGAATACCTGCTCCACGCTCTGCTGGCACAAGGCTTTGTCGAGCGCTTCGGTTTCGTGGCGGGTGCACCAGTCGCGCCGCGCACGCAGCCGCTGAAGAACCTGACCGGCGACCCCTATTTCAGTGACGGCATGCGCCTGGTCGTCATGCTGACGCCCGATCCGGTCGCCTATGACGATGTGAGGAATCTGCTATGGGAACAATCCTCCGCGCCGTTGGCCGAGGGGCAAACTGAGGCTGCGGACAAGAATGTCCGGCCAATCCCGTAGACGGAGTTCAGAGAGAATGAATTGAGGCCGGATACACATTTCGTGTAGCCTTTACACATGTCCCGAAGCGCTAAAACACTGACAAAAAATATCGTCACGTCACTCGCGTTGATGATGCTGGCCATCCCGGTCGACGCGCAAGATGCGTCGCAAACCACGGTGCAAACTCTGTTGCCGTGGGCTTACGCCCTGAATGACCCGGCTGGCGAGCACGAGCCAGACGATGGCAAGCCCAAGCGTGTGCCCGGCAGTACGCAGTCTTTTACCCTGGCTGAAATTCGAAACCTGTATGACCCACCTGACTGGCATCCGGGCGATCATCCCGAGATGCCTGACATTGTTGCTCGCGGTCGAAAACCGGATGTTTTTGCCTGCGCCTACTGCCACCTTCCAAACGGACAGGGCCGCCCGGAAAATACCAGCCTGGCCGGTCTGCCGGCGGAATATATCGTCCAGCTAATGGCCGATTACAAAGCCGGCTTACGGCGAACTTCAGAGCCGAAATCGATTCCGTTGTCCTTCATGCTCTCAATCGGCCTGGCGGCAACCGAGAGCGAAGTGGCGGAAGCAGCCGCTTATTTTTCCAGCCTCAAGCCCCGAAAATGGATCCGGGTGATTGAGACCAATACCGTTCCCGAGACCAAAGTCGCCGGATGGATGTATGTGGCTGTAGAGAGCGGTGGAGTCGAACCAATAGGCCAGCGCATCATTGAAATGCCCGAGGATCTTGAACGCACGGAGCTGCGCGACGACAGATCCGGATTTATTGCATACGTGCCGACCGGGAGCATTGCCAAAGGCAGGGAACTTGTCAGAACGGGCGGGGGCGGCAGAACGCAGCCGTGCGGCGTTTGTCATGGTGATGACTTAAAAGGACTCGGGCCGGTGCCACCGCTCGCGGGACGTTC
>DATKYN010000259.1:0-4601 GCA_035528435.1 Burkholderiales bacterium
TACGGAACATAGCCAGAAGCAGGTGATGTTTGCTTCCAAGCGTAGCCTGGAACTGCTCAATCTGGCACTGACCACCGCGAGCAAGCCGTAACGAGGTCCTCGCACCGTTGCACAGGCTCCGCTGGTAAGTCCTTGTCGTAATGTCCTCGCAGCCTGGGTTTGCGCAGTAACAAACGCAAGGGGACTCTCGTGTCCTTGAGTGAAGAGCAGGGCCGGCCCGCCAACGTCGGCCCTTTTTCTTGTGCGTTGACCGGCTGCAGGCTCGACAGGTACCGTCTGGATTCTAGTAGTTGAAGATCAGCGTCAGCCAGTATTTGGTGACATCGACCTTGTTCGAAGCTGTGTCACCTGCCTGATAGTCCGCGTATTCGATCTTGCCAACGAGCCGTTTCAGGAACGGGTATGAAATTCCAATGTCAAATTCGCTCCCGAAGTCCAGTGCGCCAAAATCGGCCTCGAAATCGTGATACGCGGCCTTGAGGGTCGCTTTCCGGATTTCAGCACTTCCTGTCAGGTAAGTATCCCGGATGCCCTGGCTCGGTGTCGTCAGAAACTGATCGGCCCATCCCTGATACAGATGGTTGGTGCCAAGCGGTGTCTGAAAGGCGTACCGGCCATCGTTACTGCCCAGTTTTTCGTAGTCAAGGCGTAACTGATAATTGCCCCATTGTGCACCGCCGCCAAAGCGGAGATAGTCTGCATCGATCCGGGAGTCGCCGCCCTTGTAATCGGACTGGTTGGCAAACTCTACCGTGTAGAGAAGTTTCCATGCATCACTCACCGGATGCGCGCCGTCACCCCGGATGCCGATAATCTGGTTCGAAGTGTCTGTTGGCGCCGGACCCTGGAATGCGCCGGCGTTGATGGCATTTGCCTGGTCCTGCAGGTAACCGTAACCGACCAGCGTATCACCGGGTGTGATCGCATAGCGTCCATTCAACAGTATCGTATCGGTATCGAAATCCCGGGTCGTTACGGTCTTGACGCGCGCGAGGTAACCGGCATAGAGATTTGTATTGGGCAGGCTCTTGTTCTCGACGATCACGCCATCGAAGACTTGCATTACCTGTCGGAATGCAACGTTTCCGACGAACCGCATCTTGTCGAGCTTGATGGCCTGGCGGCCACCGCGAATCAGTGTCTTTTCCATCCCGCGATAGTCAATGAACAACTGGTTGATGTCGTTATCATCAGGATCTGCAATGACGGGGTACTGTGTCTTGCCATTCAGGGTATCGTTGTAATCGCTAATGCCGCGACTGACGTTAATGAGTTCGGCAGTTGCCGACAGGCCATACCAGGAGCCGGTTTCCCAACCGAGCAGCGTACGCATCGTCAGGGCTTCCGCGTCCTCACTGAAGTTTGCCTGATCGACTTGCTCGTAACGTGGCCGCAAGTTGAATATCAGCTTTCCGGACGAGATTGCGTCGGTGAATGATGTGGTGTCCTCTGCGCTTGCCGTTGCTGTGAACCCGACAATCAAAGTCGCTAGCAACAGCCCGATCGATATGATGCGCATGGTCTTCTCCCTGGCAGTTGGTATGGATTGATTCCTGACAACGAGTGTGCGCCGCAGTAGAGACCAATGCCATTGTGCAAACGAAGGAAAAGTGCGGTCGGTAGGGCTTATGGCTGATAGTCCGGCTGGCAGGAAAAAATGCGGGTGTATAGTTCCAAAGAGGTATTGGGCGGGTCGCGCCAGCGTGGCACGCTCAAAGGGCGGACAGTATGTATGGTTCGCAGATCCAGAATATGTGGCCCCAGACAACGGTATGGATATTCCCCGTCAGCGACTGAGTACCAAACTGGTCGAGATCCTTGTGGTGTTTCTACTCATCGCCCTGGTGGCGATCGGGCTGACGCTGCTGATGTCATGGGATCTGGAGGGGGGTGCCGCCGCTGTGAATCAGGCTGGGAGCGAACGCATGCGCGCTTACCGGATATCAACCCTGTTGTCCCAGGCTGCCTTGCCGGGCGCCGAACGTGGTCGCTTGTTAAAGGCAGCGGACCACGAAGCAGGAGAGTTCGAGCGTGTGCTTGCCGAACTCAAAACGGGAGATCCTGGCCGGCCCCTTTTTCTGCCAAACGAGCCGGAAATCGGGAAGTTGTTTGTCACGTTGGAACAGGCATGGCACGGTTCCATCAAGCCGTCGATTGCGTCGATGACGGCGCCGTCGCGTGTGACCGATGCGGCGGAGCTGATCGCATACCGCCGTGCAACCGAACGCTTCGTGGATCAAATCGACCAGCTTGTTCTTTCAATAGAGCGTGACATCTCCCGGAAGACGACGTTGTTGCGGTCGGTTCAGATGGGATTGATTGCGTTGTCGGTGGCGGGCACCGTGACGCTCATTTACCTGATGTTTCTGTTGGTGGTCCGCCCGGTAGGCCGACTCGATGACGGCATGCGGCGCATGGAAGCAGGAGATTTTGATACGCGGCTGCCTATAGAAAGCCAGGACGAGTTCGGCTCGCTTGCCAGTGGCTTTAACCGGATGGCATCGCATCTGAGTGATTTCTACCGCAATCTTGAAAACAAGGTCACGGAGAAAACGCACTCCCTGGAACAGAAGAATCAGGAATTGTCCACACTTTATGAAGTGGCGGCGTTGTTGAACCGGCCCGGCACGCTGGAAGAGATGTGCCGGGCGTTTCTGGCGAGACTGGTTGATACCCTCGAGGCCGACGGCGGTGCCGTGCGCCTGGTTGAGCAGGAGAGCGGAAAGGTTCACCTGTACATCCAGCAAAATCTGTCTGCACCGTTGGTCAGGGATGAAGCCTGTATCGACAAAGGTGAATGTCTTTGCGGGGAAGTGGCACAAGGCGGTGCGGCGGTGGTGAAAATGTTTACTGGCCCCGACCGGGAAGATCTATCATTTCGCTGTCGACGGGAAGGATTCAGGACCGTCACGGTTTTTCCGATCCGCTTCAAGGAGCAGATCATCGGCGTATTCAATCTGTACTTTCGGGAAGCGCATGAACTGACCGGACACGAACGCCAGATGCTCGAGTCTCTGGGGCAACATCTCGGTGTTGCAATCGAGAACCAGCGCCTGGTTGCCCGCGAGAAGGAAATGGCGGTGTCGGAAGAGCGTAATCTGCTCGCGCAGGAACTGCATGACAGCATTGCCCAGTCCCTTGCGTTTCTCAACCTGCAGGCGCAGATGCTGCGAGATGCACTCGATCGAAATGATCTCGCTGAGGCGCGCAGCGGTCTGAGCGAAATTCGGGAAGGCATTCAGGAAAGCTACGACGATGTTCGCGAATTGCTGGTCCATTTTCGAACCCGATTCGGTGAGTCGGATGTGGAGACAGTCGTAACAGCGTTGCTGGCGCGGTTCGAAGCGGACACCGGGATACAGGCCGAATTCAGACAGACTGGTACCGGGGTGCCGCTTTCACCGGAAACCCAGATCCAGGTTCTGCATATCATTCAGGAATGCCTTTCCAATGTGCGCAAGCATTCTGCCGCTCGCCACGTGACAGTCGAGCTGGAAAAGGGCCAGGTGTATGTGTTCCGCGTCCGCGACGATGGAGGGGGCTTCGACGCCGAGGTGCCAGGAGCCAGCGAAGGGCATGTTGGCCTGGCGATCATGCGGGAGCGCGCGCAGCGGATCGGTGGGCGTATAGAGGTCAGGTCCGCACCGCCCTCAGGGACACAGATTACCCTGACACTCCCGATCGTTCAGGAAGTAGCAGCATGACCAGGATTCGCGTGTTGCTGGTGGACGACCATACCCTGTTCCGCAGTGGCGTCAGGGCCTTGCTACAGCGTCATGACGATTTCGAAGTTGTCGGGGAATCGGCTGACAGCCTTGAAGGCGTCAAACGCGCGCGTGAGCTCAAACCGGACGTCGTCCTGCTCGATTTGCACATGCCCGGGATATCCGGCAAGGATGCGGTCAAACTGTTTCTGGAGGAGTCGCCCGACACGCATATTGTAATGTTGACGGTTTCGGAAGCAGCGAATGACCTGGTTGATATGCTTCGTGCGGGTGCGAGCGGTTATTTGCTGAAGAACATCGAAACCGAAACGCTGCTCGATTCGATCCGGCGAGCCGTGGCAGGTGATTCAGTGGTGTCGGCGGAAATGACGACCAAGCTCGTCAAAGGCTTGCGGGCGACGGGCACCGGAAACGAGTCTTCCGGTGACAAGGACGCGCTCAGTCCACGCGAGCATGAAATACTCGGCTACGTCGCGAAGGGTGCCAGCAACAAGGAAATCGCACGTTCACTCGACCTGGCGGAGAGCACGGTCAAGATTCATGTTCAGCACATACTGCGCAAGCTCAATCTTTCCAGTCGCGTACAGGCGGCGGTTTATGCGATAGAGCACGGTCTGGCGTCATCCTGAGGTCATCAGCGTCGTAAACAGCAGAAAAGAGCGAAGGGTGCGGACGCTCACGACAGAAGTTCGCCCGACACACGGTTGTGTATTGCGCCCGAACATTACTGAAAAGTAATCACATGGTCAGGTTGCGGACATGTCTGTGCCGGTAGACTTGATAAGTGAAAAAGAACGGTTCGCTGCGTGTGCGATTACGAGCTGTGCATTGTGCCCGCCTTTCCTGCACAAGGTGAAAGGCATTGGTCATTACTGT
>DATKYN010000260.1:0-10646 GCA_035528435.1 Burkholderiales bacterium
AAAAATATCGTCACGTCACTCGCGTTGATGATGCTGGCCATCCCGGTCGACGCGCAAGATGCGTCGCAAACCACGGTGCAAACTCTGTTGCCGTGGGCTTACGCCCGGAATGACCCGGCTGGCGAGCACGAGCCAGACGATGGCAAGCCCAAGCGTGTGCCCGGCAGTACGCAGTCTTTTACCCTGGCTGAAATTCGAAATCTGTATGACCCACCTGATTGGCATCCGGGCGATCATCCCGAGATGCCTGACATTGTTGCCCGCGGGCGAAAACCGGATGTTTTTGCCTGCGCTTACTGCCACCTTCCAAACGGTCAGGGCCGCCCGGAAAATACCAGCCTGGCCGGACTGCCGGCAGAATATATCGTCCAGCAAATGGCCGATTACAGAGCCGGCTTACGGCGAACTTCAGAGCCGAAATCGATTCCGTTGTCCTTCATGCTCTCAATCGGCTTGGCGGCAACCGAGAGCGAAGTGGCGGAAGCAGCCGCTTATTTTTCCAGCCTCAAGCCCCGAAAATGGATCAGGGTGATTGAGACCAATACCGTTCCCGAGACCAAAGTCGCCGGATGGATGTATGTGGCTGTAGAGAGCGGTGGAGTCGAACCAATAGGGCAGCGGATCATTGAAATGCCCGAGGATCTTGAACGCACCGAGCTCCGCGACGACAGATCGGGGTTTATCGCATATGTTCCGACCGGCAGCATTGCCAAGGGCAGGGAGCTTGTCAGAACGGGCGGGGGCGGCAGAACGCAACCGTGCGGCGTTTGTCATGGTGATGACTTAAGAGGACTCGGGCCGGTGCCACCGCTCGCGGGACGTTCGCCCAGTTACCTCGTGCGTCAACTGTACGACCTGCAGACCGGTGTTCGCAAAGGCCGTTGGTCGCCGCTAATGCAGGCAGCCGTCGCAAAGCTTTCCGTGGCGGATTTTGTCGCGCTGGCCGCGTATGCCGCATCGCTTGAGCCCTAATCGGAACCAGACTGGCAGTCGGTTGGTTCTGCGGCAAGAACTGAACTCCGGGATCGTTACCGGGAACACCCAGGCTGGTCAGGCGGGGTTTCGCCTTCGTTACTGCGCCCGGCCCAAAGGACAGTGGGACAAGAGGGTGCAAAAATTCCGTTAGCGACTTCGTGTCCGGATCGGTGCCGGGTCTGATCAAAGCGGCGCGACCGGCCATCCCGCGCGAGGAAACCGGTAAATCCGAAAGAGGATTGGCCGCCGCGACACCAGTGTGCACGGCCCTGTTTGCCGGACTGCGATCCGCCGGTTCTTGTCGCACGCTTAAAAAGCTCTCATTGTTTGATCTGGATCAATCGGTGTAAATGCTGGTGTCCGAAATTGTCTACTGTTTGTCCGGAAAAGTTTACGCTCGACCGGAGTGGTCACGCAAAATTAACGATGCTGCAGTCGTTGAATAAATCGAAGAGCGTGGTGTCGTGTGAATCCACCACGGGCTTCTCGGTGCGGTGAATCGCACACCAAAACACGGAGGGCGGGCAAAATCCGTAAAACCTCCAATCCGCCTGACGAAACGCACGATATGCGCGTGTAAGACGAAGCGCACGCGTCCGGACATAACAGGAGAGAAGTCAATCATGGCAACGAAAGAAAGAGTCAGTACCAAAGTACCGCTGAACTGGAAAGAAGTATGGTTTACCAACTGCCCGATGATCTCGGCCAACAACGTGGACCAGGAGCTGGGGTGGTGCCGTGAGGAGTACAAGAAGATCGGTGTCGAGTACGCGTACTTTCGTCACGCGCCCGAGAACAACTGGTACCCCCACTACGTCCACAACCTCGACAACCTGATCCGTTTCGGTGGACTGTATCCGCCCATCCATGTTCACGCTGACATTCGCCGCACTGTGTTGCTCGGGGCGACCTGGGTATATGAAGGCGGATGTATGGCCGTGCGTGCCAAAGACAAGCTCTTCCGGATGAAGGATCTGAAAGGCAAGAAGATAGGCATCTCGAAGAGCCTCAACACCATCAAGAACGACTGGTGGCGTATCCAGGAACACATGGGCATTGAGAACATGCTCATGCTCAATGACATGACCATGGACGATATCGATCTGGTCGAGTTCCCCTACCCGGACGACTGGTACGACAAGCCGGAGATGCTGCAGGTCCAGATGAACAATCCGTCGGAGCTGTGGATGCGGCGCGACCACAAGCACGACCTGGCGTTTCGTCCGCTGGAGACGGCATTACTGGATGGTACGGTCGATGCGATCTACACCCAGAGCAAGGTGTTTCAACATATTCAGGAAGCGACAGGCCAGATTGCGATGATCGAAGACCTGTCCCGGTATCCGGACTGGAGGGTGCAGGTTGCCAACACGCCCGCCGTGATTACGTGCACCGACGTTATGGCAAAGGAACATCCCGAGCTGGTGATCGCCTACATGAAAGCCATGATCAAGGTCGGACGATGGGCGAACGCAGACAAGCATGCCGCCGCCGGGATACTTAACCGGCAGACCTATTATCTGGATGCCGAAGATACTTATCAAGGCATCAAGCATGTCGATATGGTGCCAAGCCTGAGCGCTCAGAATATGCAATGCATCAAGATCGGAAAGGATTTCATGGTCAGTCATGGGTACATCAAAAACGATTTCGATGTAGATGCCTGGGCGGCACCCGAATTTCTGGAAAAGGCAGCGACCGAAGTGCTCAAGGAGGAGTGGCAGAGAAGGAGCTGGACCAAGCTTCCCGCGGGAGGCGGACTCGAAGCGGAAGGCACGCGGCTCGGTTAGTCTGGAGAAACGCGTCAAGAAGACTGCCAGGGGGATCTGTCGGAAGTCGGTAAGAGGGTGTAGCTGCGTCAAGGAGAGGGATTGGGACAGATTTGTACAACGATGACACGCAGTTTCGCTCTACTCTTATTGGCTTGCGGGATGTTGCCTGCGCTTGCACAAGAATCCGAACAAGCTTCTGCTCCCCCGGACTGGATGACGCGTCCTACCCTCACCGGAGACTGGGGAGGCGCGCGCTCATCCCTCGCCGACAAGGGCGTGACTTTCGATCTCCGGCACACCTCTTTCTATCAAGGACTCGTGGAAGGGACCGGGGACAACGGTTTCAAGTACGGGGGCAAGTTCGATGCCTTCATCAACCTCGACAGCGCCAAGATGGGCCTGTGGGAAGGCGGCGGATTTCGCTCGCATTTCGAGTACAGCCACGGTAACGCGCCAGCCAATCTCGGCGGCGCCGTCTTTGCGGTCAATACCGCACTGTATTGGCCCGTAGACACGCCGGAGGAATTGGTGGCAACTTCGCTGTACTTCACCCAGACAGTGGGCGATCGAAGCAGCATTGCGCTCGGCAAGTTCAATCCGGTCGATTTGCTTGCCGCGAACGCCTTCTACGGCGGCTGGGGTATCGACCGGTTCATGAACCTTATTCTAGCTGCGCCGCCAAGCGGTCTGATTCCGGTTGTGTTGATGGGGGCAATTGGCTCAATTCGGACCGAGCCTGTGAACTGGACCATCATGGTCTTCGATCCCGATGACCGCACCAACGACTACCTTCCGGGGGGGCTGTTCGAAAACGGCGTAAATATCTCCGTGAGCGGCGCGCACGTCACGACACTCGCCGGACGCAAGACAACCTATATAGTTACGGGGCTCTACAGTACGGCAGAAGGGGTGGACTATTCGACATTGCCTCCTGGCTTTACGACGACAACACTGGATGACGCCTACAACATCTCCTTTGAGTTCCAACATAATCTGCAGGAGAGCGCGGCGCAGCCGAATCTCAACTGGGGTTTTTATTTCAAGATTGCCACCGCCGATGGCAACCCAAACTATATACAGTCATCGGTCATCGCCGGGATCGGAGGCAGGGCACTGTTCTTCGGGCGTCCTCAAGACAATTTTGGTGTTGGCGCGTACCGCTACAACCTCAGTGATGTGCTCCAGGATGCCCTGTCGCCCAATACCAGGTTCAAGGACGAATCCGCCTTTGAAGCCTATTACAACTATTCAGTGACGCCATGGCTGCATCTCGGGCCGGACATCCAGTACATCAAACCGGCCTCAGGCAGTTTTGAAAATGCGCTGGTCGCGACGTTGAGGACGCAGATCCGTTTCTAAAGCACGACAATGATGGAAGCGATTCCCGACAAGAATATCAAGGAGGTTCCGAATGGCTCAGATTCGACAATTCCCAGATAAAAACGGACAAAGCTCGCGCCGCGACTGGCAGAAATATCTCCTGGCGGCGTTGACCCTTGCCGCCGGCTGCCTGATCAGCGCAGGCGTTGCAATGGCTGCGCAAGCCGGCGGCAGTCAGGAACAGGTGAGGTATTTCCCCGCAGCGTATATCTTCACGTTTCTGTTCCTGATGCTCGGGCCGTTCAAGATCATCGGCCCTTTCGTCCATATTACGAAAGGCGCGGATGCCGCGTTGAGTCACCGGATCGCACTGCTGGCGACACTTTTTGCAAGTATTACGCTTCTCGTCTCCGCTTTCGTCGGCGAACTGATTCTGGCGAAGTACGGTATTCCGTTGCCCATTCTGGCGCTTGCCGCGGGTATCATTCTTTTTCTCGTGGCACTGCAGAGCACCCTCAAGCAGTTTGCGCCGCTCACATCTGGCGACGAGATGGGCGCCCCCCCGCCACCGGATTTGAAAACGGCATTGACACCGCTTGCGTTCCCGACAATTGTGACGCCATATGGCATTGGCGCGCTCGTGGTGTTCCTCGCGCTCAGCCCTGGTCTGCAAGGCCAGCTGACCATTGGCGCCATCGTGTTGGTCATCATGCTGCTGAACCTGATCGTCATGTGGGCAGCGCGGTACATCGGGTCGGTCCTGGGCATCGCGCTGGCGATCCTGGGTGCGGTTATCGGAATCATTCAGATCGCGCTGGGTCTGAACATTATCAACAATTCGCTGACGGCGCTGGGGCTGCTGTGAGTCGGCCTCTCAATTGTTATGCGAGATGAACGAGAACCGCACGATGGACAACAAATCCGCAGGCAGTCCGCCGAAAGAACTGCCACTTACCGCTAGACTGGCCCTTGAGCGCACCCGCGGCGCTTACGAACGAACCCTGATGGCCTGGATCAGGACGGGCACTTCACTGATCGCGTTCGGCTTTACTGTATACAAATTTTTCCATCTGGAGTTTTCAGGGGCCGGCGACAAGAAAGGACTTATCGAGACCACGCTCATCGGGCCGCGCGAGTTCGGGCTTGTGTTGATTGCAATCGGGATATTGTCACTTCTGCTTGGCACGATCGAACACGTGCGGGATCTGAGAGCGTTACGGAAAGAATACCCGGGCATGCCCCGGTCCGGTACGCGATTGATTGCGGCCTTGATGGCGACCTTGGGTGTACTCGCGCTAATTGCTGTGATCTACCGTCTTTAAGGCAGCCATGGATCGGGCTCACAGTTTTCATGACTGAATCCAGGGCAGGAGTCACACCTGGCGAAACGCCGGAATTTTCCCTGGTGGAGGGCGGCTTGTTCTATCGGCTTACGCGTTGGCTGTACCCGACAGCAGGTGTGCCGGGTCATCTGGGCCGGGGCGTGACCGGGATTGCACTGTTTGCATGGTTGCCGCTTTTAGTGCTCGCGACGTTGGATGGCAATGCGCTGGGGGAGGGCATCCGCGTGCCGTTTCTGCTGGACGCGCAGGTGCACGTCCGCTTGCTGGTTGTGTTGCCGTTATTGCTATTCGCTGAATTCGAAGTGCACAGGCGAATATCGCCGCTGCTGCGCCAGTTTACGGATCGGCGATTGGTGCCCGAGCATTCAAAGGAGCAGTTTGAAACGACCGTTGTGTCAGCCATGAAGCTGCGAAACAATGTTTTCGCAGAGGTGTTGCTGGTCTGTGCGGTGTATGGGGTCGGCATTTTTGTTATCTGGAGAAATTACCTCGCACTGGATACGGCCACCTGGTACGCGACACCTTCCGGCGAGCGGCTGTCACTGACATTTGCCGGGATGTGGTACGCCTTTGTCAGTGTGCCGATCGTGCAGTTCTTGTTGTTGCGATGGTACTACCGGTTGTTTGTCTGGGCGCGTTTACTGTGGCAGGTGTCGCGTATCGATCTGCAACTCGTTGCAGCGCATCCCGATCGCAGTGGTGGTCTGGGTTTTCTTGCAAGTACGGGATACGCATTCAGCATTCTCGCGGGGGCCCACGGAGCACTGGCGGCTGGCTATTTTGCCAGCATGATCTTCTTTGCCGAAGCGTCGTTGACCGACTTTGTGGCAGGGATATGTCTGACGATTATGTTCGTGTTGTTCCTTATTCTCGCGCCACTGCTCGTTTTTGCGCCACGGCTTGCGGACGTGAAGCAGACGGAACTGCTCAAGTACGAGGCACTGGCGGATCGCTACGTCCGCGAACTTGATGCGAAATGGCTGCGTGGTGCCATGCCTGCCAATGAGGCGCTTCTGGGCAACGCGGACTTTCAGTCCCTTGCGGATTTGGCCAGTAGCTACGCAGTGGTGCAGTCGATGCGTTTTTCGCCGGTAACGAATCGCGCGATTATTCGGGTCGCCGCGACAACGCTTGTTCCCATTGCGCCTTTGTTGCTCACGACGATTTCCTTCAGCGAGCTCATAAAAGGGGTATTCGGCTTGGTGTTCTAGGGCACCAGGGTTCGTTCCGAGCGGCGTTTTCTGGCGTCACTGGCCGTTCATCGTGGCACCTGCAGGTCACCGTATGCCGCAGGTGGTGCGTTTTATTCGCCTTTGTCCGCCGCAATTGAGCGCTGGCGGGTGATCCGTTAGCCCGCGTTGCGCTGCGCCCGCCAGAGCGCAGGCGTCGTGCCGCTCCAGCGCCGGAACGCCCGCGTGAAGGCGCTGGCGTCGGCGTAGTCCAGCGCTGCCGCGATCTCACTCACTCCGATTGCCGAGGATTCGAGCATCTGCCGGGCAACTTCGTAACGGGCCTCGTCCACGAGTTTCTGGAAGTGGGTGCCGAAGTCCATCAGACGACGATTGAGGGTGCGACTGTGCATCGAAAACAGTGCGGCGACCTGATCTGCCTTAAGGTGCCCGATTTGCACCGAAGTTCGCAGCACGCGACGCACCTGCTCAGGGAAATCGCTCTTGTGGCTGGCCGCGAGTCCGTCGATCTGCTTTTGCAGCAGACGGTGCAACTCGGGATCGGCCGCGGAGACGGGCTGGTCGAGCAACTTGGCGGAAAATGCCAGGGCGTTCTCGCCCGCGTCGAAGCGCAACGGTGCCCGAAAAAAGCGGCGAAACGGCCCGCTGTCCGCCGGCCTGCGATGAGCAAGCAGGACCTCGTTCGGCTTCCAGTTGACGCCGCACAGTTGGTGCATGATGTTGAAGGCGGTCGCCATTGCACCATCGGCTATCTGGTCGGCTGCCTCGGCTTCCGCTGAGTAAGCAGCGTAGCCGAAGAACGCGACGTTGCGCTCCTCGCGCAGGGTCAGTACTGCACTGCGGGTGTGCAGGTGCATAAAGCGCACGAGGTTGCGCAGCGCGGTTCCCACGTCGGACGAGTGCTGTGCAAGGTAGCCGACCAGCCCCAGCGACGACAGACCGCCTTGCTGCCCGATGAGAAGACCGAAATGGTCGCAACCGGTCCGCTCCACGCACATGCTGATTAGCCGGCTCCGGGTGGCGTAGGAAATCACGTTGTCGGGATCGTCGAACAACTTAAGGTCCAACCCTGCCTCGGCCAGCAACTCCGCCGGGTCCACACCGAGGCGTCTGATTACAGCCGGCATCGCGAACGCCCCGCCGACGCGGACGGTTTCTTCGCCGTTCGTGCTCGCTACGCGCCTTTTCATTGCGATTTGTATTTAAACGCCCCGGATTGATTTAACGCAAACAACATAAGGGCATTTGTCCTGAAATGTCCACCCCTTGTCAGTATTTATCAAGTTGAGTCAGGCGAACAAATCTATATTGCTTATGCCACTCGCCGGTCGGCGTGCTCGGCATGGACCAAGCGGCAGTAAATATATCCAGGATTCGCACAAAAAGGGCAGAGCTATGGCGAAACGCCAGTTCGATCACGAAATTATGGTGTTGCAAGGTGGTGGCGCACTCGGCGCTTATCACGCGGGGGTATACGAGGGTCTGGCGGAAGTGGGCCGCGCGCCGACCTGGGTAGTCGGCGTTTCCATTGGCGCCATCACGTCGGCGCTGATTGCCGGCAACCCGATCGGGAAACGAGTCGAGCGTCTGCGGACTTTCTGGGAACGTGTGTCCGGCTACGCGCCGTTCACCTGGCCGACCTGGTTCGACGCAATGCGCCCGATGCTCAACGCCATGAGTGCCGGGAGTGTAGCGGCGTTCGGAAGTCCGGGGTTCTTCACGCCTCGCGTGCCCGCACCGTTCTTCGCGCCGGACGGCAGCATTGGCGCAACGAGTTTTTACGACACCACGCCGCTCAGAGACACTCTCGAAGAACTGGTCGACTTCGACCTGCTCAACAACGGTGATATGCGCACCTCTCTCGGCGCGGTGAACGTGCGCACCGGAGAATCGGTTTACTTCGACAGCCAGAACATGCGCATCGGTCCGGAGCACGTGATGGCCAGTGGCTCGCTGCCGCCAGGGTTCCCGGCGGTGGAGATCGACGGCGAGTGCTACTGGGATGGTGGCATCGTATCCAACACGCCACTCAATTACGTCGTGGACCAGAAGCCGCTGACGACCGCGCTCATCTTGCAAGTGGACCTGTTCAAGGCCACCGGTGAACTGCCTCGCAATCTCGACGAAGTCCTCGAGCGGCACAAGGACATTCAGTACGCCAGCAAGCAGCGGTTCAACACCGAACGCGTCAGGGAGATCGGCGAACTTCGCGTGGCACTTAAGCATCTGCTCGCCAAACTACCGGCCAACCTGAAGTCCGGCGCCGAAGCGAAGAAGCTCGCCACGCTGTGCGACGACAGGCAGTGGACGATTGCCCGTCTGGTCAACAAGCGCCTGGAACACGTCTCGCGTACGAAAGACTACGAATTCTCGCGCGCCACGATGGCGGAACACTGGGCTGCCGGCCTCGATGACATTCGCCGCTCCGTCGCTGCGCGCGACTGGATCGAGCCGACGTTTGCGGGCGAGGGTGTCCAGTTCTTCGACCTGCCGGCCTGACCATATCCGATTTAACTGGAGAGACAATTTCATGACCGAAGACGAAGTCAGGGAGCGGGCATTTGCGATGCCGATTACCAGCCCGGCGTACCCGCCAGGGCCGTATCGCTTCTACAACCGCGAGTTCTTCATCATCAATTACCGGACCGATCCCGACGCATTACGGGCAGTGATCCCGGCACCGCTGGAGTTCACCGATCCGGTCGTCAAGTACGAATTTATCCGCATGCCGGACTCGACCGGATTCGGTGACTACACCGAAAGCGGGCAGGTGATTCCGGTCAGTTTTAACGGCGAAAAGGGAAACTACGTTCACTCGATGTATCTCGACTGCGACCCACCTATCGCCGGTGGTCGCGAGCTGTGGGGCTTTCCGAAGAAGCTGGCTTCGCCCGTGCTGAAGGTCGAAAAAGACACACTCGGTGGCGTGCTGCGCTTCGGCCCGGTGCCGGTGGCCGTAGCCACGATGGGCTACAAGCACCGCGCGCTGGACAACGACACGGTTCGCGAGTCGCTGGAAGCGCCGGGCTATCTGCTGAAAATCATTCCGCACGTCGACGGCACGCCGCGTATCTGTGAGATCGTGCGCTACGTGTGCGGCGAGGTCACGGTTCATGGCGCCTGGACCGGGCCAGCGGCGCTGGAGTTGTTCCACCACGCACTCGCACCGGTTGCCGACTTGCCGGTGCTGGAAGTGCTTTCCGCATCGCACATCGTGTCGGACCTGACGCTGAACCTGGGCACCGTTGTCCACGACTACCTCGCTCCCGAAAGGAAGGAAAAATGAAGCTCAAGGGCAAGACTGCCATCATCACCGGCGCCGCCAGCGGCATCGGTAAAAGCATTGCGATGTACTTCGCCCGCGAGGGCGCCAGCGTCGCCATTGCCGACCTCAAACTCGATGCTGCAGACGCGGCAGCGAGCGAGATCCGCGCTGCCAAAGGTGCCGCAATGGGTGTGGCGATGGACGTGAGTGACGAGAAGGCCGTCAACGACGGAGTCGCAGCCGTCGTCAAGGCGTTCGGCGGCGTCGACATCCTGGTCAGCAATGCCGGCATCCAGATCGTGCATCCGATCGAAGCGTTTCCGTTCGCCGACTGGAAAAAGATGCTTGCCATCCACCTCGACGGCGCCTTCCTCACCACCAAGGCCTGTCTGCCGCACATGTACAAGTCGGGCCGCGGCGGCAGCATCATCTACATGGGTTCGGTGCACTCGAAAGAAGCCTCGCTGCTGAAGTCCGCCTACGTCACGGCGAAGCACGGGTTGATCGGGCTCGCCAAGGTGGTGGCCAAGGAGGGGGCCGAGCACGGCGTGCGCGCCAACGTGATCTGCCCCGGTTTCGTGCGCACGCCGCTCGTCGACAAGCAGATCCCCGAGCAGGCAAAGGAACTCGGCATTTCCGAACAGGAAGTTATCAAGAATGTCATGCTCAAGGAGACGGTAGACGGTGAATTCACCACGGTCGAGGACGTCGCCGAGGCGACGCTGTTCTGCGCTGCGTTCCCGTCCAATGCCATGACCGGCCAGTCCTTTGTTGTCAGCCA
>DATKYN010000261.1:0-18437 GCA_035528435.1 Burkholderiales bacterium
CCGGTTAACGCGTGATCGGCGTGCTGGTTCACCGTCACCTCCACATCATCCGGTAATCCGGATGCGCGAATCGCGCCCAGCATGCCATCGCGCAAATCCGGAAACGCATCGAGCACCGCGGCGATGAACATGTCGCCGGCCACTCCGCCGATTGCATCGAGGTGTATGAGCATTGCTTTACGGGATCTCCAGGCTATTGGCGGGCAAAAATACCGCCCGCCAATCTCCGGTTTGCTTCGCCAGGCTTTGGATCGTCTCAGGCAGTCGCGTGTTCGCGATGCGGCGCCAGCATCGGATACAAACCACCCTTGTTATCGAATTTGAACGGTTCAAGTTCGCCAACGATTTCGAACAGCGACGGGTTTGCCTTGATGAAGGGCAGCATTGGTTCGGACACGTGAATATCAACCACGTCCAGGGTGGTGGCAATGCGCACCACTTTCGTGTCTTCGGGCTTGACCCGCACAACCGTCTTGACGGCCAGTTGAATCGCTTCCTGATCCGTATTCATAATGATCGGAATGGCACCGCCATCGAGGTAGGTCGACGTGATGATGTTTGCGTATGTCTTGCCGATGTCGACTTCCTTGTAGAGATTCATCGTGATCACGTCGGCGGCCCCAAGGCCGGTAGCATTGCCATGCGTCTCGGGCGTAAGGCCAAGCACGGCAATTTTCTTGACGAAAGGCTTCATGTCCCACTCGACAAAACGGCAGTTGCGCCCTGTGATGTTGGGGTCCATACCGGAGCCGGAAATATTCTTTCCGATCTTCTCGACCACCAGCACATCGATCTCGTCAAACTGAAGACGAGGCATCAGTTCCTTGGCTTTTGCCTGCAACGCCGGTTCGCGCTCGAGCACCTGTTCCTGCGGCACGACCTCTACCACAGCGGTTTCGTCAGCGGCATTCTCCACCATGGCAACTCCAAACAGGAACTTCTTCTTTGCCATAATGATCTGCGCGGTCTTTGGAAGCAGTTCGCCGAACATGTCCATGCCGTAGGTGTGCAAGGTTGTCGCGCCGATGATCTTGCCCATGCCGATGGTGAGCATCTTGACGATGCCCGATTCAATCGGCGCACGGAAATTGGTGTGCGGTTTGATCCTGCAGATCAGCGCGACTGCATCGGCGTCTGCTGCGTGCTTGTCCATGTACACAGGCATGCCATCGTCGGCCTTGCCGATTTCCACTACATCCATGCTCGACCTGATTGGGCAGCCGACAAACTCTTCGGTCACGCCGTAGCCATCGAGCACTTCTTTCTGGCCTTCGGCAGTCGCGCCGCCGTGACTGCCCATCGCCGGAAAAACAAAAGGCTCGGCACCGAGCGACTTGATTTCGGCGATGACGGCCTTGGCACACTCGGCGATGTTGTTCACGCCGCGCGAGCCGACGCCGACAGCGATCGTCATACCCGGCTTGATCTTGTTACGAACCTCGGGCTTGCGGAATTCCGCGACAACCGCGGCGCTAACGCTGTCGAGTCTGGGCATCTGGAATTTCTGACGGACATGAACCATGCGTGGAAGCGGGATATCCAGCCCGCCGGCAATGTTGACTTCAATGCGATCGCCGATCATTTTCAACTCCTCAGAATGCTTTTTCGGTCGGGGACAGCACCCGGCAGGAATGGGCGCTGCAACAATGAGATTGTACCCACTGGCCTCGAATTAGCCCAGCAAGTCCCGGTATAGCGCCAGATAATGCGTTGCCGTTGTCTCCCACGAAAAATCGCGTGCCATGCCGTTCTTCTGCAACTGGCGCCAGTTGCGCCGGTTGCGGAACAACTCGGCCGCGCGGCCGCAGGCTTCCAGCAGGCTATCGCCGTTTAGCGGCGAGAACATGAATCCCGTTGCCGTCTTGGCGGAAAGGGTCGCCGGCGATACATCGACCACCGAATCTCTCAATCCGCCGGTCTCGTGCACTACCGGCGGCGTGCCGTAACGCTGGCTATACATCTGGTTGATCCCACATGGCTCATAGCGCGACGGAATCAACGCAATGTCGGCACCGGCTTCGATCTGATGCATCAGCGTTTCATCGTAGCCGATCTTCACCGACACACGGTCCGGAAAATCCTGCGCCAACGACAGAAACCGCGCCTCGTGCCGTTCGTCGCCCGACCCAAGCACCACCAGTTGCGCCGGCATGTCGATGAGCTGCGCAACAACATCGGCCAGCACGTCAACGCCTTTGCGATCGAGCAATCGTCCGACCATTGCGAACAACGGCGCTTCCGGCGTGTCGGCAAACCCCACCCTGGCGCGCAGTGCCCGGCGATTGTCTTCCTTGTGAGCCAGCCGCCCGGCGTTGTAGTAACGCTCGATATAGGGATCGTTATCCGGATCCCAGGTATCGGTATCGATGCCGTTGAGAATTCCCGACAACACATCGCTACGACGCGACAGCAGATCTTCAAGGCCCATTCCCAAAGGGCTCGTCTGGACTTCCTGAGCATAGGACGGGCTTACCGTCGTGATGCGCTCGGCGAACTGCAGCCCCGCCTTCAGAAAACCGATCCCCCCATCGACCCCGGCGCCGTCGGCAGACAAAACCTCCGCCGGCAAGCCAAGGCGTGTGGCGTCATCCATCGGAAACACGCCCTGGTCCGCCAGATGATGCACCGTCATAACGGTTCTGGCCCGAGTCGAATCAACGTATCGCAAATAGGCGGGCGCCAGCCCGGTCTGCCAGTCGCTGCAGTGCAATACATCCGGTATCCATGGAAAGGGCGAAGCGCCAGTGGACAACAGCGCCGCAACATACGACAACAAGGCAAATCGTTGCGCATTGTCGGGCCAGTCATTGCCCATTGCATCCTGATAGGCAGATCCGGGCCGGTTGAAAATATCGCAGGAGATCACCAGCAGCTGGATACCACTGGGATGTTTCGATGCCAATAACTGGGCCGGCGGCATCCCGGGGAGACTCGGCAAGGCGGCTGCCCTCCCGCGGCTGTTCAGTGCATTGATGACCTGAGGGTATCCCGGCACCAGCATGCGCACGTCCACGCCCAGCCCGGCCAGGGCGGCCGGCAATGCTGACGATGTCGCACCCAGCGCCCCGGTCTTGACGAAAGGAGCAACTTCGGAAGTGGCAAACAGTACTTTGAGCCGGCCGTCTTTACGCATCGGAATCCGGGCCCGGGCCTGCGCCAACGAGACGCGGACACATTACTGGATACAACGAAAGGGAACACCGGGCGGCAACAAAGGGGCGCATTTCGCGGCTTTCGAGATCAACCCTGCTGTCACCAGGTTGATGGCGACCGCCGGGATTATGGGGAAAGCCCGGCATTATAGTTTGCGCGGCCAATTTTTTGGGCTTTATCAACAAAGACTTGTGATTTAAGTCCGGCAATGGGCAAACAGCCCACGCTTTCAGCAGGTCTCGAGAGTCGTTTTACAGTCGAGGTCGCTGCGGACCGAAACCCGCAAACAGGACTATTCATACCGCAAGTCGAACCACAATGGCGCGCGACCTTGATAAATGGCCTCACGGCCCTCATTGTCTAGTTAGACGTGTATCGCGGCAACGGCTGCGTCACGACGTCATAAAGGAGATCAACATGGACCGTGATGAATCCGTAGAAAAATTGAAGAAGTTGCTTGATGACTGGAACGCCAGGATTGCCGAGTGGGAACAAGGCATGAACGAAGCCCAGGTCAACATGAAGTCACGCTACCAGGAGCAACTCGATTCCCTTCGTCAGCAACGAGAAGAAGCGATGAAGAAACTCAGCCAGATTCAGGGATCAAGTGAGGCTGCGTGGGGCGACATGAGCAAGGGCTTCGAGGAAGCGTGGAAAGGCCTTGCGGAAGGTTTCGAAAACGCATGGTCCGAGCTTCGCAACAAGGAACAGCACAAGAACGGACCAAAAAGCAAAGGCTAGTTTTTCGCCCTTCGCTGCGCGACCGAACGGTGGCTTGTTGAAGAAAGAAACATGCATGGCGGCGCCCACTGCCGGATCGTCGCAGTTGAGCCGGACAGACCAGCATCCCGGGATCGGCCCTGACCACTGATATTGGTCTGGGGGTCCGGGCAGGCTGAGCCGCCGGCTGAATTGTGGCCACGTTCCAATCAGGAGACGGTACTTCCCGCGACGTCCGAATGAATCAGTTCTGCCGCGTCGTGCCGCTAATCACGCAAGCGTTCAGCGGCACTTGGGCCGAAATACATTTGCGGCCAGCCTTCGCACACGCTTCACAATCCGGACACAGCAAACCGAGACACTCAAGCCGGCCGTACAGACAGGCAACCGCTCGCCGCCCCAGATGCCCCCAACCCGGATCAATGGCGCCCCGCAAAACCCAGTCTGCAGCTTCACATCACCGGCCTTGCACGTCGGGAAACCGGATTGACACAGATCAACAACACACTGACGCCGAAAGGAAACAATGACGTTGTAGCGATAAGGCGCTCGGAGTGTTTGTCGTGACCGGGGAGCTGCTGCGGGTGAAGGGGAGTCATGCGCTTACCTGTTACAAACAGCGGCAGCACGCTTGTCGGTTTGATTGCAGCCGATGACATTCTGTCGTTACTGACGGAAGAAATTGCTGGGCTGGCCAGTATGATCTCACGCAGAGAAACACGTGAACGTACTGCACGCAAAACCAAATCAGGCAGTTGATCGGAGCACGCATTTGTCTATTCCAATGAACGTCACTTTTCACGGCATGGCGCGTTCGGAAGCGCTCGAAACTCATATCCACGAAAAAGTTGCAGCGCTCGGACAGTTACATCCCAATCTGACACGCTGCAACGTCACGGTTGAACAACCACACCATCACAAACATCAGGGCAACGCGTTCAATGTACGGATTGATCTATACGTTCCAGGAGAAGAAATCGTCGTAAACCACGATGCGCATGAGGATGCCTACGTGGCATTGCGCAAGGCCTTCGACGCTGCCCGGCGGCGAATCGCTCGACATGCACAGAAAAAGCGCGGCGACGTCAAACAGCACTCGAAGCCAGGCCGCGTAAACCGGAATCAGGAGGAAGCAGATGAAGAAGGACTTTAGCCACGATCAACCGAAGCGGTTCGACCGGCAGCTTGCCGAAGAGCACAAGGATCCGTATCGCGCGAAGACAAAGCTGCCGGAACCAACCGTTTGCCCCCAGTGCGGGCTTGTATTTCACGACGGGCATTGGCAACAGGCAACCCGGCCAAGTCAGGCTCATGAGTCGGTCTGCCCGGCCTGTCATCGCACCAACGACAGATTCCCGGCGGGGTACGTCACCCTTGAGAGCGACTTCGTGAAACAACATCACGACGAGCTTTTGAAACTGGCGCGTACGACCGAAGAGCGTGAAAAAGGCGAGCATCCCTTACAGCGCATCATGGAAATCCGCGAGGAGGGTAACAAGATCACCATCACGACCACCGACATCCACGTCGCCCGGCGGATTGGCGAGGCGATCCATCGCGCCTATGAAGGTAACCTCGATGTGAATTACGGTCCCGAAGATTACATTGTCCGCGTAAACTGGTCGCGCTGAAATGGTTGCGGCGCAACTTCACCTCGCCTACACGCCGCGCGGCGCAGGGCTTGCATGCGCCTTGATGTACCTCAAAGCCGAACCGGATATTCTCGGCTGGTGGATCGGCAGACAGTCCGCCGACTTCCACACCGCCTATTTTTGCCTCGCCGATTTCTACAGCACCGGCACGAGGATGTATGCGAGCGAAGGGGCTGACCTTTACGGCGGATGGAAATTTGAACTCACATCGGGACATTCCAAGCCAATCGATCCGCCGTTGCCAGTCGCCTCGGATGTGAGTCATGTTCTGGAGCAGGCGCAGGATGCGTTCTGCGGCAGGTGGCTGCTGTTGCCTGGCGACACGGACAAGCCGGCGCAGCATCGCGCCTATACCGACGCCGAACTTGCCTGGAGTGACATCAATTTTCAGTTACCACGCCTCAACAAGTTCACCAAGGATGAGGCAGTGTGGCGGTACTACTCGAATGATTTCGAAGCCGCCGTCGGCGAGTACCTCATGCGACGCTGGCCACTCGACTACCGAGGTTGATCGAGTCGGTCGGCACAAACACACCCGATTCTCCTCTGCGAGCGCCTGGTTGAAAAGCGGTTGATCCACGTCAACACCCCCTGTTGCCTGCCGTTCCAGACTGCGCTCATCGGTGAAAGATTTGAATAGTCTCTCGCGTTTATGGCACGTTTGGTACAACGCGAGCTTAAACAAAGAGGTATTCGAGATGGCCAATATTGCACGTTTTGATCCGTTTTTTGATGTCGATGATTTGTTTCGTGGTCTCAGACTTGCTCCAACGCGCGGAGGGGATGACGTGGCGCCGAAAATGAAAGTCGAGGTCAAAGAAGACGACAAGACCTACACCATCCATGCCGAAGTAGCGGGTGCGAAAAAAGACGACATCAAGGTCACCATCGACGGCAACAAGATTTCGATCAGCGCCGAGATCAAGCGCGAATCCGAGAAAAAGGAAAAAGGACGCGTCGTTCACAGCGAACGTTACTATGGCAATGTCTATCGCAGCTTTACTCTCGATTCTGCGGTAGATGAATCGAAAGGGTCCGCCAACTACAAGGACGGCGTGCTGGAGTTGGTTCTGCCAAAGAAAAACGGTGGCGGCCCGACCAAGCTCAAGGTCTCCTGATTCCTGTGATGTTCACATAGGATTGCACGAGGCAAAGCGCTACCTCGTGATGCCGGGGCTGCCACCGCAGCCCCGTTTTTTTTGCCCGCTGACGCTGGCTGAGGTACGCTCTTTGACTTGTCGACAAGAGGTTGCAGCACAGTCATGAAAACAAAAATTACTCCCGAGAAGTTGCGCAGCCACCGCTGGCTGGGCGCTACCGACCTGCGGTCTTTTGGCCATCGTTCGCGCGCCCTGCAAATGGGGTTTGCACGTGAGGACTACGAAGGCAAACCGGTTATTGCCATTCTCAACACCTGGAGCGACGTGAGCCACTGTCATTCCCACTTTCGCGAACGGGTGGCCGACGTCAAACGAGGCGTCTGGCAGGCTGGCGGATTTCCTGTCGAAATTCCTGCCATCTCCCTGGCGGAGGTGTTTCAAAAACCAACCACAATGATGTACCGCAATCTGCTGGCAATGGAAACAGAGGAACTGCTGCGCTCCTATCCGGCCGATGGTTGCGTTCTGATGGGCGGTTGCGACAAGACCCCGCCCGGATTAATGATGGGCGCGATCAGCATGGACCTGCCCGCGATCTTCATGCCGGCGGGACCCATGCTGCGCGGAAACTGGCAGGGCAAGACGCTGGGATCGGGATCAGACGTGTGGAAATACTGGGACGAACTGCGCGCCGGCAACATCACGCAGAATGACTGGCGCGAAATTGAAGAAGGCATCGCCCGTTCGCCGGGGACCTGTATGACCATGGGCACGGCGTCGACTATGACCAGCATCGTCGAGACACTCGGCTTCAGCCTGCCAAATGCATCGACTATCCCGGCACCGGATTCCAACCACGCCCGCATGGCCTCATACACCGGCCGGCGGATTGTCGATATGGTCTGGGAAGACCTCAGGCCAAGCGACATACTCTCGGAAAAAGCATTCGACAATGCCATCAGGGTGTTGATCGCGCTCGGCGGCTCAACCAACGGCCTGATTCACGTCATCGCAATGGCGGGGCGGGCCGGGATCAAGATTCCGCTCGAGCGTTTCGAGGAAATCGGCCGCGAGACCCCCTATCTGGTAAACATGAGACCATCAGGCAAGTACCTGATGGAAGATTTCTACTACGCTGGGGGGCTGGCGGCATTACTCGAAGGGATGCGTTCGCTGCTCGACACCGACGTACCCACCTGCACCGGGAAAACCCTAGGAGAAAACATCGCCGGTGCGAAAATTCATAATTCCGACGTTATTCGCACGCCGGACGCACCGATGCAAGCCGAAGGAGGCCTGATCGTGTTGCGCGGCAACCTAGCACCTGATGGTGCCGTCATCAAATCCACCGCCGCCGACCCGAAGCTGCTGCAGCACGCAGGCCGCGCCATGGTGTTCGACGACTACAATGACATGGCTAAACGGCTCGAAGACCCCGATCTGGACGTTGATGCCGATTCGGTACTCATCCTGCGCAACTCGGGTCCGCAAGGTGGGCCCGGCATGCCGGAGTGGGGCATGCTGCCGATTCCGCAAAAATTACTGAAGCAGGGTGTGCGCGATATGGTGCGCATTTCCGACGCGCGCATGAGCGGCACCAGTTACGGAACATGTGTGTTACACGTCGCGCCGGAATCGTGGATCGGCGGCCCGCTTGCGCTGGTAGAAACCGGTGACATCGTCGAGCTCGACGTGCCGGCGCGAACCCTGAACCTGAAGGTCAGTGATGAAGAGCTGGCCAAGCGCCGCGCTGCCTGGAAACCGAACCCGCGAAAATTCGAGCGTGGTTACGGCAAACTGTTCTCGGAACATATCCGCCAGGCCGACGCTGGCTGTGACTTCGACTTTCTGGAAGGTACAGCGCCGACTTCGGAGCCGGAGATTCACTGAGTGCAAAGGCACGGAACAGCTGCCCTCGCACGAGAAATTTCTTGTTGTTATTAGCCTGGAGAAATCATTGGCCGCCTTTTTTGTCTGCACCATGCGGGTTCACGACCCCGAGACCTACCGTAAATACACGGCGCTGACGCCCGCAATCGTCGCGCGCCACGGAGGCAAGTTTCTGACGCGCGGTGATGAAACCACCACTGCCGAAGGCGAGCCATTCACCGAGCGCATGGTCATCATCGAATTTCCGGATCGCGCAGCAGCCCAAGCCTGGTACAACGATCCCGACTATCAGGCAGCATCAGAATTTCGCCGTGCCGCATCCGTCGGCCGCATGATTCTTCAGGAAGGCCGAAGTGATACAGGGGCACCGGATCCGAAGATCTGATCGGCGAGGATTCGACGCAGGGGCAACGCCGAGCCAGCATGAAAACTCTCGACACAATCAGGAACAAAGGTACATACCATGACGAAAGTCGCTATATCGGACGAGGCCCGCGAGTTGTATTCGCGCGCCACTACAGCGAGCCTGACGGCACAACTTGTCAAGCGCGGACTCCGTACCCGCGCGATCTCCAATATTGGATCAATCAATCCGGACACACCGAGGGTCTTCGGACCGGCCTATACACTGCGCTACATTCCGATGCGCGAGGATCTGGCAACGGGCGCGGCGATGGCGGACCCGGAAAATCCACAGCGCAAGGCGATCGAAGTCATGCCGGCCGGGCACGTGCTCGTTGCCGATACTCACGGACTTGACGTCAGCGGCACACTCGGTGACATCCTGGTAGCCCGTTTGCGAGTACGTGGCGTTGCCGGTGTGGTGTCTGACGGCCCGATGCGTGATATTGCAGAACTGGAGAACATGGACTTCCCCGTTTTCGCGCGCGGTAATGCCGCGCCGCCGAGCTATGCCAGTATGCTCGCGGCAGATGCCCAGGTTCCTATCGGCTGTGGTGGCGTCGCGGTGTTCCCGGGCGACATCGTCATCGGCGATGAAGACGGCGTTGTCTTTCTGCCAGCTGCGATTGCGGAAGAGGTCGCGCGTGACGCGGTCGAACAGGACCGTCTCGAGGCGTACGTGCGCCAGCGCATCGAAGACGGCGACAGCATCGTCGGCGTCTATCCACCCAACGAAGAAACGCAGGCGGCGTACAAAACCTGGCTCGCCAAACGCTGAGGCTTGAAGCGCGGGCAGCAGCCCGGCCCAGTATGAGGGCATGCGCCAGTTGCGCGTTTCCGGGACCGACCGTACGCTAACCAGCCGGCAAAAAACTGGCCCATACAGCGTATCCTCGTCTTGTCCGGGCCGGTAAAGTCTGAGCGTATACTTCCGGAGCACCCTATGACAGCCCCCAGCAAGTTTGCGCATATCGTCTACAAAACGCACCGATTTACCGAAATGATCGACTGGTATACGCGCGTTTTCGAAGCGAGCGTACGGTACCGCGACGAACAACTTGCCTTCCTGAGCTACGACAATGAACACCACCGGATGGCATTCATCGATCTTGGCCCGCTTCCGTCGAGGTACGCAAAGCCGGGCAATACCGTGCCCGGAGTTCATCACGTCGCTTACACATGGAACAACCTCGATGAGTTGCTCGATACCTACACACGGCTGGCAGATCTCAGGATTCGACCGGTAAGCCCTGTACGCCACGGGATGACGCTATCTCTCTACTACGCGGATCCCGATGGTAACGGCCTGGAATTCCAGATTGATCTTCTTGATGAATGCGCTGCCAACGAATTCATGCACGGCCCGGTCTTTGCGCGTAATCCACGCGGTGAGTCGTTCGATCCTGATTTGCTCATTGCGCGTTATGAATCCGGAGAGCCCGTGGATGACTTGATCTTTATTGACGGGCAGCCGGAGTACTTGGGGTCTGCGTTCGTGAAACCACAGCATCCCGGTTGAACCGGACCTGCTAGCCATGCTCGAAAAATCCGTTCGTACGCTTGGATTCTGGTCAGCGGTTCTATGCGCCGTATTCAGCCTTGTTTACGTCATCGCCCAACTCGGCGAATGGGCGGGACTGCTCGGATCGGCTGGTGGTCCGCACAACAAGAGCACGACCGTTGGCCTGGTTGTGCTGCTCACCCCATCGCTGCTTCTCGGAATTTCATTCGTGGTGCTGATGGTGAGCATCCATTACTTCGCCGCGATACCCAAACGCATCTGGAGCCATGTTGCTGTCGCGTTCGCGTCGATGTACGCGACGCTCATCAGCATCGTGTATTACGTGCAACTGGCGTTCGTGATACCGCGGATCTCGCGTGGCGACGCTGACGATATCCGGCTGCTGATCTTCGAGCCGTTCGATTCTTTTTTATATGCGGTCGATGTGTTCGGCTACAGTCTGATGAGCCTATCGACTTTATTTGCCGCTGCCGTATTCGGGGATCACGGCATCGAGCGCTGGATACGTTGTGCACTTGTCACAAACGGTTGCCTCATTCCCTTTCTGTCGCTGCAAATGTACTACCCGCCGCTGATCTGGGGCGGTAGCCTGTGGGGTATTACGTTTCCGGCCGCAAGCTTGCTGCTGGCAATCCACTTCCGACGCCTGCAGGTTGCTTGACACCAACTACGCACAAACAGGTGGTTCATGACTGAAGCCCTTGAAGCCAATGCACCAGCGCCAGGATGGCGGCTCACAATCGGCGCTGCATTGTTTGCGCTTAGCATCGTGCTTCCGTTACTAGGAGTGCCGCTGGTTGCCGCAATGGGGCTTTCCACCTCTATCATTGCCACCGCATCCGGCGTGATGCTCGGCAGTGCAGAAGTGCTTGGAATTATTGCCATAGCCGTCATGGGCAAGAGTGGTTTCGCCTACATAAAGAACCGCGTCCTCGGATTCTTCAAGAAGATCGGGCCGCCAGCCGAGGTTGGCCGCACTCGCTATACCATCGGCTTGATATTGTTCACCGTGCCGCTTGTCTTCGGCTGGCTTGCGCCGTACCTATCCGACCTGATCCCCGGCTATCACGGTAACGAGTTCGCCATTGCCATTTCTGGCGACCTGATCTGGCTGGTCAGCCTGTTTGTTCTAGGCGGTGATTTTTGGGAAAAGCTGCGCGCGCTGTTTGTTCATGACGCAAAAGCGATGTTGCCGGAAAAGACCGGCTGAGCGGCGACAAACGCCATGCGAGCCATCAGAATTTCGGGAGCGGCGGCGGTCACGATCAAATTTCAATACGACTCGAAGCGCTGCAAAATACGAGCAGAAGCTGAATACAGGTTTGGCTCCATACGCCAGCAACACTGATTCCCGGGCCGGTAGTTCCTGCATAAAAAACCAAGGCCTGTCTCGAGGTTGTAAGAACAATTTCCCCTTGGTTGCGCGAGCTCACTCCGGTTTCCCGAATTGCAAACCGGCGAATCGCGACGTCATATAGCGACACGCTATTTGTCGCTTGTCTCCCCAAAACGACGGTGCACTGAAGTCAATGTTTTTGCGCGTGTAAATATTTTCGTCGTGATGAATATTCGGGTTTTCCCGTGGATATAATTTTTCGCGAGAGATTTGCGAATTTCCTGTTCCCTAAATTCGTTCAAATCCTTCTTTCAACACCGGGTAGTCGGGTAACAGGCGGTGCGGTACAGCACCGTGTTCCTCGACTGCAGCTACAAACCCGGACCCGGAGAAAGCAGGGAGAAATCCGATGCGCAAATCAAGCTGCTCCTGCGAGGAGCAATCTGTCCAGCGCCGTCCGCTCAACAAACATCCGTTTGCCGACCGGGCCAGCATACGCAGCTTGCTGCTCGCCGGCGTTGCGGCGATGGTGCTCGCCGCCTGCGGTGGCGAAAAACCGCCGGAATCGGAAGAGGAAGCCGGTCCATTCATCGCCCTGAACACGGAAACCGAAGCTTCGCGCTTTCTCGCACAAGCGGGAATGGGTGCAAGTGATGCCGGTATCAGGGAAGTACAAGGCGCAGACTATACCGGCTGGCTCGATCAGCAATTTGCAATGACGCCACGCAATTCGCACCAGGCGTACATCGATGCCGTCATCGCCTCCGGACAGAATCCCAATCACTCGCACGTCATGCACACTTTCTGGAAACAAGTTGCCACCGCACCGGATCAGTTGCGCCAGAAAGTCGCGTTTGCACTTTCGCAGATTTTCGTGATTTCGCAACGCGACAGTACGGTGGGCGGATACGAGCGCGGTGTCGCCTCTTATCTGGACATGCTTGGCCGCGAAGCATTCGGAAATTATCGCAGTCTGCTTGAAGCTGTGACCCGCCACCCGATGATGGGACTGTATCTGTCCCATCTTCGTAACCAGAAGGCATCAGGGAACCGCGTGCCCGATCAGAACTACGCGCGCGAAGTCATGCAGTTGATGTCCATCGGTTTGTACGAATTGAACCCCGACGGCACGCTGGTCATGGCAAACGGCGCGCCGGTGGAAACCTACGGCAACGAGGATATCGTCGGACTGTCGCACGTGTTCACCGGTTTCAGTTGGGCAGGCCCGGACAAACAGAACGGCCGTTTTTATGGCTCTTCATCCAATCCGCCACCTGATCCCAATCGTGACGTGCTGCCCATGCAGGGCTATCCGCAGTTCCACTCGACAGAGGAGAAACGTTTCCTCGGCACCATCATTGCGTCGCAAGGCACACCCGATCCGGACAGCAGCCTGCGTACCGCGCTTGACGCCATCTTCAATCATCCCAACGTTGGGCCTTTTATAGGCCGCCAACTGATTCAGCGCATGGTGACCAGCAACCCCAGCCCCGGTTATGTGGCGCGGGTGGCACAGGCGTTTAACAGTGGAAGCTATTCGCGCGGCAACTGGAGGACGGGAAACGGACAACGCGGTGACATGCGGGCGACGATCGCCGCCGTATTGCTCGATGCAGAAGCGCGCGATACCGGCAAGATGGCGGAACCGGGTTTCGGCAAGGTGCGCGAACCGGTGTTGCGGTTAGCGGCCTGGATGCGGGCCTTCGACGCGGCCTCGGCTTCGAGAAACTATCTGCTCGGGAACACCGACAGCGACTCGGGTTCTCTGGGTCAGTCCCCGATGCGTTCACCTTCGGTATTCAATTTCTACCGGCCGGGCTACGTACCACCGAACACCGGAATTGCGGCTGCCAATCTCGTCGCACCGGAGTTCCAGATCATTCACGAAACATCTGTTGTTGGCTACTCCAATTTCATGCGCAACGTTGTGCGCTACGGCGTTGGCAGCAACTCGCCGCGAGACATTCAACCCGATTACACAAAAGAACTTTCGCTGGCCGAGGATCCGGACGCACTGGTCGATCGCCTCGATCTGCTCCTCACGTACGGAACGATGAGCACGGCGACCAGGAATTTGATCCGCGACGCGGTAGAAAGCATTTCCATCAACCCGATGAACCCGTCATCGGGCCGGAACAACCGCGTCTACGTAGCTACGCTATTCGCCATTTCTTCGCCGGACTTCCTGGTGCAGAAGTAATTGTTCAGAAGTAACGGCTCGCAAGTAACAGATACGGAAACGATAGGAGCAGACATGGTCTCCAAAGCATCACGACGAGAATTCCTGAAACGCGCGTCGGCATTGTCCATCACCGGCGCTGCCGCACCCTTTGCGCTTAACCTCGCGACCATCGGTGCAGCCTCGGCGCAAGCGATGGGTGGCTATCGTGCAGTGGTCTGCCTGTTTCTGTTTGGCGGGAACGACCATAGCAACACCATCATTCCATACGATCCTGCCGAGCACGCCGAGTACTTCAATGCCCGCCCTGAAATCGCCCTTGCGCGAAACGATCTCGCTGCGACCGCGATCGGCCCGGTCGCCTCTCAGGGCGGCCGATCGTTCGCCTTTCATCCGTCGCTGAGTGCGTTCAAATCTCTTTATGACGCAGGCAATCTCGCTGTTGTCCCGAATGTTGGTCCGTTGATTGTGCCGACGACAAAGGTGCAATACGAGAATCGTTCCGTGCCGCTGCCGCCAAAACTGTTTTCGCATAACGATCAACAATCGGTGTGGCAGGCCAACACAGCCATAGGAGAAGGCGCGCGCCTCGGTTGGGGCGGACGCATGGGTGATCTGCTCTCCGGGCAAAACGGTTTGCCGATCTTTACGGCAGTCTCCGCCGCCGGCAATGCCGTGTTCCTGTCCGGGGAGCAAGTGCTGCAGTATCAGATGAGTACCAGCGGAGCGCTCTCGATCGCCGGCATATCCGGCAACCTGTTCGGGTCGTCAAACGCAAGCAACCTTTATCGTCAGCTCATCACGGGCAACAGCACGCACTTGTTCGAAGACGAGCTGGGGCAGGTGACATCACGTTCGATCGCGGCCAATTCACTGCTGGCGTCGTCCCTGCCCCCGGCATCCCAGTTCACTCTCCCACAGCCCGCAAACAACCGGCTTGCATCCCAGCTCAACATCATCGCTCGGATGATCTACGCACGCAGCTCACTTTCGACCAATCGCCAGGTGTTTTTCGTGAGTCTCGGTGGTTTCGATAATCACGACTCTCTTCTCGAGCGTCACGGTGCGCAGTTGCAACAGCTCAATGATGCGGTCGGCGCTTTCTACGGTTGGCTGAGGGAGATGCAAATGGAGAACAGCGTTTCGTTGTTCACCGCATCGGATTTCGGGCGCACGCTGACAAGTAACGGCGACGGGTCCGATCACGGCTGGGGTTCGCATCATTTCGTCGTCGGTGGAGCGGTCCAGGGCGGTGACATCTACGGTACGTTTCCACAGGTCGCGTTTGGCACGAACGAAGATATCCGCCAGGGTAATCTGTTGCCGACGACTTCGGTCGACCAATACGCGGCGACGTTTGCGCGCTGGCTCGGCGTGCCGGACTCCAGCGTGCCGGATGTGCTGCCAAACATTGTGAATTTCGATGGCTGGCCATCACGCTATATCGATTTTCTGGTGTGAGCACCAGGAAACACAAAGCGATCTGAGTCACTGACATGACGGACGGCGCGTTGGTTTGCAAAAGCTTAGCGTGCACAGCTCGTCGCTCGTCGCTGCCGCCTCATCGGCGGACTGCTTGAGAATTCTACCGACGTTACAGCGCTTTGAGTGCCACGTCAGCCGGTCGCAACCCGCTTCCCTTTCAGCGCTTCAGAACGTTTCGGCAACTTCCATTCGGGGCGGACCCAGTGACAGGTGTAGCCGTCGGGATAGCGCTGCAGGTAGTCCTGGTGTTCCGGCTCAGCTTCCCAGAATGCGCCGGCGGGTTCGACTTCGGTCACCACCTTGCCCGGCCACAGGCCGGACGCATCGACATCGGCGATGGTATCGAGCGCGACTTGCTTCTGTTCATCGCTGGTGTAGTAGATGGCGGAACGATAGGACATACCACGGTCGTTGCCCTGCCGGTTCGGTGTGCTGGGGTCATGCGCCTGAAAGAAGAACGCCAGCAGATCGCGATAGCTCTGTTGGTCCGGATTGAAAACGATTTCGACGGCTTCGGCATGTGTGCCGTGGTTGCGATAGGTGGCATTGGGGACGTCGCCGCCGCTGTAGCCAACGCGGGTACTGATGACTCCCGGCAGCTTGCGAATGAGTTCCTGCATGCCCCAGAAGCAACCGCCAGCAAGAATTGCCGTTTCGGTACGAGCCATAAATATCCTCCGTCAGTGAGAGTGAAAGAATAGTAGCAAGGCAAACGTAACCGTTGCATGCGCAATGCGCTACTCAGGCATCCGTGTACAGTACCAGCGCGATCGCCAGATCCGTCGTCAGTTGCGGTATTTGTTGGCCGGTTCATTGGCACGTCTTCTGACTGAGTGCCCGCAACGCAGAAGGTTCATTGTGAACGGGGTTTACCTGCAAAAGGGCCACCTGTACAACACGGGTCGATGAAGGCCGGGGGAGACGCCCCAGCTGGGGGCGCCAACGCAAGGCACTACCCGGAACGACGCAGAAATCGTTTGTGGAGGCTGCCGGCTCCTTGCAGGCAGCGTCGTTTATCGAGCAGGAGCGCTGGCGCTCTGAGGGAAGAATTCGACACCTTCCGGAACAACTACCCACGGAAGCTTCGATTGCGTCCAGATATGCCGGTCGATCCTGAACCAGTTCGGGTCGTCAAAGGTTCCTGCCGCAATCGCGCGCATACCCGGGCGCAACTCTGCAGTGTGCGAGATGGTCGTCCCGCATTTCCGACAAAAACGCATTCTGAGCCAGCGGCCGCTGACATCCGAACGATGCTCGACCTCCGACAATTCCCCTTGTAGCACTTCGATGGCCTCCTGCTTGAACAAGGCCAATACCGCGAACGCACTGGCAAGGCGCTTTTGGCAGAAGGTGCAATGGCAAACAGTGCCGACGACCGGGTCACCGTTAACACGATATCGAACCGCACCGCACGCGCAACCGCCATCATGAATGTCACTCATAGTGTCTCCGTTTTGCGGGTAAGAAAAATTTGTTCGAACCATGCATCTTTGCCGATCCGCAATCAAGCGAGCGCTAATGTCACTGAAATCCTCTTTTCGCTGGCGACTTCCGCCTGGCGATTCCGTGCAGCAGCTCTAAGCGTAACTCTCGCCCCATTCGCGAAGCGCCAAAAGAATCGGCTTCAGGGTCCGGCCCTTCTCGCTCAGGCTGTATTCGACATGGGGCGGCACGACCGGAAAGACCTTGCGAAGGATCAGGCCATCACGTTCCAGTTCCCGAAGCTGTTTGGTCAGCATGCGTTGGGTGACGTTGCCGACCTGGCGCTTCAGTTCGTTGTAACGCTTGGCGCCATCAAGCAGATGATAGAGCGCGACACCCTTCCACTTGCCGCCAATGCGTTCAAGCGCCGCCTCAACCGGACAACCGCGCGCATAGTCATTGCGGTCAAAACTCATCAGGCTTCTGCTCTCATAAGACTTTCACTCTCATCAATCCATCACAGGATACTTTTAGTACCTATCGTACATAATTGATCGTACTTTCCTTTTTTCTCCTTTGTCAATATCTTGCCTCCTTTGCCAGGGCAGAGAGCCGGGCGGCAAGTCGGATGATGCGGGAACAAAAAAGGCAATGAAAATGAAGACATCTATTTGGCTGTTGGCGAGCGCGAGCGTATTGCTTGGCGGTTGGAGCGCGACCATCGCAGAACCGATGATCGATTCCAACGCCATGACGGTGATTCAGACCGACGAGATCGCATGGAAGGATTATCCCGGACTGCCGGGGGTGAAATTCGTCGTGCTCTATGGCGATCCAAAGAAAGAAGGGGTGTACGTGGTCCGCGCAAAATTCTCGCCCAACACCATGAGCCGGCCGCACTGGCATCCGGACGCGCGCTACGTGACTGTGATCAGTGGCACCTGGTGGGGTGGCACCGGCGACAGCTTCGATCCCGACCTCACTGTTCCGATCAAGGCAGGTGGCTTTGCCGTCCACACCGCGGGTGAAGTTCACTATGACGGCGCGAAGGACGAAGAGGTCGTAGTACAGATCATTGGCGTCGGGCCGAGTGGTACCACCCCGGTGCCAATCGGCGGTGGCAGCAAATAGCCAGACCACGACGACAAGGACCGGTGTTACCCGCATCCCGGTCAACCCGAACAGGATCGGGACAGAACAATGCGTGCCCGGGAACTGTCGCTTCTGTGAAAACTGCAACCGCTGTTTCGCACTAAACCTCTTGCCACCTGACGGGTTTCAACCGCCGGTGTGCTCGAAGCCTTTACACTGAACAGAATAACGAAAGTCAAATGTCATGATGCATTACGGAGATAACCGATGAAAACAGTTGCAATCAAGCAGTATCTACCGATCGAAAACCCGGATTCATTTGTGGATGTCGATCTGCCCAAACCAGAACCGACCGGCCACGACCTGCTGATTGCGGTGCAAGCGGTCGCCATCAATCCGGTCGATACCAAAGTGCGTGGCGGCAGGGGCAAACCGGGCGGGACCGAAGATCCACCTCGCGTCATCGGCTGGGACGCCAGCGGCC
>DATKYN010000262.1:0-7867 GCA_035528435.1 Burkholderiales bacterium
GAGGACAACGATGAATTCCTGGGCATGACTCGCGAGCAGGAGCCGATCACGGCGCTCGACCTGAGTGTAGTAAAACGGTTTAGCCCCGGATTCTGGGGGTCAATCGACGCCAATTATTATCTGGGCGGGCGAACCATCGTCGATAACGACAAGCGGGCAGACTTCCAGAGAAACTCGCGTTTGGGGGTTTCAGTCGCTTATCCATTCGCCGGTCGTCACGCCGTCAAGGCAAGCATTAGCGCTGGTGTCGTGACTGAATCGGGGGGTGATTACAATACGATTATTCTGAACTACCTGTACCGGATTCAGTAAGACTCGCGAACACTGCCAGATCTGGCCGTGCAAGACTGGATTGCACAGAGGCTTCTGATAGCAGACAAATAGCGTGCATGCATGCCGTGAGCCCGGGCTGCAGCGCCGCTGACGGCTTGGCCAAACAACGAGGGTCCGGATTGACGGCTTGGCCGGTGACGGAGATACTCCGACGGCAGACTCGAATGGTCTGCCGTGACGAATTTCCGAAACGAAGCAAAGGAGCCACCTGTGAGCGCATCCGCGCCGTATGCCACCATCGTTGAACTCGCGCGAGCGTTGCGTGAAGGCTCTGTTACACCGACCGCTCTGGCCGAGCGGTACCTGGAGCGGATCGAACAACTCAATGGCAAACTGGGCGCGTTCAGACGGGTGACGCCTGAACGTGCAATGGCCCAGGCGAAAGCGGCCGAAGCCGAGATGTCAGCAGGTATCGACCGTGGACCGCTGCACGGTATCCCGTATGCGGCCAAGGATTTGTATGATGTTGCCGGCGTGCCCACGACCGCCGGGTGCCCGTTGCTGGAGTCAAACATCGCCGAGCGCGATGGCGCGGTGATTCGCAAATTGAACGACGCCGGTGCCGTGCTGCTCGGCAAGACTGTCACTGTGCAATTTGCTTATGGCGGTGCCGGTATCAATAACCAGCATGGCACGCCGCACAATCCATGGCATCGTGAACCCCATCTGCCGGGCGGGTCGAGCAGTGGATCAGCCGTTGCCGTCGCGAGCGGCATGGCGCCGATGGCACTTGGCAGCGACACCGGTGGTTCGGTTCGCATTCCCGCCGCCCTGTGTGGCATCTCCGGGTTGAAAACCACGGTCGGGCAAATCAGCCGTGCCGGCGTATTCCCGTTGAGCTGGAGTCTGGATACCGTCGGGCCGCTGACCCGGACTGCGCAGGATTCTGCCCTGAGTTATCGCGCGATTGCGGGCCCCGACCCGGATGATGACAGCACCCGAAACTACCATCGCGCTGATGTGATGTCCGGTCTTGACCGAGGTGTCGCCGGACTGCGTCTTGCGTTTGCCGAAACGGTATTCTTTGACGATGCGGACGATGAAGTCACTGCATTGGTTCGTGCGACCGGAGACGTGTTTGGAAAACTGGGAGCGCAGGTGAGCTCGATCGGGTTCCAGCAAGCGCAGCAGGCAGTGGAGCTGAATCCGGGAGGACTGGTGATTGCAGCCGAGGCCTACACCCTCAATCGAGGCTTGCTTGACAGCCATTTCGACGAACTCGACCCGGTTGTGGCGCACCGGATGATCAAGGGTGCACAAACGCCTGCGCATGAATACCTCAGAGTCGAACTGGAATGGCGTGCGCTGCGCGCCAGCACGATGCGGCAACTCGCCGACGTGGATGCATTGCTGTGTCCGACCGTGATGATTCCGGCAACACCCGTTGCCGAAGTGGCGCAGGACATGAGCCGTTACAGCGAACGCAATTTGCAATGCCTGCGCAACACGGCGATCGGCAATATCCTCAATCTGTGCGCTGTGACCGTGCCGTGCGGGTTTACCAGTGGCGGCTTACCGGTCGGGTTGATGATTTACGGAAAATCGTTCGACGAAGCAACAGTGCTGCGCATAGGTCACGCCTTCCAGCAGGCGACCGACTGGCATTTGCGTAACCCGGCGCTGGATTGGGTCTAGCCGTTTGTTTGTTCGCCGATTCTGGTTGGTCCGCCGGACTCGCCCGCTTGTTTGCCGAACATGAAAACCATGTCCTCCGGCCAGGATGAGATTTTCGATGTCGTGATTATCGGCGCCGGTCACAACGGTCTGACCTGTGCCGGATACCTGGCGCGCGCCGGATACCGCGTCAAGGTAGTGGAGCGGCGCCACGTTGTTGGCGGTGCTGCCGTCACCGAAGAGTTTCACGCCGGCTTTCGCAACTCGGTCTGCTCGTATGTGGTGAGTCTGCTAAACCCGAAAATCATCCGGGATCTGCAATTGCAGCAGTTCGGCTTGACCATACTCGACCGGCCGTCCGGTTCGTTTTGTCTGTTGCCTGACGGGCAGCACCTGCACATCAGCCGCGATGCTGCAGTGGCACGCGCGGACATTGCCCGGTTCTCCCGCAAGGATGCAGAGGCATACGACGCCTTTGACGGCGAGATAACGGAAATGGCGCAAGTGCTGCGCGAGGTGGTGCAGCAGCCTGCGCCGAATATGGGTGGCGGTGTGCGCGATCTTTGGTCGGCGCTGAAGCTGGGCAATCGTTTGCGAAAACTCTCGCTGCGCCAGCAGGCGACGCTCGCTGACTTGATGACGATGAGCGTGGGCGACTACCTTGACCGCTGGTTCGAGAGCGATCCGATCAAGGGCGACTTCGGTTACGAGGGCATTGTCGGAAACATGGTCAGCCCCTATCACCCGGGTACGGCTTACGTGTTGCTCCACCATGCGTTCGGTGAGGTTAATGGGCGAACTGCGGCTTGGGGACACGCAAAAGGCGGCATGGGTGCGATTACCCAGGCAATGGCGCGCTCGGCGGAAGCTAGCGGAGCGCACATCGAGGTATCCGCACCGGTGCGAGAACTTGTTATCGAGGGTGGTCAGGCGCGGGGTGTGGTGCTGGAAGACGGGCGCAGCGTTCGCGCCCGTGTCGTATCCGCCAACGTCAACCCGAAACTGCTGTTTCTGAAATTGATGGATTCCGGAATTCTGCCCGACGATTTCCGGCGGCGCATGACTGGCTGGCGTTGCCGCTCCGGCACATTCCGGATGAATGTGGCCTTGAGTGAGTTGCCGCGTTTCGCGTCGCTCGACGGTAGCGACGACGAAACCAAACTCACAGGCACGATCAACATCACGCCTTCGCTTGCCTATCTGGACCGTGCGTTTGATGATGCCAGGGCCGGTGGCTGGGCACGCGAGCCGGTGATCTCGATGTGTCTGCCGTCGCTTCTGGACGATACACTCGCGCCACCCGGTTGCCATGTGATGAGCCTGTTCTGTCAGCACTTCAATCCGGAACTGCCGGATGGGCGTTCCTGGGACGATGCAAAGGAAGAGGTTGCTGATCTCATCGTACGGACCGTGACGCAATATGCGCCTAATTTCGCTTCGTCCATCCTGGGTCGTCAGGTGTTGAGCCCGCTCGATCTGGAACGCGAATTCGGACTGGTAGGCGGAGATATCTTTCATGGCGCACTGCATCTGGACCAGATCTACTCGTTGCGACCGGCCGCCGGCTATGCTGACTACCGTACGCCGGTTAGCGGACTATATCTGTGTGGCTCGGGTGCACACCCGGGTGGCGGCGTTTCCGGTCTGCCTGGCCATCACGCGGCGCAGGCAATTATCAGCGATTTGAAACGCGCCAAGGGGCGTGCCTGACAGTTGTTTCACGGAACACGCAGCGCCTTGTGTTGATTGCATGGGTTGGCAGAAAACGGTTCGCAGAAAATGGTTCGCAGAAAATGGTTGGTCAATACGGGCGCGGCATCATAGCGGCCAGATGATCAGCAACAGCGGCATAGCAACCGCCGCGACCAGTATCTCGAGCGGAAGCCCAAGCCGCCAATAGTCACCGAAACGGAAGCCGCCAGGGCCGAGTATAAGTGTGTTGTTCTGGTGCCCGATCGGGGTGAGAAAGGCGCACGACGCGCCAATTGCGACTGCCATTAGAAATGTATCCGCGTTCACCCCAAGTGCCGAAGCGGTGCCGATTGCCACTGGACACATGACAGCCGCGGTAGCGGCATTGTTCATCAGGTCCGACAAAAACATGGATACCACCAGGATGATTGCCAGACCTGCAACAGCGTGTCCCTGAGCAAAGTTGTTCAACAGAAATTGCGCGAGGAGATCGGCCAGCCCGGTCGACTCCATTGCGCCTGCGACCGGGATCAGCGCGCCGAGCAGGATAACCACGGGCCAGTCAATGGCTTCATAGACCATGCGCAGCGGAATGGTGCGCAAGGCCATCGACGCCACAACGCCGATGGCAAACGAAATTGCGGCCGGCAGCAACCCGAAAGCGGCGCCGACGATGGCTACAGCCATGATGCCCGCCGCCATGGCTGCTTTGCGCTTGTCGGGGATGCGCAACTCGCGTTCGGCCAATGGGATGCAACCGGTGTCGGCTGCAAATTCACTGAGAACGTCGACCGGGCCTTGCATCAAGAGGAGGTCGCCCGGTTGCATACGCAGAGTGCGTAAGCGGGCCTGGGAGCGCGTGCCTTCCCTCGATACCGCCAGCAGGTTGAGTCCGTAGCGGGAGCGCAATTGCATGTCTCTCGCGGAACGGCCGACGATCACTGCCTCGGGGCGAACCACGAATTCCATCAAGACGATTTCATCGGAGGAAGGGGCTTTTTCCTGCGCTTTGTCCGGTTCCGGGTTTTCTCCTTCGCCGCCGGGCGTCACGCTGTCCACCGGCGTTTCTTCGTCGGCGTTTTTCTTGTTTGAGCCTTCTGAAACGACTGCTTCTTCGAGTTGCAAACCGAGACGCGAAAGAACTTCCGGGAGTGATTCGACCTCGGCTTCGATGATCAGTATGTCGTCTGCCCAAACCTTGCGTCCGGCTTGCGGCGCAGTCAGGCGTACATCGTTGCGAACGAGGCCTACGACCTGCGCGTCGATCTTGTCGAACTCGGTCTCGATGTCACGCAACGTCATGCCGGCAGCCTTGCTGTCGGCGGCTACGCGCACTTCGGTCAGATATGCGCCGGTCTCGAATCCTTCGGTGGCGGCATGCTTGCGTTGCGGCACCAGTTTCCAGCCAACGAGGACGACGAAGACGACGCCGGCCAGAGCGACCGCGGCACCGACCGGGGTGAAATCGAACATGGCAAAACTGTCCGTGCCGGTTTGCGTGCGAAACGCCGACACAATCAGGTTGGGCGGCGTGCCGATCATGGTGGTCATGCCGCCGAGTATGGTGCCGAAGGACAGTGGCATCAGTACCCGCCCGGGCGTCAGATTCAGCCGCCCGGAAAGCTGAATCGCTACCGGCATTAACAACGCCATCGCGCCGACGTTATTCATGAAGCTGGAGAACAGCGCGCCCAGCGCGATCAGGGCGCCCAGACTCACCGTAGTGCCAGCATGCGCCGGCAGCGCATGACGGGTGAGGGCATCGACCGCACCGGAGATTTGCAGTGCTCTGCTCAGCACCAAAACGCATGCGACGGTAATCACCGCCGGGTGGCCAAAGCCGGTAAACGCATCCCCGGGCGCAATCAAGCCAGCCAGCACGCAGACCAGCAGTGATCCGGCGGCGACCATGTCATGCCGCCACCGCCCCCACAGGAACATGGCCACGGTCGCCGTCAGAATGACGAGAATGATGAGTTGGTTATCTGTCATGCTGCTTGCCACACCTACGAATGATCGGATTCTGGCCGGGATACACCAAACCGGATCATAACTTGTTGTTCATATTCTGCCGGTTCTCCTGCCGGTTCTCCTGCCGGTGAAGCACTTTGCGTCAGACTTGTTTCGAATGCGGGATGCTTTCCGGGTTCGCCAATTGTTTAATTGATTGCGCAGCCTGCGCATCGGAGGCCGTTTGTTGCGAGAAGCCCGTGTCTGCGCGCACCGGCAACATTGTTGCGCAACGTGCGACGAAACACGGTCGAGTCGCTGGTATGCTGTGCATCTGTGCCGGATTTTGCCGGGCGATGGCAGTTTCCGGCGGGGGGCACGCTGGCTCACTTTTGCGCGATTCACTGGCCTGCTCTGGGCGCGAACCAGCATCGCGCATGGAAGCCACTGACAGGCGCAAGTCCGAATTGCGGATAACAGGATCACTGGATGAAAACACTTGAAGGAATTGTCACGCTGGTCACCGGGGGCGGTCGCGGTATCGGTGCCGCCATTGCATTGCGTTACGCACGCGACGGCGCCGCGGTGGTGGTGGCGGATATGGATGAGGCGAACGCGCGCGGTGTGGCGGAGCAGGTGCGCGCACTCGGCGTTGAGGCAGACTCCTTCGCCACCGACGTGCGTGAACCCGAGCAAAGCGCGGCGATGATCGACCGCGTTATCGAGCGTTTCGGGCGCCTCGATGTGTTGGTGAATAATGCCGGCGTGATACGGGTGCGCTCAGTGCTCGATACGAGTCCTGAAGACTGGGACCACATTCAGTCGGTCAATGCGCGCGGCCTGTTCTTCGCGCTGCAGGCCGGGGCGCGGCAGATGCTCGATCAGGAGCCTATGGGGCCAGGTCGTCCGAGCGGCAAGATTATCAACATGGCATCGATTGCCGGGCGAGGCGGGCGCAAGATGATGGCGGCCTATTCCGCAAGCAAGGCAACGGCCATTGTCGTAACGCAGACCGCGGCCGTAGAGTTTGCGCCAAAGCTGACTGTTAACAGCATTTGTCCAGGCCCGGTTGGCACCGATATGTGGACGCAGATCGATCGTGAATGGGCCGAACACGAACAGCGTCCGATTGGATCGGTATGGCAGGAACGTATTCGCGCCATTCCGATGAAGCGGACCCAGACGCCGGAAGATGTGGCGGCGATGGCCGCTTTTCTCGCCAGTGCCGATGCGGATTTCATTACGGGACAGTCATACCACGTCGATGGCGGGTTGCTGATGCTGTAGGCGGCGCGCGTGCCGAAGCAGTTTGAATCCATTTTGACGAGGATTTCCGGTTGCGAGAGAACGATCCAGGGAAGGGAACGGAATGAAGGTCAGTGCCCGGGATTTCCGGGTTCTACCCGGAGACAAGGTCAAGCTTGATGAGTGGCCGACACGGGTCGAGCCGCTATACCAGTCCAAGGCGGAATACCGGAAACTTCTTGCAAAGCTTTCCACCGAGTTGAACGAACAGCAGCAGCGCCAGTTCGCCTCCGACCGCTATGCGGTGTTGCTGATTTTCCAGGCGATGGATGCCGCCGGCAAGGACGGTGCGATCCGGCATGTGATGTCGGGCGTGAATCCGCAAGGCTGCCAAGTATTCAGTTTTACACATCCTCATGCAAAGGAACTGGATCATGATTTTCTGTGGCGTACGACACGGGCCTTGCCCGAGCGCGGGCGCATCGGAATTTTCAACCGGTCGTACTACGAAGAGGTGTTGGTGGTTCGGGTACATCCTGAAATTCTGGAAGCGCAACGTATCCCCGATGCGGTACTGAATACAGACACAATCTGGCAGGAGCGTTTTGAATCGATTGCCGGTCTGGAGCAGCACCTGCATCGAAACGGCACGCGCATCATCAAGTTCTTTCTGCACGTATCGAAAGAAGAGCAACGCAAACGCTTGCTGGCGCGCATCGACGAGCCCGACAAGAACTGGAAAATCGTACCTGCCGACATTGCAGAGAGGGCTTTCTGGGATGAGTACATGCACGCCTACGAAGAGTGTTTCAGTGCCACCAGTACGCGCGAAGCGCCATGGTATGTTGTTCCGGCCGATGACAAGCACAATGCACGATTGATTATTTCGCGAATCATCCTTGATACTTTCGAGTCACTTGAACTGACTTACCCGAAAGCCGGAAAAGAGCATCGCAAGGCCTTGCAAGCGATGCGCAAGCAACTGTTGAAGTGAACGAATGGCGGGCGATTGTTGCGCGTTTGAATGACCGGG
>DATKYN010000263.1:0-20157 GCA_035528435.1 Burkholderiales bacterium
GAAGCAGACGCGCGATCACGCAAACACGGCTGGTATTTCACCGGCGACACCGGCCACTTCGATCAGGATGGTGATTTATTCGTTACCGGACGCGTGGACGATATGATCGTTTCCGGTGGCGAAAACATCTCGCCGGTTGAGATCGAATCCATTCTGTCACTGCACGAAGCGGTCGATGAAGTCGCTGTCGCAGGACTTGCGGACGATCGCTGGGGGCAAAAGGTCGTCGCTTTTGTCAAACGGAAGTCGGAGGTTGACCCGGAAACACTGGATGTGTTCTGCCGGTCCTCGGAGCTGTTTAACTTCAAACGGCCGAAGGAGTACGTATTCGTTCGGGAGATTCCGAAGTCATCGGTCGGCAAGATTCTGCGCCGAAAGCTGGTGGCCGGGGATTACGAACGTGACGAATGATTTTTGCAATATCAACTGAAGAGCGTTCACCACTGAGACACAGAGTCACGGAGAAAACCAGGGCAAGGCGAGCATGCTTCGCATAACGGACCGGTTTTCATACTATGCACGGCAACGATTCTCAACACTGTTGCGTACAACGCATTCACCACAACCGCACAGTGTTACCAGCCAATACCAGGACAAGGCGGGAACTCGTTACGCATCCGGCCAATTGCGACATTGTGCATAGCGCCGACTATCGAAGAATCAGTCATTACGTGATTTTGCATTTCCTCTGTGATCTCTGTTCCTCTGTGGTAAACACATCTTTTTCCAGGAGCCCGAAATGACCAAATTGACCCACCCCGCCCGCAATCTACTCGACGAGCTGGATGGTTTTCGAATCGAAATCGACGAAGCACGCCTACGCGCCGACATTGTTCTTGACCGACCACCGCTGAACGTCGTTTCGATGCCGCAGCGCGACCAGCTTCGCTGTGCTTTTGAGGCACTGGACGCACACGAAGGCGTGCGCGTAATCGTGCTGCGCGCCGCGGGCGAGCACTTCTCCAGCGGCGGTGACATAAAAGGCTTTCTGGAAGCGAGCCCCGAGACGGTTTCGAAACTGGCATGGAATATCGCTGCACCGGCGCGTTGTGAAAAGCCGGTCATCGCGGCGGGGCGGGGTTACTGTTTCGGCGTTGGCTTCGAGATTTCACTCGCGTGTGACTTCCGCATCGCTTCGGAAACGTCCCGGTACGCGCTGCCGGAGCAGAAACTCGGACAAATTCCGGGTTCCGGCGGTTCGGCGCGTTTGCAAAAAATGGTCGGCATCACGCGCACCAAAGACATCGTCATGCGTTCGCGCCGCATTACCGGGCAACAGGCTCTGGATTGGGGCATCGTGACGGAATGTGTTGCCGACGCAGACCTTGAGAAAACAACCGATGCGCTGGTCGCCGAACTCGTGCAATTCGCGCCGCTCGCACAACGCACCGCGAAGAAGTTACTGAACGATACAGAAGACGCGACGCTTGCCACAGCCATAGAACTCGAAGGCCATGCCTACAGCCGCTTGCGCAGCTCCGAGGATTTCCGCGAAGGCGTGACCGCATTCCACGCCAAACGCAAACCCGCGTTCAAAGGTGCCTGAAAAGCAGCACTAGGGGATTGATTGAAATCGACCGATCTCCTCAGAAACCGTCTACCGGCTCGTTAACCTAACATCATGGACACATTGTTTTTCTGGCTATCAAAGATTATCTGGGTGGTAATCGCGCCCGATAGCTTGCTGCTGATACTCATCCTTTCCAGTTTCATCCTGCTCTATTTTGGAAAGGACAAAATAGGCAAACGTCTGCTGGGCACAACCTGCGTGTTGCTCGTCGTAGTCGCGCTGCTTCCACTTCACTTTCTGTTGCTGTATCCGCTCGAAACGCGCTTCGAAACCAATCCGCCGCTGCCCGAACAAATAGACGGCGTCATTATTTTGGGCGGCGCGGAAGATGCGTTTCTGTCCAGCTTATGGAATCAGGTCGAACTTAATCCTGCGGCCGAGCGGTTTTTCGCGTTCCTGCAATTGGCGCGGCAGCATCCGGAGGCAAAGCTGGTCTTTACCGGCGGCACGGGTTCACTTACCGGGCAGGAGTACAAAGGCGCTGATGTCGCCAAAATCCTGTTTCAGCAACAAGGTCTGGATGTGGAACGCGTCATGTTCGAGCGTGAATCGCGAAACACCTACGAGAACGTGCTTCTCGCAAAAGAACTCGCTCAACCAAGCGAAGGCGAGAACTGGCTGCTGATCACTACCGCATGGCACATGCCGCGTTCGGTCGGGATTTTCTGCAAGCAGGAGTGGCCGGTGATTCCCTTCCCTGTTGACCATGCCACCGAGCCCGGCAGTCTTATTTCCGTCAATCTGTTACTAGCAGAGCATTTGCGCGGCTTGAATATCGCGCTCAAGGAATGGGTCGGCCTGATCGCTTATTACCTGACGGGAAAAACGCCGGCACTGCTGCCATCACAGTGCAGCTAGAGCGACACGCAAAATCAGCCCGCTGGCGTGGGCAATAACACAGGTCGGAGAAATGACGCCTGGGGAATATTCTACGGCCCGGGCGATTTTCTCACCCTGATTCACATCCCGTTCGCCTGTCCTTTATCTCTCGCAGACCAATCACGGTGTCGCGCAATACGGCAGGGCTTGCGCTGTCAGGCGAAAGCGGTTGCCCGAGGTTCAGGTGCACGGCGGGAAGCAGACGGGAAAGCCGTGCACGCTTCGGATTTCTGGAGACAATGCCTTCCCACAAGCCGGAAAGCGATATTGGAAACACCGGCTCTGGTGCGCGTTCCGGAATGCGGCAACAGATCGGACACAGGGCACGTTCGAAAGTGACAAACTGCATCACGGCAAAAGGAAACGATCAGGCTTTCAAGGGCGCCACTTTTACTGGCAACCCGTTTTCTTGAAACAGTCCATTTTCAGGCAAATGTAATTTTACTGACTGGTGCCATCAGGCGTTGCAAACGTGCGTGCGATTCTGTTTTGCGCAACCAGTCCGGCATCGATGACCCCCGGAAAGACGCCATTGATACGGGCGAACAAGGCTTCGGGGAATCCAAAGTAGGTCTCTTTCTTTCCAGCCTCAATCGCATTCAGCATTCTTGCGGCAATCGGACCGGGCTCATCCATGTTCATTTTGGTCGCGGCACCCATCTGCATAATTGGGCCGCTTTGAAGAGGGGTTCTCACTGCACGCGGAGATACATATGTAACTTCTATCGGTGTATCCACCAGTTCACGGCGCAGGGCCTGAGAGAAACCACGCAGGCCGAACTTACTGGCCGAATAGGCTGAGAAATATGCGAAACCGATTGATCCGAACATGGAGCCAACGTTAACGATCTGGCCCCTGCCCTGCGCCAACATGCCGGGCAGCACGGTTCGGGACAATATCATTGGGGCAATCAGGTTCACATGCATGAGCCGCTCTACACGTTCGATGTCTTCATCCTCGTAGGTGCAAAAACTCATTAAGCCTGCGAGGTTGATCAATACGTCGTTACCGCCGATTTTGCTCATGGCCTGATCGACGACGGCCTCGCATCCTTCACGGTTTGACAGATCGCCGGGGACCGCGTGGGCATGCTCCAATTCCCCGGCAAGTTTCCGCAACGCCTCGGCGTTTGTACCCACCAGGGCCAGTGTCGCTCCCTTTTTCGAGATCATCCGCGCCAGGATACTACCCAGCCCACCGGCGGCGCCGGTCAGGATTACGCGTTGTTCATTCAAGACCATCGATCATCTCCACATCAAAATTCGAATTCCAGTAGTCCACGATATGTCCGATCGGCGCTGTCACTGTCGATTCCGAATATGACGCCGATTTCCCAGTGCAGCCTGCTCTTTTGCCCGGCGCGGACGTCGCCCATGAAGACCGGTCCGAGTCCCTTGTAATTCTGGCCACTATAGAATTCCAGGGCGGGTTCGAAACTGCGCATCAGGCGATAGCGGCCCTGCAGGGCAAGCTCCGTTTCCCATTCGTTGGCAATGTCATCGCCCCATTCGTAGATCAGTGACAGATTGGCGGTCGTGACCCATTGATTCCATTCTTTGAGAATAACCATGCGGGTCGCATATTCCCAAACGTCAGGATCACGCTCTTTTTCGAGTTCGAACAAAAGACCCCAGTCCGCCCAATATTCGCCCTGCTCGGTCAGTTGCCATTTCGTTTCAAATTCATAGGCGTTTACTTTAAAGCCTTGTTCGTTCGTGCTCTTCCCGATCACATAGACCTCGCTTGAAACCCATTCCGACCAGGACCCGCCAATGCCGAGCCGGGATACCTGCAAACCGTCCTGCTCATCGTCGTCATCTTGCTGAACGATGCCACGCAACTCGACTTCGCGCTCGAGCGGTTGCACATAGGGGTGATATACCTTGTCGACAACGGTGCCGTCCGCCATCACCTCTGGCGACAGGAAAATCACAAGAACGATAGCCGGAACCAACGCCGGGTTCGCGAACCGATAACCGAATTTCATGACGACGGCAGGAACCTGCGCCCTGCTTTATTGAGCAGCTTTATCAGTGCGATCGGTGCGAGCAGGGCCACAAAGTAGATCGCGCCCTGTAGCGGCGTGGGCGTGGCCTCATAGCCGATCAGCGCGTAGAGTAATTGCCCTGTTACAGAGGTCTCCGGCAGCCAGTTGGAGCTATCCCATAGCGGCGGCTGTGACGGGAGCCAGTCCGCCTGAATCAGCAGCAGCGCTGCCTGACTGGCCAGGCCCGCTCCAACAAGCGCGATCACTACGGTACCTATGTGGGGTGTCCAGGCCCGGTTGATGTTCAGCAAAAGGTAATAAGTCAGCGCGCCGAGACTGATCCCGATTGAAGCGCCAACGACACCACCGATCAGGACAGGTGTGAACAGATCCAGATCACTCGCAAATCCCGAGAAGTAGACCAGGAGCTCCGATCCCTCGCGCGTGATCGCGAGACTGACGCTGACAATCATCAACCACGAAACCAGTTTATCGCCGCCGCGTCCCTCGTCCCGATCGACTCTTACTCTCATAATGAATAGCATCAGGAAAATATAGATCGCGATCTGCAACAAGGCATTGACCACTTCCTGCCCGACACCATTGAACCAGTCGGAGACCGTGGCGATGTTCGTGGCATAAAGCAGGGCCCCGATCGCGCCAAAGCCAAATGCCCAACCGACCCAGGAGACCCTGACAGGCAGGGTACGGCCGATTGCGAGCAAGACGCTGACAATTAGCGCCGCTTCGAGTACTTCGCGCAGCACAATGATGACGGAGGTCAATAACATTCCGGATTCTCAGCGTGCAATGACTTTTCCCCGGGCGGTTTTCGGATGAAACTCGCCAAAGAACGGATACTCGCCGGGCTTTAGAGGCCCGATAAATATGACCGCTTTGCGGTTGCCGACGATGACCTTTTCACGATTGAGCTCATAACTTTCGAATTCCTCCGGAGTCGGGTCACGGTTATAAACCATCAGTTTAATTTTCGTATTGGCAGGCACAACAATCTCAGAGGGTTCGAAAAGATGATTGCGAATCTCTATTTCAATAACGGGCGTCTTGGCCGCAGCCGGAATCGATACAAGCGAAAGAACCAACAATATCCACAACCTAAGCATGATCTGGATTTACTCTTGACGCTGAGGACTTGAAGTCAACGCGGACCATCAGGCCATGTTCGAATGATGAAGGCTGGAGTGTTATTTGCGCCTCGTGCAGCTGTGCAATGTGCCGGACAATCGCAAGACCGAGACCACAACCCGGCTGGCCCGAAGCGTGGCGATCGCCGCCGACCCGGTAGAACCGCTCGAAAACGCGTTCGTATTCTTCCGGCTCAATCCCCGGTCCCGAATCTTCAACGGTTAGTGTGGTGCCTTGCGCGTTTGGCTCAACGGTGATCAACACCTCGCCGCCATTTGGCGTGTACTTCCCCGCATTACTGAGCAAGTTCTGCAGCAGTGTCTGAAGGGCGAAGCGGTCACCGACCATCGGGCTGCTACTGCCAGTGAGTTCGACTGTCTGATCTTTCGCCGCAAACGCCGGATAACTCTCTCCGATGACATCGCGGGCAAGCTCATATAAATCCAGCGACGTGAAGTTGGCCATGAACTGATCCGGCGTCACACGATACAGTGCCAGAATCTGCTCGACCAGATGATTCATGCGTTCAATACCATCACTCAGTCTTGCGACGTTCTGATTGTCCGACGAAAGATCATGGGCGAGGTTATGCAGATGGATTTTCAGCACGCTGATCGGCGTGCGCAGCTCGTGAGCAGCGTCAGCCGCAAACCGTTTCTCCCGTTCGAACGAGGCCGCGAGGCGGGTGAGCAGGTCATTCGTTGATTGAATAACCTGGGTCAGTTCTGCCGGGCTTTGATCGTCCGACAACGGGCTGAGATCATCGCTCGCTTTGCCGGAGAGTTCTCCGGCGAGTCGGCGTAGTGGTTTCATTCCGTAGCCGACGACAAACCATATCAAAAGCCCTGCTATCGGCATGCCGAAAATAATCGGCGTCACGGCTTTCAGGATGACGTCTTCCGCCAGGCGGAACCGGATGTCGGCCCGTTCGGCGACGAGGATCCACCCCTCGCCTTTTCCATCCTGTCTCGCCAGCACACGCCACCGGTGGTTGCTGAAGTTAGTGTCGTGATAACCGAGTTCAAACGGAGCAATAGGCGTATCGGGTGTGTTGGCTGACCGTTGCCGGAGAAAACCGGCGTTCCATATCTGAAACGCGATGGCGCCTTCTCGAGCAGGTTCGGCTTGAACATCGATCGGGGCCATCGGCTCGACAGGCAACTCGTCCAGTAATTCTGCGATGTCTTGCAGTTGTACATCGAACAGCAGTTCAGTCTGCTGCATGCTACTGCGGTAACCACGCAACGCTGAAATGAACACGATCAGCGTGATCGTCGCCAGCAGAACGACGACGAGGAACGTCCGGATGGATTTCATCTCTAGCCGACCACGTAGCCGACACCGCGCACGGTCTTTATAAATCCGGGTACAAGTTTTTTGCGCAAATTGTGAATATGGACCTCGATCGCGTTGCTAGCGACCTCCTCACCCCAACTGTAGAGTTTGGTTTCCAGTGCCTCGCGAGTTTGCACGCGGCCAGCGTTCTCCATCAGCGCTTTCAGCAGCATGTATTCACGCCGGGACAATTCGATCGGGTCGCCGTCGACACACACCGCCCGGGTCGCCGTATCGAGACTTAACGTACCGATGCTGATGTCATTGGATTTGACCGTGCCGAGCCGTCGCTGCAGGACCCGCAGCCGGGCTAGCAGCTCCCCCATGTCGAAGGGCTTGGACAGGTAATCGTCGGCGCCGCTATCGAGCCCGGCAACCTTGTCGTCAAGGGATGATCGTGCGGTCAGTAACAGCACAGGCAATGCGGGGTGAACGACCCGCAGACGTTTCAGGACCGTTAGCCCGTCCATGTCAGGCAAGCCGATGTCCAGGATAATCATATCCGGAACATCGGCTTCAATCGCTGCAAGCGCGGCTCCGCCAGTGGTGACATGGTTAACGGCAAAGCCTTCGTTCTGTAGCGCGTGTTTCAGGCCACCGGCAAGGTCACGGTCATCTTCAACCAGCAAAACCGGCATCGTTACATTCGAATTACACTTGGCCTGTCATCTTACATTAAGCACATTAAGTGCTGCGTCGATTTCCTGAACTCGCCCCTGATTCGCCACCGGACGCCCCGTTCTCGGCGCAGCTTGTTTGGCTTTGACATAGTATGTCCTGGCCTCGTCGAACTTGCCCTGATCACGCAGAAACTCTGCGAAGAAGAAATTGCTGTCACTGCCATCGGGGTCGATATCGAGTCCTTTTTGCAACATCTGCTGAGCCTTTTTGTCGCTGCCGAACCCGACAGGCCAGCCCGGCACCTTGAAATAGAGGGCTCCAAGACTCGTATAGGCTGAGCCATGCATCGCCTGAGCGTCGATCTTCAGCGCCGCCTCCAGATCCTTGCGGGCGGATTTTGCCAGGCCTAGCGCCCCGAAGCCGCCTTTGACTCCAGCATAGGTGGATTTGATGATGCCACTCCAGATCCAGCCTTCAACGACCTGCGGATGTTCTTTGGTGAAGAGGTCCGCGTCGGCCTGAAGTCGCTCAAAAGCCTGTGCCTTTTCCTTGTCCTTCAGTTGATAGTTGGCGACGTCCCAGCCCGATTGTAGACCTTCGACTGTCGGTGCTGCCGCGGCGCTCGCATTGGCCGCTGTCATCAGCAAAGATGTTGTAAAAATAATGGGCAATAACAATCTTCTGCAAGCCATGATGATGGTTCTCCTGTTACCGGGTTGATTCGATGGGTGGACTGATCCCGTCAGGCCACATGAATGGCGCGGCTGATCCCGTCAGGCCGCGTGAACGGCGCGACTGGTCTCTTTTGCTTTCGAAGAACTGTTTTCCAGGGGCGTGGCTTGTTCCGGCGCGACGCTGCGCAAAACATCGCCGTAAAGGCGGTAAAACACGTTGGCGTAATGCTTAATCATTTCCTGCTCCTCCGGTGCGTCGATCCGGTTCATCAGTCGCTCGAAAAATTTCATGTGTTCAAGATCGAGTGCGCCATGCGAGCGCAAGTAGGTGAACGCGTCATCCGGCAGCTTCAGCGCGTTCTGGATGCCATCGGCCGCTGCGCTCGCCTTGAGGATGCTTGTGCCCTCGAGCACCTGCACCATGCCAAACATGGTAAGTGGGTTGACCCGTTGTACCGCATCGTACGCATAGGCAATCATGACCTCGGTCGCCATGTTCGGTTGACTCTGGCTCGCCGCATCCCGGTTATAACCGCAGGCCGCGATGTCATTCAGAATCCATTCCTGGTGACCGAGTTCTTCTTCAATATATTCGGCGAAGGCGGTACGCAGCCACTCTCTGTCTGTGGGCACTCGGGCGCCTGCAGCCATTAGCAGCGGCACCGTGTGTTTGACATGGTGGTAGGCCTGGCAAAGAAAGGCGACGTAAAGTTCAAGATTGACTTCGCCCTTAATGCTTCGATGAATCAGGGGCAGTGTAAGCAGATGCTGTCGCTCCGCTTCGGTCGAAATCTGCAGTTGATCAAAAAACTTCATGATGCGTTCACCTCGAGTTGACTGGAATATAGAGATTCGATGATTTGTGCGTAACGCTGTTCGATCAAGGCTCTGCGTGGCCGTCCGTTGTCGGTCAAAAGACCGCTCTCGGGCGTGAGCGGATCGCTTAGTCGATGCCAGTTGCGCACGCGCGCATAGTCCGGCAGCTCAGAATTGACTCGGTCGATCAGTTCGCTGATTTCCTGGTCGCGGCAAGCCGGGTTCGCCGGCACGACCAACGCGACGCAACAGGGTCGGGCGTCTCCAAAAACAAGGCACTGCGCGAGCAGCGGGTGGTTCATTACTTGGCTTTCCACCCATTCCGGACTGATATTGCGGCCAAAGCTAGAAATCAGAACGTTCTTCTTGCGACCATTTATGTAGAGAAACCCCTGCGGGTCTAGGTAACCCAGGTCGCCGGTGGCGACGGACCTGGCATACCAACTCGCCGGATCGTCAACATAACCGAGGAAGGGGTTGCCACGAACGATTATCTCGCCGTTGTCGATGCTGATATCGACATGGCCCAGCGGTTTTCCGACACTGCCTGGCGCATCGCAGCCGGGCCGGTTCAGACAGGCCACGGATGCGGTTTCTGACAGGCCGTAGCCTTCGAACACCGGAAGTCCGCCAGCGCGCGCGGCGTGGATCAAGTCAGGCGCGACCTTGCCACCACCTACGGCGGCGAATAGCAACGATGCCGGAGGTGTCCAACCGTTCCTTACCGCAGCAACCAATGCCGCCAGCATCTGCGGTAGCAGGATGAGGCTGGTCGGTTGGTATTTTTCCAAGGCACCGAGCATCTTGGGAATATCCAGGCCGGCGGCGCCGGAAAGTCCGATTTCCTCGCCGGTCGGAACGATCACGGTACCGCCGGCCAGCAACGGGCTATAAACACCGCCGATGTTTTCAAGTAGCGTGCTTAGCGGTAACAGACACAGGTGGCGAGGATTCTTGATGTGAACAGCCTCATCCAGTGCCTGGGCGACGCGCAGTTGTTGAGCGTTGTCGAGGCATACGCCGCGTGGCGTGCCGGTAGTTCCCGACGTGAAAGTGATTTTGCACGTACCGTCCGGTATTGCGGGTTGCGCGGTCTCGACGACTTTGTGCAGCGTCAGGCCACGCGCGTTGCCGCGGTCAAAGCGTACTTCCCGGCAAGTGATGAGGCGAGCGAGACGGGCAGAGTCGTCCGTCATCAACGCGTCAACGCCCGCGCGTTCCATACTGCTCCGCAACTGAGTGTCGGAAAAGAAATGTGGTAACGGCAGCAGGCAGATGCCGGCGAATTGGCAGGCAAGGTCGGCGATGATCCAGCCCGGACCGTTTTGCGCCAGCAGGCCAAGTCGCTTGATATTCGCAGTCTCAAGAAACTCGCCGAACACGCCAACTTCGGCGAGCAACCCGGCCGCCGTCAGTTTTTCGTCCGCACTTTCCAGAGAGACGGCATCCGGGGAGGTCGAGGCCCGTTCCGCGAGGCGATTCAGCAGCTCATTCATTGAACGGTTCCGGTTCCTGCCGAGCGCGCCAGTTCGGCAATCGTATCGCTGAAGAATGCCAGCGCAGTCGCTGACAATGGCGACCGCCGCAGTTGCGCCATCGTCGCTGCGCCGTCGACGACTTGCACGGTCGGGTTGGAGTCGTAATAACGCCCCCATTGAGCAGATTCATCACGAAGCCGCTTCGGATCAGCGGAGCCGACTGTAAACGTCACAACATTCAGCTTGTGCATGATTGCCCGAACTTGCTCGGTAGCAGCGAAAGCAGCCCACTTGAAGCCGGCTTTGTCGAATGTCGCCGCATGCAGAACAAACAGAAGCTGGCAGGCGCCGGGATGCGTCGCCACAAGATTGCCGATCTCCACGACGTCCCGCCGCGCAACCGTCGCCGGAAACACCCGGCTGATCGCTCGCTCTATCGGCTCATCAAGGTACCGTTCGACGAACAAGTCACCAGACGACGCAGCCCTGGTACCGACCACCGCACTAATCCGCCCCTGACACTGCATACTGAAAAGTTGGGGTAAAAACTGCGTGACCGTGGCACCATAAGCGTTCTCGAACTCCCGGGCGATGTATGTTTCGAGCGCCGATCGTTGTGGAGAATGAATGTTATGCATTGCAAAGACGGGCTTGGGCCGGAGCAACCTGCGCAGGGCTTTTGCGGCCCTGGGCTGCCTTGATTGGTCGGCCTGATGCGGTAACGTTGATGCAGCCAGCATTGAGTGGTCCTCGATTTTTGCGTGATACTTGTATGGGTGGACTGTGCCCGAGGAAACTTAAGGGCTGCTTAAGGCGTCCGGTTGCTTGTTGCACCGCTTCAGCGCTTCGGGTTCTGACCAACAGGCGCAAGGCCCGCCGCCTTTAAGCCTGGGTTAAGAATCGCCGCGTATCGTTCCTGAAACGACGATTAGTTCGAGGTTTCTGGAGATCCAGTGGCCATTCATACGTGCCCTGATTATTTTGCCCGGCACAGTTCTTGTGCTTATCCCGGCAACGATCCTGTGGGCGAGTACAGATACGCCATACACGTGGACTCTGGCGAATCCCGGTCAGATCATTTTCTGGGCGGCGCTATTGGCAGGCAGTGTTGGCCTGGCATTGAGGGTCTGGACCGACTCGCTGTTCGTGAGGTTCGGCGACGGGACGCTTGCCCCTTGGAATCCCCCAAAGAATCTTGTGGTGCGTGGTCCCTGCTGTCACGTCAGAAACCTGGTGATCACCAGTGTCGTGATCATCATGTTCGCTGAGTCAATGTTCTTTCAGTCATGGCCGCTTGCGGTCTGGCCGCTGACGTTCTTCGCGGTCCACCTGGTATATTTTCCGCTGACAGAGGAAAGGGGATTGAAAAGGAGATTGAAAAGGAGATTTGGCGAAGACTACCGCGCGTATCAAACCAACGTTCCGCGCTGGATTCCGCAACTGCGAGCATGGCCTGGCCCACAACACCACGAAAAAATCCGTCCTTTGCACTCATGAGTGAAATTGATGGCCTTATGTGAGATTCGCGGTCGAATATTGACGTGCCAACGACCTTCCAGCAGATCCAACGCACGCGTTTCACACACTGACTCTGGCGTACAGACCACCGACACCGAAAACACCTGGGCAAAGCCCCGATCACCGGTGTCTATCGGCCTTTCCCGTCCTGTAACCGGGTTACGGTTTCGCGCAATGCCGCGGGCGTTGCGTCCCCAGGCGCTAGCGGCTGCCCGATGTTCAGCTGCACTGCCGGAAACAGGCGCGGCAGCCGTGCGCGTTTCGGATTTCTGGAGAAAATACCTTCCCACAGTCCGGACAGCGACATCGGAATCACCGGCACTGGCGTGCGTTCCAGAATGCGGCTCACACCGGACCGAAACTCTCCAATCGCACCATCCGTAGTCAGTTGACCTTCCGGGAAAATGCAGACGAGTTGTCCGTCGAGGAGTGCTGTTTCCACATCATCGTATGCCCTCGTCAAAATCTCCGGGTCGAGTTTCGCCGGCGCAACAGGTATGGCCTTCATGGACCGGAAAATGAAATTCAGCACCGGAATCTTGAAGATCGTGTAGTACATCAGAAACCGGATCGGGCGCCGGCACGCTGCCGAAATGATCAGGGCATCCGCCAGGCTCTGGTGATTGCACACCAGTAACGCCGGGCCTTTTTCGGGAAGATATTGGCTGCCCCTGATTCGCAACCGATACACCGAATGCACCAGCAACCAATCCAGAAACCGCAACAGAAATTCCGGTACCAGCGAGTAGATATAGGCTGCGACCACGAGGTTGAACAGGCCGGTCAGCAGCAACAATTGCGGCACGCTCACCCCCTGCGACAGCATGAAGACCGCCAGACCGGCCGCCGCCACCATGAACAAGGCATTGAGAATGTTATTGGCCGCGATGATGCGGGAACGATGTGTCGGTTCACTGCGCGTTTGTATCTGCGCGTAAAGCGGCACGATGTAGAACCCGCCGAACGTGCCGATAAGAAACAGATCCAGCACAATGCGCCAGCTACCGTCGCGCAACAGAAACTCTACTGCGCCAATCCCTGCTGCGGCAGTACCGTTTGCTGCGGTTTGCACTGCACCGGCACCTGTGACGGCAAGTGCGGCGAGATCGGCGCTTCCGGGTGTCGCGAAAAACAGATCGATAGCAAACACGCTAAGGCCGATCGACCCGAACGGCACCAGCCCCACCTCTACCTTGTGGCCTGACAAGCGCTCGCACATCAGCGATCCGGATGCCACACCAACTGAAAACAACGCCAAAAGCAACGTGACGACGGTTTCGTTTCCACCGAGAGACACCCGGCTGTAGTCCGGAAACTGTGAAAGAAACAGCGCTCCGTAGAACCAGAACCACGACACACCGAGAATCGAATGAAACAGGGTGTGGTCCCTGGTGGCGAAACGCAGATTGCCCCAGGTCTCACTGAAAATATTCCAGTTCAGTTTCAGGTCTGGCGTTGACGCCGCCAATCCCGGAATGCGCAGGCTGGTGGCAAACCCGAACACGCTAACGGCGAGGATCAGGGCACAGACGTACATCACGCCATCCGCCTGAGCCACCAACAAACCGGCAACCAGGGTGCCGCCAAGTATCGCCAGGAACGTTCCCGTTTCGACCAGGCCATTTCCTCCCACCAGTTCGTGCGGGCCAAGCGCTTGCGGCAAGAGCGCATACTTGACCGGGCCGAAGAATGCCGACTGGGTGCCCATCAAAAAAAGTGCGGTCAGGAGCAACGCAAGGTTGTCCAGAATCAAGCCCGCAGAAGCTACCGCCATGATGATAATTTCCGCAGCTTTGACGACCCTGATCAGTAGCGCCTTCTCGTACTTGTCTGCGAATTGACCGGCATTGGCGGAGAACAACAGGAAGGGCAGGATAAACAGGCCGGCCGCAAGATTTGCCAGTACACCGGAGTCAAGCGCCGAATAGGTCGCCGCGTTATAAGCGACGAGAATGACCAACGCATTCTTGAACACGTTGTCATTGAAGGCGCCGGCCAGCTGCGTCAGAAAGAATGGACCGAAGCGCCGCTCGAACAGAAGGCGAAACTGGCTTTCGTCACGTTCGCCCCGCTCCCTGCCCTCGCGTATTGCCATGGTGTCTGTTCCGCGCCGTTTCCGGTTTGTACCCGATATCGCCTTGCCTGGCAACGCACCATCATCTGCGCAGCAGACAACAAAAAAGCCCGCGAATTGTTTCGCGGGCCTTGAAGCGAAGCAGATATATAAGATGTTCTTATGTCACCGCAGGCACCACCCTGTCCGACAACAATCCGTCAATAGCGATATTTGACCGAGCAGCCGTAAGGGCGGGTGTCGGATTCGCTGACGGGCTTGCCCGCCATCAATTCATCCAGTGCAACCGCGACATAATTCTTCGCATCCGGAATGTCACGCTGACTGAACGACGGCTTGTCGTCGATGCCGCCTCTGTAAACCAGCTTGCCCTGCGGATCGATGATATACATGTGCGGTGTGGTGCGAGCACCATAGGCCTGGCCGACGCCACCTTCGGGATCGAGCAACAACCCGCTTGGGCTACCTTTCCAGTTGTTCATGATTTCGCCAGAGCGTTTGCTATCGCGAAAATTCGAATGTTCCGGGTTGGTCGAGTTAATAACGAGCCACACAATTCCGCTTTTGGTGTACTTCGCCTGCAGTGCCTGCATGTTGCCGCTGTCATAGTGTTTCTGCACGAACGGGCATTCCGAATTGAACCATTCGAGCACCACGAACTTGCCGCGAAATTCGGACAAGCCGACGGAATTCCCGTCGATATCCGTGAGAGTGAAATCAGGCGCGGGCTTGCCCGGCTCGACCGCCGCCCGGGCGCCGGCGATCAGGCTTGCCATCAGGCACAATGCAACAAGAGTTCGAGCAGGAACAGACGTCATTATTTCTCCTGAGTAAGCGGCGCGTCGAACGAGCTGCGGCTGGCCGCCGTGCGCACAGGGCCCGCGACCTGATCAATCGCGTCGAGAACGATCTCTTCGGTCAACAACTCCGGTAACAGCAACGGCGCTCCATTGCCGGGTGGATACAATGCATAGACGGGTACGCCGCTGCGACCGAGCGAATCGAGCGTCAGACTGATTTGCGGATCGCGATTGGTCCAGTCCGCCACCATGGTCACCACGCCCCGCTCCCGAAACCGGTCTTGCACCGTATCCCGGTTCAGCACCAGACGCTTGTTGACCTGACAGGTGACGCACCACGCAGCGGTGAAGTCCACGAACACAGGTTGGCCATTGTCCCGTGCCGCCATAACCGCAGCGGGCGACCATGGCTTCCAGTTGCCAGAATTCGTCGCCAGACTCGATTGTTGCGACGCTGCGTCGTGCGGCCAACCCAGCGCCACGCCGGTCACTGCCAGCAGTATTGCCATTGACCGTGCAATCATGCGCACCCGGGTGGTAGCAGACGTATCCCACCGTCCGTAAACCCAGAGCCCTGCGCCAAACAAAGTCATGCCGATCAGCAGCCGCGCGATGGCATCAACGCCGGCCTGACGGCCAAGCACCCAAACCAGCCAGACAACCGTGAGGTAAAGCGGAAAGGCAAGCGCCTGCTTCAGCGAGACCATCCATGTTCCGGGCCTGGGAAGGCGGCCAACCAGTCTCGGGGAAAACGAAAGCACCAGGTAAGGCGCTGCCATGCCAAGCGCGAGAGCAGTGAACACCGCCATAGCCAGCGGTGCCGATTGCGTAATAGCGAAGCCGAGCGCCGCCCCCATAAACGGCGCGGTGCAAGGGGTCGCCACCAGCGTCGCGATGACACCTGACAGAAACGCATCGGCATGGCCGGACTTCGCGCGCACGCTGCCGGCGAGCTGCTGTGCGCGCGTGCCTAGCTCGAACACGCCCGACATATTCAGTGCCAGAACGAAGAACAGCAGCGCAAGCGCCGACACGACCAATGGCGACTGCAGCTGAAACCCCCATCCCAAACTGGCGCCACCTGCGCGCAACGCGAGCAGTGCCCCGGCAATGGACCAGAAACAGACAAGCACGCCGAGCGCAAACAAAAGTCCATGGCTGCGCAGACTGGCAGGGCTGGACCGCGAGTTTTCAACGAAGGTCAGCACCTTGATACCCACCACCGGAAACACGCACGGCATAAGGTTCAGAATGACGCCGCCAACGAAGGCGAACGCCAGGGCGACAAAAAGGGTCAAAGAGCCCTGCCCGGTTGCAGACACCAGTGCGGACCCCGGCGCTGGCAGTGCCGGAGGCGTGTCCGTCAGGGTAACAGCCGCGCTCATCAGGGCAGCGCTCTGACCACCCGTAAAACCCGGGGCAGCAACCAGCACGCCGGTCAGGTCGCCTTGCATTTTATCGGCACCCGCCGCGGCAGCGAAGCGCAAGTGAATGGTTTCGTCTTGCTCGTACATCCGCTGCGGAGAGGCGTACTCGATCCAGCCCTCTTCGTCCGGAAAGAACGACAACTTGCCGACATCCGGTATCGCGGCCCGTGGCAGGCTCAGTATCCACTCCTGCTTTGCCGCCAGTACGGCTTCGACTTGCAGCCCTTTCAGGCTTGAAGGCAATGCAGTGCGAACTTCGCTGATACGCCCTGCCCAGACCGGGTCGGGGGCTGCCGGACCAGCCGGCAAGTTCAGTGTGAGCTCGGCATCGCCCGGGATACAAATGTCCTCGCACACCAGCCAGAAAGCGGCAGCGCTGATCGAAACATTTGCGGGAACGCGTTCCGGCACTTCAATGTCCGTGAGCAGCAGGACTTCTTCGCCGTAACCATAGTTGGCGAGCGGCCCGACATCGATTCGTTCCGGTGCCGGCCATTGAATCGGTCCGGCCTTGAAACCCTCGGGCAGCACCCAGTCAATCTGGGTGGCCAGACCCGAATCGCCGGAGTTCTTCCAATAGGTATGCCAGTGTTCATCCGGGTTCAAGCGCAGTGCGACGGTCAGAATCTGCCCCGGCTCGACACGGGTAGTTGCCGAAATCAGTTCAACGTCAATGTGATCGCGCCGGACCGGATTGGCAGCCGCTGGAAGCGACAAAATCCCTGTCAAAACAAGGGCGATCAGAACGTATTTGGCCATTTGCATAGTGATGTCGAGAGTGATTGCAGCAAGCCGGCTCGAGACCCTGACCAGTTTGCCAAAGCCATGCCACGTTGGCTGCGATTTAAGAGTCCTGCCCGCGAGATAAGTTCGTCACACCGGCACCAGCGGCGGCCCGGTCTGAACTGATCATACCCATTAATTGCCCGCTGCACGGCTGGCCCGCCCCGTGACCACAAGGCGCAGGCAGATTTATTCGTCACACCGGCAACAGCATGTACGGTAGAACCCGACGCATGGATTTCGCTACTGGCAGCAGACCAGTGGCAAACTATGCCCATGATGCGACTGACGCCATGGATTTATTGTCTTGTAGTCCTGCTGTTCGCCGGGCCCGCAACGCTGCGGGCCGAGGTTACTCTGGGGACCGATTCGTTTCTGTTGTTCGCCTCGCGTCAGGCAGCGAGTCAGATCCTGGCCACCGACGATGAATACACGTCACGCATGAGTCAGTTCGACCGCATGTTGCGGTTGAAATCAACGCGGTCTGTTTCACCCGCCAGGTACTTCAAGCACATGGCCAGGAACGCCCTGGATTGGACCAGCTCCGACAAGGCCAGGCTGGCGCCACTCCTGCGACGGCTTTCCCGCACTCTCGACGGTTACCGGTTGCCGCTGCCGCCAACTGTACTGCTCGTCAAAACCACCGGAAACGAGGAAGTCGGCGAAGGGCATACCCGCGCTAATGCCATCGTACTGCCGCAGCATAGTCTTTCCGAAGACGACGAAACGTTGCTCTTTCTGCTCGCCCATGAATTGTTTCACGTCATGACGCGCCACGATGCGCGCTTTCGCAGCGCCGCGTATGCGCTGGTCGGGTTTCAAACCGGACCGGAGATTGATTTGCCCGCCGCGATTTCGCCGTTACAGATTACCAACCCGGATGCACCTCGGCACGACAGTTTTATCGAAGTACGCAGCGGCGGACGAGCTGTAGAAGCCGTTCCGGTTCTATTATCCCGATCAGCCGTGTTCGACCCCGAGATCGGTGACGACCTGGACCACTACTGGACATTACGGCTGCTGGTCATTGACCGGCCATCGCCAGGCAGCGCGCCAGTCGCACGAATGCGAAACGGCGCGCCGGTGTTACTGCGCTTGCGCGACGTCCGCGGATATTTCGATCAGGTCGGCAGGAATACCCGTTACATCATTCATGCAGAAGAAGTGCTTGCCGAGAATTTCGCCTTTCTGGTGACAGGCGAGGTAGTCGCCGAACCGCAACGGGTCGAAGCATTGCGAAAACTACTGATCGATCATGGCGACAGCCTTGCAAGGCACCAGACAGCGATTCACGCCGAACGCGTACACATTACAGCGCACCCGGCTCGCCAGCCTCAGAGCAGGTCTTCACCGTACTTGTCGGCGAACAGCGCGGGTTGACCGCCCGTGTGCCAGAACAGCACCGTGTCGCTTTTCGCGAAGTGCTCCTTGCGAACCAGATCAATCATTCCGGCGGCTGCTCTTCCGGAATAAACCGGGTCGAGCAGCAAGCCTTCGGTGCGCGCAAACAGACGGATCGCTTCGCGCTCGGCATCGGTTACCACCCCATATCCGGCCTGGCAGTAGGCGTCGGTTGCCAATACATCCGCGGGCATGATGTCAACTCTGTCTCCGACCAGTTCCGAAGCCTGGGTCGCCAGCGAAGACACATGCGACTTGAGCCAATGCTCCGGCTCATCGATGCTGACTCCAAGAACCTTGCCCGGGTAACCGTACAGACGCTGACCGAGTACCAGACCCGCGTGCGTTCCACCCGACGAAGTACCAAACACGATCCAGTCGGCGTTGGTGCCCTGCTGAATGATTTCCTGCATCGCATTGGCATAGCCCAGCGCGCCGATCGGACTCGAACCACCGTATGGCAAAAGATACGGTCGTCTGCCCTGCTCCGATGCGTTGCCGACGGTTTCCTGCAAAATCCGATCGCGTTCGCTGCGTTGTTCGACGATGACAATCTCTGCCCCGAAAAACTGGTCGAGTAACAGATTGGCACTTGGCCGTTGCGGTTTCTCACCGGTCAGCACAAGTATGCAGTCAAGGCCGAAGCGCGCAGCCGCGGCAGCGGTCTGACGGCAATGGTTTGACTGAATCGCGCCACCGGTAACCAGCGTGCGTGCGCCCTGTTGGCGCGCGTCGGCAACGAGGAACTCCAGCTTGCGCGTTTTGTTTCCGCCGAAGGCAAGACCCGTCTGATCGTCGCGCTTGACCAGAATCTGTGGCCCGCCCAGGGCCGCACTCAGGCGCGGTAATACCTCGACCGGCGTCGGCAGGTGCGCGAAACGTTCTCTGGCTGGTGACATGATCGATACCAATGTTCAGGCCGGCAGCAGCGTTGCCTGCCACGAGACAAACTGCAAACCCGGCTCACGTCCGACCCAGACCGAGTGGAACAGGATATTCAGCGTCCTGTCCTTGCCGCGCGCAGTGACTTCGAATACAGCTTTACCCGTAATGATTGCGACATTGCCGAAAATTCTCACTTTGGTGCCGCTGCGCTCCATGCTCCGGTAAATGACCTTGCCGGTACGCAACGAATCGATAAAGCTGGTTTTGGTGTCCTGCACCGTACTCGAATGGAAATACACCAGATCCTTGGCAAGAAGCGCGTCCAGCGCCTCGAAATCGTTCGCGATCTGCGCTTCGTAACGCGCATCTTCGGCCTGCAACGCGTCCGCGACGCTAATACCGGTATCGTTCTGAACTTTCGTCATTCCCTGAGCGTCCCTGGCACCTGGCCGTTAGGTTGAACAACCGGCGGCATGACCGCACCAAGCGGCGAGACCGCGTCTGTAAGAATGTAAGAAAAATTGTGACTGGCGCAGCAATCCAGCGCGCCAACCGAATTTAGCGCCATGAGTAATCCGCCTGTCAAACTTTTCGTCACACGTGCTGCCGCACTCTCCAAAAACCTATGTGTTACCGTGGCCGGGTTCCCAGCGAGGGCGAAGCGATCATGAATGACGCACCACTCGAACACGGCGACTCAATTAAAAGCGACTCGATCGGGCACGCCGGGGACCACTACACGCAACCCGCGAACGCGACCGC
>DATKYN010000264.1:0-19204 GCA_035528435.1 Burkholderiales bacterium
AACCGGACACGTCTACGTTCATGATCGTGAGACCGGCGATCTGATTCGCTTCTCAGAAGCCATGATCCCGCAGGAAAACATGTGGGTGCTGCCAACTCCTGATGGCGCACGCATGCTTCCGGGTGCAAACGGCGGCGTTGAGTGGAACCCGATGGCGGTGAACGAAAAACTCAACATGGCCTATGCAGCCAACCTGCACCAGCCAATGACCTACCACGTCGAGCCGGCAGAGTATCCGGGTGGTGACAAGTTGTGGCTGGGTGGTGCATTCAAGGTTATCCCGGGTGAAGCACAATGGGGTCGCCTGGCGGCAGTCAACATCGACACCGGCAAGATGGTGTGGAAAGCCGACACCGAGCAACCATTGATGGGCGGCGTTCTGGCAACCGGCGGCAACCTCGTCTTCACCGGCGAAGGCAACGGCTGGTTCAATGCCTATGATGCCCGCAACGGCAAGAAGCTGTGGTCGTTCCAGGCTGGTGCCGGTGTGAACGCTCCTCCGGTTTCGTATATGGTCAACGGCAAGCAATATATTGCAGTTGCAGCTGGTGGTAACACGCAGCTGAACTTCAAACGCGGCAACAGCATCATCGTGTTCGCACTGCCGTAAACTTTCTGCCGGCTCTCAAGTCTTACCGGTAGTCGGAAGGGCCGTCCCAGGGCGGCCCTTCTTGTTTTGTACTTCCAGGAACCCTTATATGAAAAAACTGCTCGCCCTGGCCGCCATGCTGGCGCTCGCACCGATCAACGTATCGGCCCAGGATGCCGAGGCCGGCCGCCAGAAGGCTGAAGTCTGCGCCGCCTGCCATGGCATCGACGGCAATTCGACTATGGTGCAAAACCCGATCCTCGCCGCTCAGACTGCACGCTATATCTACATGCAGCTTCGTGACTTCAAGCGCGGCCGTCGTGAGGACCCGATGATGTCTCCCATGGCTGCCAACCTCACCAAACAGGACATGCTGGATCTGGCCGCTTACTACTCCAAGCAGAAGTTCAAGGGTCAGAACAGTCGTGGCGACCCCGCCTTGATGACTCGCGGAAAAGCGGTCGCCGACGCGGCGCTTTGCACGATTTGTCACCTCGGCGGTTTCTCCGGACAAAACGAGATTCCGCGCACTGCCGGCCAACACTACGAATACACCATCAAGCAGCTAAAGGATTTCAAGGAAAGGCGCCGTACCAACGATGCCGGCAACATGACGGCCGTTGTCCGGACAATCAGCGACGAGGACCTCGAAGCCGTTGCTGCGTATCTCTCGACGCTTCGCTGACAAAACGATGCAGCAGAGGCAACTTTTGGCAACAGCAGTGCCTTTTCCCGGTACGGAAAACAGCTAATGAGAGAACACAGTTTCACCAGTCTTGGCCCCGGCGGATTTCACCGCATTCATTACTACGAATGGGGCGACCCGCAGAACCCCCGCGTTGTTCTGTGCGTGCACGGGTTGACGCGTAACGGCCGCGACTTTGATGCGCTCGCCAGCAACCTGTCAGACCACTTCCGGGTGATTTGCCCTGACGTGATCGGCCGCGGCAAGAGTGCCTGGCTCAGCGACAGGGAACACTACGGCTATCCGCAATACTGCGCCGACATGGCTGCCCTCATCGCGCGCAGTGGTGCGCAAAGCATCGATTGGGTCGGCACTTCAATGGGTGGCATTATCGGCATGCTAATGGCATCGCATGCCGGCACGCCGATTCACCGTCTGGTAATCAACGACGTCGGCCCCTTTATTCCGAAAGCCGCGCTGGAACGCATCAAAGCCTATGTCGGCAAGCACCTATCGTTCGACTCCTTTGACGAGGCCGAAACCTACGTGCGTTTTGTCTCCGCCGGTTTCGGGCCACTAACGGATGCGCAGTGGCGCCATCTCACCGAAACGTCGGTTGTCGCCGATGACAAGGGCCGGTACCGGCTCAAATACGACCCTTCGCTGTCACACGCGTTTTCGGGGCCGATGAGCGATGTCGACTTGTGGCACGTGTGGGAGAGTCTCACTTGCCAGACAATGCTGATACGCGGCGGTGACTCGGATCTGTTACTGGCGCAAACAGTTGAGGAAATGAAACGGCGTGGGCCCGGAACCAGAGTGGTCGAGTTTCCCGGCGTCGGTCACGCCCCGATGCTGATGAGCGACGAGCAGATCAGACCGGTGCGTGAATTTCTGCTTGGCGACGATTAGCATTGGAAGAATGCGGTTAGCATACGATCATGATCGCTGTTGACTGGGGTACGTCTTCGCTGCGCGTCTACCGTCTGGATGACGATGGGCACGTGTCTGAAACGCGGCAATCGGCCGACGGCATCCTTTCTGTCAGCGACGGTGCGTTTGCGCAAACGCTCGAGAATGCGGCCGGAGACTGGATGTCGGCCGGAACTGCGCCGATCGTGATGAGCGGCATGATCGGCAGCCGCCAGGGCTGGCAGGAAGCGGCCTATGTGACCTGCCCCGCCGGACTGCCAGAGATCGCTTCGGCGATGTGCCGGGTGCAATGGAAATCACCGGCGCAATCGGCACCGCCCGTGCAATCGGAATCAACGGCGCAGGAAACCCGCCATGCCTGGATTGCTCCTGGCCTTTCCTGCCTCGGCGCGACCGGAGTCAATGACGTGATGCGGGGCGAAGAAGTGCAGATACTGGGCATTCTTCACGAACTCGGCGATGGCGAGCATCGGATCTGCCTGCCCGGCACACACAGCAAGTGGGCTGGCGTTCGTGATCGAAGAATTACGTCGTTCAGCACCTACATGACGGGTGAGGTATTTGCCGTTCTGAAACAGCACAGCATTCTCGGCCGGACGATGGCCGACGGTGATTTCGACGAGTCGGCGTTTGTCGACGGGGTAACCCGCGCGGCCGATTCCGGTGGATTGCTACATCACCTCTTTGGCGTGCGTGCCGAGGCACTCGCAGGTCACATCCACGACAAACAATCAGCGTCGTATCTTTCGGGCATCCTGATCGGTCACGAACTGCGCGCCGCGACGCCCGGCATTGAACGATTTCATCTGGTCGGTGCCGGCGAGTTGACCAGGCTTTACGCGCTCGGGGCGTCGATTCTGAAGCTGCCCACGGTCGTACATGAAAGCGACGCGGTCACACGCGGACTATTCGCCCTGGCGCAGAACCTGACTGGAAACGCATGACCGATACTGCATTTAAATCCTGGCTCCACCCCGTGCCTCTGGTCGCTATTTTGCGCGGCATCACGCCTGACGAGATTCTCGGCGTTGGCCAGGTTCTGGTGGATGCCGGCATTCGAATCATCGAAGTTCCGCTAAACAGCCCGCAGCCACTGTCGAGCATCGAGAAACTTTCAACGCATTTCGGCGACCAGGTTCTGGCGGGTGCCGGTACCGTACTGAATCCCGATGCAGTGCGAGACGTCAAGTCCGCCGGCGGCCGATTGATCGTAATGCCGCACGCCGATGCCCGGGTGGTCGAGGCTGCTCGCGCCAATGACATGTATGCGGCCCCCGGATTCGCCACACCGACCGAAGCGTTTCAGATGCTCGAAGCCGGAGCCAACGCGATCAAACTGTTTCCGGCAGAAGCGGGGCCACCCAGGGTGCTCAAGGCAATGCGGGCCATATTGCCTCCCGATGCGTTAGTTATTCCTGTTGGTGGCATTACTCCGGACAGCCTCGACGCATACTGGAAGGCTGGCGCTAACGGATTCGGGCTCGGGTCCGCCTTGTACAAACCCGGCATGAGTGCCGGCCAGGTTTCAGACAATGCCGTGCAGTTTTGCTCTCGCATCCGGGCATTGCTTCCGGGACAGGCTGGATCACCCGCAAACAGGAATGGAGAAAAAACATGAGCATCAAGCGCTTCACGAACACACTTGCCGCAATTCTGGCCTTTTGTGCGATCCTCTCGCCTGTGACCGCTGTTGGCTCCGAAGACGACGAACTGAAGGCATTTCCGCCGGCGGCTGAAGGCATGGTGCGCTTTGTCATTGCACTGGAACACAAGGCGCGCGGTGAGGAAGATGCCTTCAAGGTGGAACTCATCGCCGGCAAGGAGATGCTGACCGATAGCGTCAACATCTATCGCCTGGGCAACGCGATCGAAGCGCGCACCTTACAAGGCTGGGGCTACACCTACTACGAAGTCGTCGGAAAAGGCGAAGGCATGAGCACCATGATGGCGCCCCCCGAGGGAAGTCCCATGGTCAAGAAATTCGTCACCGCGGCGCCGCTGATCATTCGCTACAACAGCCGCCTGCCAATCGTGGTGTACGCGCCCGCGGGGTACGAAATCCGTTATCGCATCTGGCAAGCGAGCGAGGCCCTACTCGAAGCCGACCGGCGCTGAAGCCGCTGGCTGCGACCGTCCGCCGGGGTTGCGCAATTGATCGATGGCCAACCTCAGTGGGCGAGTCCGTAATTCAGCGCAGGCTGCGAGCATCCTTTCAAACCGAGCGGCAGACGCGCCCGAAGTTATGGCGAATCTCCGGAAGCCGCAATCAGATCCGGCGTGCAGCAGTGACAAGCTTCCAGCCAAGAAAAAAGCAGGCTTAAGCCTGCTTTCTAGTCGGGCATCCCGATCACGCCCGTCTATTTTCCGGCGTACACCACTTTCAGCGGAATCTGGTTTGCCGGATCCAGTCCGGGCTCGTCCATTGGATCATCCGCGGTGATCGGACGGTCCGGGCGCGCGAGAATCTCGCGAACATAGTTCGGCAACGCGAACACCGCTCTGTGTGTGTCACCGTTGTAGAACTGCAGGTGCGATATCTCGCGTTCTGCAATCCGTTGTTCAACCTGCTCGCTGGACAGCGCCAGGGGATCGGTTTCGTCGGAGGCGACCGCCATACCCCACGCCGTTCCATACAAGGGGACATAGACCATATACGGATGCACGTGCCTGAACACCTGGCGCAATGAACTAACGACGCGATGAAATACGTTGGGGCGCGCGATTGGCGAGCCGAGGTGCATGGACATGACACCACGCGGACCAAGTATGCGGCGGCACTCACGGAGAAACTCAACCCGGTACAAGGCCTCGGCGGGGCCGAACGGGTCCGTGAGGTCGAGCATCATCAGATCGAACTGATCCTGACACTGTTCGACATAGGCCTTGCCATCGGTAATCAGCACTTTCAGGCGCGGGTCATCAAACGCGCCGCGATGCACTTCCGGCAGATGTTCCTTGCAAAAATTGACGACAACTTCGTCTATTTCTGCCATCACCACTTCCTGCATGGTCGGGTACTTCAGGTATTCCTCGGCAGCACCGCCGTCTCCACCGCCAATGATCAGCGCGCGCTTCGGTGCCTGATGCGCAATGCCCGCCGGGTGGATCATGTTCTCGTGATAAAAGAACTCGTCCTTGTCCGACGTCATGAAGTAATCGTCAATACGCAGGGTTCGGCCGAAGTTAACCGTGTCGAGCACTTCGATGTCCTGGAACGGTGATTTGACGTGGGCAAGCTGGCGCCTGGCACGCACCCAGAAACCGAATCCGTCGTTCAGATGCTCGAGAAGATAGAGATCGTCCTTGCCTTCCGACACTGAATCACCCTTCACTACAAACGTTCTACTGAGTGAGAGTTCTCGCGCTGTGGCTGGAAGGTATCCAGCAGGGACTGGTAAAGCTGGCGTGCACGCGGCCGATTGTCCTGCGAATAGCTGCACACATAGACATCGACAGTGACGTAGTTTTTCTCCGGCCAGGTGTGAATCGACATGTGGGATTCCGCCAGAACAACCATGCCCGTGACGCCACCTGCGCCATCGAACTGATGGAAGAAATCTCCGACGCTGGTCAGCCCGGCCTCTTCGACCAGCTTCAGGCAGTGGGCCCGGAGCGCATCCGAATCGATCATGAAGCTGTCCGCACAGCCAACATCGTACAGATCACCCATGACATGGAGCCCGGGCGTTTCCTTGACGCTGTGGAGCAGTGTTGCGGCAGGCGTGTCTGAGCCAGCGGATGGCGACACGCTACGAAGGCCTGTCTCGGCCTGTGAAAAATCCTGAAGCGTTTCTGTCTCCGTATCGACCGGAAGAACCTGCTTCAGCTTGAGATTACGCATCTCATTTACCCCCCTCGTAATGCGGAGTGCTTTGTTGCGACTCCAGCGTTGCGTCGAGGACGCGTACCCAAACCAATCGATTCCCGCTGTGCTGACTGTGTCCGCCCGTGTTCGGACGGTCACTACAAACAATCGTTGTCGGTCCAGCGACCCAGCGACCGGACGGAGACTACATGCTCACTTGCCGGCCAAAAAACTTGAACGCCGAACTATACGGACTCGCGCGGGAAATTCAAGTTTTTTTATGATGTATCCGCTATTTGCCACGATGTTGCCATCAGGCGCCCGTTGCCTTCATCAAACTGCTGGCGAGGGTGTGATCAGCCTGCTCATCGATCAGATCAATGCCGCGCCGTGAAAAGAGAATTGCCGCGTAGCAGCCGCGGCGATCGCCCTCGCGGTCCAGCGACCATTGTGCCTGCCGCGCCATCAACAGGAGAGCGGTCGCGCGGCCGATCGTCATCGCCAGCGCACGTGCTCCCGCTTCGCGCGGCACGTCGCCCGCTTGCGATAACCACCCCACGGCGTGAGCGAGCGCGTCGCGGGCCTGGCGGGCGCACTCCAGCAAGTCAGCCTCGCGCAGACTGGAGGTGATGGTGACCGCCTCCACCTCAAGCGCCTCGAACACACCGTCAGCCGCCAGCACTCTCAGCACATCGAGCGACAGGACATTGGTCGTTCCCTCCCAGATGGGAAATACCTGGGCATCCCTGAGCAACTGGGGAATGCCGGTGTCTTCCACGTAACCGGCGCCGCCGAAGGATTCGGCAACCTCCGATAACACTGAGACGCTCTGTTTTGCCGTCACCAGTTTTGCCACCGGTGTCAGCAGCCGCAACAGATTGCGTTGTGCCGCGTCGATTTCACCTGATTCCTCACGGCCCAGCAGTTCAACCACGGCAAACGTCAGGTGAAAACCGGCTTCGTATTCCGCCTGCAGGCCGGCAAGCGTCTCGACATGCAAGGGCTGGTCCGATAATGGCGCTCCGAACGCGACGCGACGCGCTGCGAAATCCGCAGCAAGCGCGAGACCTCGTCGCATGTAGGAAACCGCGCTTACCGCATTCCAGGTTCGAGTCACGTTAAGCATCGGCGCAATGTTACGCACACCATTGTCGAGCCCGGCGACCGGCTCAGCCAGCGCGCCCTCGAGGGTCAATTCAGCAGTGGGCACCTTGCGGGTGCCGAGTTTGTCCTTCAGGCGATGAACAACGATGTTGTTCAGGCTGCCGTCGGCGCGATGCGTTTCAAGGTAAAACAGGGCTAACCCCCTGCCGCCCGCTGGATTGCCTTCGGGCCTTGCCAAGGTCAATGCCATCTGCGACGTGACGGCGGAAGTGAACCACTTGCGCCCGCTCAGGCGCCAGTGCGTGCTGCGTGTACCCCTGTCGTTGCGATCATCTTCAACTGGCAATGCAACCGTTTCAGAAATGCCGACGTCGGAGCCACCAGTTGATTCGGTCATCCATTGACCACTGGTCCAGCAGGTTCCGGGGTTACGGTCCAGCAGCCTCGGCAATGCGCGCTCGACAAGCGCATCGTTGCCACTGACCGACAGCACCTTCGCTGCGCCATCGGTCATCGCCAGCGGGCAGCTGTAAACATCAGTCGACGGCGTGAACAAATACACCAGAGCAAACTGGTGGATCCGCGAATAGCGGCCGTGTGCCCGTTCATAGGCTGTAGCGACCAGACCGCATTCCGCCGCAAGTTTCGCCGCCTGCTGCCATAAGGGCGTGATCTCGATCAGGTCAATCCGGTTGCCCCACGCGTCCCAGGGCGTATGCCGTGGTTCGTTCAGACGATCGGCAAGCTGGGCACGATACAACTCACCACCTGCCAGGCTTCCCATGCGTTCAAGCTCCGGCCCAATTCCGGCCAACACGTTGTCCGGCATGACGCGGCGCAGATAACTGCGTAACACGCGGTCGTCGTCGTACTGATTGCCGAGCTGTGGCGGAGGTTGATTAAAAGGCATGTTTGCTGACTCGCGTTAACGAGCCGTTACAAGTCCCGTTCCTGGCCCAAACCTTTCTGGCTGGTTGGCGCGCACGCGCGAATTAACGTGGCGCGCACGCGCGTAATAACATGGCGCGCACGCGCGAATTAACGTGGAGCGCATACTGGTAATAACGTAGCTCGCCATCCCTGACAATGACTGCCCGCCCTTGCATCCTGCGCCTGCTGCCTACACACCGCCGATGCAAAGGTATTTCAGTTCAAGGTATTCATCGATACCAACCCTGGCGCCCTCGCGCCCGATGCCGGATTGCTTTACCCCGCCGAACGGCGCCACTTCGTTGGAGATAATCCCGGTGTTGACGCCAACCATGCCCGATTCGATCCCTTCACCGACACGCCAGATACGCCCCATATCACGCGCATAAAAATACGCCGCAAGGCCAAACTCGGTATCGTTGGCCATCTCGATCGCTTCCTCTTCAGTCTTGAAGCGATACAACGGAGCGACCGGCCCAAAGGTTTCTTCACGCGTCACTTTCATCGAAGTGTCGACTCCGGTCAGCACCGTTGGCTCGAAGAAGAGCCCGCCAAGTTTATGCCGCTTGCCGCCAACCACGATTTTCGCGCCCTTGGCAACGGCGTCGTCAATGTGTTCCTGGGCCTTGGCGACGGCATTCTCGTCAATCAACGGACCGATGATCACACCTTCGTCGGTGCCGCGTCCCACCGTAAGCGCGGTAACTTTCTCGGCCAACTTTTTCGCGAATGCATCATAGACACCATCCTGGACCAGGATACGGTTTGCACAGACGCAGGTCTGCCCTGCATTCCGGTACTTCGATGCCATCGCGCCTTCGACTGCCGCGTCAAGATCAGCGTCGTCGAAAACCAGAAAAGGCGCGTTACCGCCAAGTTCAAGCGAAATCTTCTTGATCGTGTCGGCACTTTGCTTCATCAGCAATGATCCGATTTCGGTTGAACCCGTGAAACTGATTTTTCGCACCAGCTTGTTGGAGGTCAGCTCCGTGCCGATTTCCGACGCGCGTCCCGTGACCACATTGATGACACCTTTCGGCACACCTGCGCGTTCTGCCAGCTCAACCAGTGCGAGCGCGGAGAAAGGCGTCTGTGTTGCAGGCTTGATTACGACCGTGCAGCCCGCCGCGAGCGCCGGTGCGGCCTTGCGTGTGATCATCGCTGCCGGAAAATTCCAGGGTGTAATCAGCCCGCACACGCCAATCGGCTGCTTGATAACGACCAGACGCTTGTCAGCCTGATGCTGGGGAATGACGTCGCCGTAGGTCCGCTTCGCTTCTTCTGCAAACCACTCGATGAACGACGCGGCATAGGCGATCTCGCCTTTGGCTTCGGCTAGTGGCTTGCCCTGCTCGCTGGTCATGATCAGGGCAAGATCGTCCTGATTGGCCATCATCAGTTCGAACCACTTGCGCAGGATGACGGCACGTTCCTTGGGTAACTTCGAGCGCCAGGCTGGCAGCGCGGCCTGCGCTGCCCCGACTGCACGAGCCGTCTCCGGCTGACCCATTTTCGGTATCGTGCCGATCACCCCGCCATCCGCCGGATTGGTCACGCTGACGGTGGCCTTCGCATCTGCGTCACACCAGTTACCGTCGATATAGCATTGCTGGCGAAACAGCGACTGGTCCTTGAGTTGAACCGGAAAACCGGCGTCTGTTGGCGCGTTCATTGCAAACCTCCATTCGATACAAAGCGCTTTGATCAAACTGCATCGCCACCACAATTGCCACCGTTGGCAAAGAGATATGGGACGTCACAAACTGCAGTACGGCATCACCGCGGCCCCGGATGGGCGCTACCGCCGAACGGGATACCCGTGGCCCTTGATGTGTAGCTTTCGCGAGCAAGCTCCCGTGGCTAAAAGCAAGCTGCCTCGCCGAATCCTTCTGCGGCGCCCAGGGGAGACATTCAAGCCCGCACTGCCGCCGCCATTGTACTGCGCTCGCCCCAAAATACACTGTACGCGCGGTGCTGGGCGTACATTTTGCTGATACGGTTACCGATGCAGCGCTCGGGGTTTTCCCTTTAGAGTCACCGCACGTGCGTTCCGCTGCAACACGCCGACACCAGTGTACGTCTCTGCCGGGTCAAGCCTCGATCAACGGCATGTCAAGCCTGGGCTTGCCGTTGATCGTCTCTTCGTTACAACAGACGAATTCGCCTGATGTCGTGACGCTATAATCAATCGAAAGAATAGACCATCATACTGGCTTGATGACTCGATCTCTCTTACTGCTGTGCCTGAGCGCGCTGATGTCAGGCTGCGCCACCGGACCAAACAAACAAGACCCGTTCGAGCCGATGAATCGCAAGATCTACGCGTTCAATAACGCCATCGACACGGCCTATCTCAAACCGATCGCGTCCGGTTACAAGAATATCCTGCCCCAGCCCGCCCGAACTGGCGTTAGCAACTTCTTTCGAAATCTCGGCGTCATCGTTACAGCATTGAACAATGCCCTCCAGCTCAAGCTCGACAAGGTGCCGGTGGATATCATGCGCTTCAGCACCAATCTGGTATTCGGGATGGGCGGCCTGATTGACGTCGCGACCTATGCGCGCATTCCTTATCACGATGAAGACTTTGGCCAGACCCTGGGCTACTGGGGCGTGAGCAGCGGCCCTTATCTGGTGCTGCCGTTTTTTGGTCCCAGCAACGTCCGCGATGGCCTTGCCCTTCCCGTCGATATCTACGTCAGCCCGATCTACGACGCCATCGGCGACGACGGTGTTCGCTGGGGATTGCTCGCACTGTACGTGGTCGATACGCGAGCAAACCTTCTCGGCGCGGAGTCTTTTCTGAATGAGGCAGCACTGGATCGGTACAATTTTCTGCGAGAAACCTATCTGCAACGCCGCGAGTATCTGGTCCGCGACGGCCAACCGGAGCCGCTACAGGATGGCGAGACCAGCGATCGACCAAAATCCTTGCTGGAACTGGAAGCAGAAGAGTTTGGTGATGATCCGCTGATGGACGAATACGAACCTTTACCGGAATAACTCGCAAACAGGAGAGCGAATTCGATTCGCACCTGACCATCGACGGCCCCTCCCACTGGCGCAAGACAGACGCCGGCGCCTTTTGCAACCGCCAGCTAACGCAGATTCCTGTTCGTCAGGGTGATACCACAGAACACACAGACCGCTCCGACGTAGTGAAACAGAAACAGTTGCTCGCCGAGGAACAATATGGATAACACTACGGTGAAGACCGGGAGGAGGTGAATGATTAACCCGGCACGATTCGCCCCCACCTCGGCCACGCCCCGGTTCCAGAACAGATACGCAATCACTGAGGGCACTGTCGCGAAGTACGCCAGTGTAACGACGGTCGCCGGCTTCAACTCGAATGTTCCACGGTGGTACAACTCCCAGCCATAGAACGGGATCAGCAACGGCAGGCTGAAAGCGAGCATGGCGCCCAGAAATGCGAAAGCCGAGAGCTCACGCGGGCGCCATCGCAATAAAACGGTGTAGACCGACCACAACAGCATGGCCACGATGATCCAGATATCTCCAATGTTGATCTGTAATCGCACCAGGAACGCCGGATCACCGCGCGACATGATGACCAGAACACCCGCCAGCGACAACGCGATACCGCCAGTCTGACGCAGTGTGATTCGCTCGCCGAAGAACAGCCAGGAAATCACCACGATATAAATCGGGACCACCGAATTGAACAAGGTCGAATTCGTGGCTTCCGTATACTGCAGGCCCACGTAGACCATGGTGTTGAAGGCAACCGCTCCCAGGGCCCCCAGCACCATCAGCCGCCACCAGTTCTGCCGCACGACAGGCCACTTGTCTCGCAGTTCGTGCAGGCAAAAAGGCAGAATCAGAAGCAGCGCCAGCAGCCATCGCCAGAATCCCATTGTGACCGGACCGATGTCATGGCGCATGGCGCGCCCGATCACCCAGTTTCCAGCCCAGGAAAGAACGGCGAGGGAAAGCAGGACATATGGCAGAAACATATGTCGCCATTTTCCGAAACGACTTGCGCAAGTGGTGGCGCGACCCGAAGAGCCCGCCATTTCAGCAGATCAGTTCAGCAGCGAGACGCTGCGTTGAAGTTGAAGCAGGCGATGGCGAATGCCCTCACCGTCGCTGCAATCCGGAGTCAATTCAAGGTAACGCTCGAAATCCGAGGCCGCCGCCCGGAAACACTCCATGTCCTGATAGATCATGCCCCGATCACGTATTTCCGTCCCTTGGCGCGGATCAGCCGCGACGATCCAGTTCATGATCGCCAAGGCATTGTCCAGATCACGATTACGGATGTAAATCGCCTTTAGGTTACGCAACATTCTGATCAGGATTTCTCGCTTGCTTGCCGCTACGAGTAAGCTCGCAACAATAGCGCGGGATACCTCGCCACCTTGCGCTTCACGCAGCATGCGTTGCAAATCGGTGATATCGAGAGATTGCCCCCTGGAAAACGGATCGAGCACGATCATGCCGTCGGGAAGCTCGCACTTGACCAGAAAATGGCCCGGATAACATACGCCTTTCAGAGCCAGCCCGATCCGGTTTCCCACCGCCATGTAGATGAGTGAAAGCGTGATCGGGATACCGGTGCGTCGTTCCATCACATCATTCAGGAGGCTATTGTGTGGATCGAAATAGTCCTGTGTATTCGGCATAAAACCCAGCTCATCGAACAGGTACCGGTTCAGCACTGCCACTTTTTCCGCGGGACCGCAATCGGCCACAATCTGCGCCGACATACTCGCCACGTAGTCGTCAATCACGCCCAGGTAATAGCCCACGTCGAGATCGGGATAACGATGCGAAGCGACCAGCAACGCTGCCTCGGTCAAGGGAATTTCGCCCTCGGCACCACTAAGAATTTCGGTCAGCCGATCGGTCAGTTCAACCGTCACGCCGCCTTCCCTGTAAGTAACGCCCTGTTTTCGGGTTATGCATCAGGTTTCGCGGCCGGCGGCAAGAACAGCGCGGCGATCTGCTTTTCCCTTCTGTTGCTGCCACTGCTTCCCAGCGGGGACGGTTTGCTTGTAACCGGATTCACGTCAGGCTGGTGCGATGAGACATAAGGCTGATCAAACAACGGATCGGTCTCCTGCTTCTTTCTTGCTGGTTCGCTGCGCCTTGCTGGTTCGCTGCGCCGTGCTGGTTCGCTTCGCCTTGCCGGCGCCGGGCGCTTCTCCGAACTTCTCTCGGGACTTCTCTCCGAACCCCTCGATGGACTTCTCTCCGAACTTCTCGATGAACCCGGTAACGACCCGACCTGCAACTTCTTCTTGATCAGCTTTTCCACTGCGGAGAGATACTCCACGTCTTCGGAGCCGATCAGTGAGATGGCTTCGCCCAGCAGACCTGCTCGACCAGTCCGGCCAATGCGGTGCACATAGTCTTCCGGATTCGATGGCATATCAAAGTTCACGACGAACGGAAGTTGTTCGATATCCAGACCACGCGCGGCAATGTCGGTCGCCACCAGTATCCGCACCTTCCCTTCCTTGAACTCGGCCAACGCCTGCATTCGCTCGCCCTGTGTGCGATCGCTGTGAATGGCAGCCGCACCCAGTTCGTCCTTCTGCAAGCGGTAGGCAAGACGATTTGCACCGATCTTGGTGTTGCAGAAGACCAGCACCTGCTTCATGTCACGCTCGCGCAACAGATCTACCAGCGCGTCACGTTTGGCACGTGCGTCAACCTTGTAGACCGTGTGCGTGACGGTATCGGTGACGGCGTTGCGCGCGGCCACTTCAACCTGGACCGGGTCGCGCAGCCATTGTCCCGCCAGCGCCCGGATATCTTCGGAATAGGTAGCAGAAAACAGCAACGTCTGCCGCTTGGGTGGCAGCAGTCCGATAATGCGTTTGATATCGGGCAGAAATCCCATATCCAGCATGCGGTCGGCTTCATCCAGAACGAGAAACTCCACCGCGTGGAACATCACCATCTTGCTCTGAATGTGATCGAGCAATCGCCCTGGCGTTGCTACAAGAATTTCGACACCTGCGCGCAGCGCTGCGATCTGCGGGTCGATAGGCACCCCGCCGTAAACCGAGGCAACCCGCAGCGGGATATGTTTACCGTAAGTCTTTACGCTGGCCTCAACCTGCGCGGCGAGTTCGCGAGTCGGCGCCAGTATCAATGCGCGAACCGGATGCCGTGCCGGCGACATGCTTGTGCTCGCGTGGCCCTTCAGTCGCTGCAACATTGGCAGGGTGAAACTGGCTGTCTTGCCGGTGCCAGTTTGAGCGGCCGCCATGACGTCGCGGCCGAGAAGAATCGGTGGAATCGCTTTTTGCTGGACTGGTGTTGCCTCGGTGTATCCCTGCTCCTCGATAGACCGGAGCAACTCCGCGGTTAAGCCCAGTTGGGAGAACTGCATATATGTTTAACTCCTGCGCCGTTCTGATGAACAGCACGTTGACCACTGTGGGTTCGTCGCCCTTTATGTGTATCAGGCGGAGCCCGCATGGTACAGAGAAGTTGAGGATTATCCAAGGCTTTTGCCGCCCTGAGGGCTCCGCAGCGTGGCAGTGCCCTGCCCGCAAAAGTGCTTCAGGCTGCAGCATGGTGCATCTTTTTGTGTTCCCGATCGGCAGTTCCCTCGCCGGGTGCAATGCGCCGGGCACGGTGATCGATGAGCGTTGCGCTAAAATGCGAGCCGTCACGCCCCGGTAGCTCAGTGGATAGAGCGACCCCCTCCTAAGGGGTAGGTCGTAGGTTCGATTCCTTCCCGGGGCGCCACCTCCTTCCGGTCAATCGCGGCAGGCTACGTGTGCGACAGAATCAACATTGGTGCAGATAAGCCGACGATCGACAATCGTGCAGCGCCTGTAGTCAGACCACGACACATTTCCGCGCGCTTCACATTCGTCAACGAACGCCAGCAAGCCATGTTCGCCGTCTCGCTCGCTAAATCCGTCGCTGACCGACGACCATCATTTCCCTCTGACACTTAGTAACAATCTGTTTTATATATACAATTACCTGCGGTATGGATGTTGCGTTTGCAGCCTTTGAACTTTCTTTGAGGACGACATCCAATGATGAGCCGAAACAATGAGGAAAAGGTATACGCGACCACCGTGTTCGCGGTGATGGCTTTTATCCTATGCTGCCTTACAACCGCTCATGCGGCGACCATCTACATATGGCGGGACGCAGATGGCACCAAGCAGTATTCCGACTATTGCCCTTCAGGAGAAAAATGCCGCGTCAGCAAAATCGGGGCATCGGATGAGACGAGTGGATCCGGCAAAAAAGGAAAAGGTTGGAAGAATACGACCACGACAGACACCAGCACCACAGACACCAGCACTTCGCCCGATAGCGGTACAACAAGCGATGGGACCGCTGGGGATACAACCAGCACCGGCGGCACAACCACGACGACCGATACCACCACCGAGCCAACGACAGACCCAGCCGACGACACCGCCACAGCGAACGACACGACCACGGACACAGCACCCGATACCACAGCATCACTCGAATGGGATGCTGTAAACGATCCTGATCTGGGTGGGTACCGGGTCTATCACGCAGCGGACGGCGGCTCCTACCCAGCGCTGGGCAGCGGCATCAACGCTGGCAGTTCGACAAGTATTACGATTTCAAGACTGGACAGCGGAACCCGCTATTACTTCAGAGTAACCGCCGTTGACAATGCCGGTAACGAAAGCGGGTTTTCGAACGAAGTCTACAAAGACATTCCATAAAGGCGTCAGGCCGAGTTTGCTGATTGAAAAGATTTGCGGGCGAGAACAGCCCGCAGGTCGTACCACAGGAAAAGCCCTGCGCCACCGAAGGCCGGCGGCGCAGGTTATCAAATAACCCCGCCCGGGCGGGGAATTAGTGCCCTCCCCTAAACCGCACCCTTAGTATTTACTCGTAGGTGCTTGAAAACAATCCTACACCCGAAAGCAATCGAAGCCAACACCGCCTTTAACAAGAGTCTTATATGCTCTATTACAATCTATTACAGAGAATATTTAATCTTGTTTCTCGCTTGTGACAGTGAATTCTTTTTCTCGTTATTGCAGTCTGCGTCGGTCAGAAAAATGGCGATCCCGGAGGAATGGAAAGCAGAAATCACGGTTCGCGAATACGCAAAATCAGCTTCCCGTCCGACTGGCTGACAGTGAAGTAGCGCAGAAAATTCTGGACAAGCAGGCCGAACTCACTGCGCGCCGGCATCACCGCCACGGTGATGCCGCTGACTTCGAAGACATCGGCCTTGATCGTTTGCGACCTGACGATTCGCCCCTCGACACGCCCATTCGCCGTCCCGAATAAGCCCGCGACACCTTCCGGCAGGTTCGCCCGGGCCGCGATATCAGACCCGATCGAGACATAGCTCGCACCGGTATCGACGAGAAAAGTGACCGGAGTACCGTTGACAGCCCCCTTGAGGTAGTAATGACCATCGCGCGCAACCGGCACAACGATCTCGAACTTGCCGTCTGAATTGGAACGGGCCACTGGGTCGGGCGCCGAAAGGTGATCGATCAGAAGATAACCGCCAATCACCAGAGACAGCCAGACAGCGAGCGCCACAATGTGGTTGTTCATCGCGGCTCTGTTACCGGAGAACACATTCCCGTCACCATGTCATCCATCACTGTCAGCCTTCCGGTTCGCCTGAGCGGGTCGGGACATCAATGTCGCCTTGCTCGGGCTCCAACCGATCGAGCAACCGGTGGGCATACGGTGTTGAAACTCCCAACGCATGATTAAAACGCCCGTCCGCCTCCAGCCGCGCGCGCATCAACTGGAGCTTGCGCATTGCCCGGGTACGCGAATCGCCCTTCGGAAGTTCTTCGATATGCCGCTCGAGATCACCGATGTCACGCAAGGCAACCACTTCCGGTGGCACAAACCCGGCGTTACGCAAGATGCGATAAGCCATCCGTAGTTCCTCGGGAATCAGACTATCGTCGTCCAGCACCAGTGGTTCGCCCTGCCCGGGCAAACCCGACAACTCGCCTCGTCTGATGGCTTCGGCCAGTTTGTTCTCGACGAGATGATCAAGAAAACTCATGGATGACTGGCGTACTTTGACAGGGGACCTCGAGTGGTGGCGCAAGGCATGCGCCACAGCAAACTGGCTCGCATCTCGCCCCGCTCGCAGAACTTTGACCGGCTATTGTTCACTGACACGACCCGAATCACCCGCGGCTTCAAATCATGCCGCCATTGGCACCGATGATTTGTCCGGAAACGTAGCTCGCTTCATCGGATGCGAGAAAACCCACCAGGGCCGCAACTTCCTGCGGACGGCCTGCACGTTTCATCGGCACCATTGCGGCGATCTGCTCTGGTGAGAAACCGGAGGCCATCTCGCTCTCGATAATCCCCGGCACAACGACGTTCGCAGTGATGCCGCGAGAAGCCACTTCAACCGCCAGCGCCCGGGTTGCGCCGTGCAGACCGGCCTTGGCCGCTGCGTAATTCGCCTGCCCGCGATTACCGAGTATCGCCGCGACCGAAGACATGCTGATAATGCGTCCCCAGCGCGTACCGATCATGTGCAGCAGTAACGGCTGAACCACGTTGTAGAACCCGTTCAGCGAGACATCGACGACGCTATCCCACTGTTCACCGCTCATCCCTGCCAACGGCGCATCGCCATGTATCCCGGCGTTATGCACGATAACCTGGACGGGTGCGGCCTGCGCAATCGGCTGCAGCACCTCGGCACATGCGCTCCGGTCTGTTACATCGAAACAGACCGCCTCGGCACTACCGCCCTGATCAACGATGGTCTGTGCCAGATCCGTGGCACGGCTTGCATTGCGATGGCCGTGCACCAGGACATGAAAACCGTGTTCGGCAAGCCGTGAACAGATCGCCGACCCGATCACTCCGCTACCACCTGTCACCAGCGCTGTTCTTGTGTTCAAACTGTCTGCCACACGCAATACCCGACCCGTTTAAGAAACGACATTATCGCGCCGTCCCGATCAATTTTCCCGACACGAAATATGGCAACATTACACCACGGTTTTATGCGTCTCCAACCCCGGGAGCGAAACAGTCGTGTGATTCAAGCCGTGCCTGCCCGAGAGGCAAAACCGTTGATAAAACCAACAACAGCACACATCCAACCGGGAATACGTCCGCTTTGATCAAATCGATGGCATCGCGCCTGGCGACACTTTGCGTGTTCCTGATCTGCGCGCCACTGGTGCACGGCGAGGACAAGGTGCGCGACAATGACCGGATACACGACGAAAGTCAGGTGCGCCCTGAGGGTCAGGCGGCCGAAGAAGACCATCTTCGCCCCGAGGATAAGGCACACCCTGGAGGCCAGGTGCTCGGCGAAGATCAGCCGCTGTGGGAAGCAGGACTGGGCTTTACCGTTCTTGATTTCGCCGACTACCGCGGTTCGGATGAACGCAGCAACTACGTGCTGCCAATTCCCTATGTGGTCTACCGGGGAAAGATATTCAAAGTGGAACGTGACCGGGTACGCGGGCTGTTTTTCGAGTATGACCGGGTCACAACACAACTGAGTATCAGCGGGTCTATACCAGTGAACAGCTCCGATAACGCAGCCAGAAGGGGCATGCCCGACCTCGATCCGACCCTGGAGATCGGCCCGAGTCTGGACTTGAGGCTGTATCAAAGCGCTGATGCGCGTGTAACGATGGATCTGCGTTTGCCGGCCCGCACCGTGATTGCGACCGATTTTCGACACACACACAACATCGGTTGGGTATTTACACCGCAAATCAATCTTGATTTTCGGAACACACTTGCTGGCGGGAAATGGAAAACCGGCCTGGCCGCCGGGCCGGTCTTTGGCGACAAGCGGTATCACAACTACTACTACGGGGTGGAACAACAGTACGCCACGGCGCAACGACCGGCCTATACGGCCGAGTCCGGTTATGCGGGCGGCCAGGTCACCGGAACCGTCAGCCGCCGCTATCAACGCATGTGGGTTGGTGCATTCCTGCGCTGGGATACGGTTTCAGGTGCTGTGTTCGAAGATAGCCCACTGGTGCGTCAGGACACTACGCTTACAGCCGGGCTCGCCGTTGTCTGGCGCTTGCAACAGTCGGAGCGGCGAGTCGCTGCCCGCGACTGAACATCGTGCCGGCAGCCGGGGCGCGGTTTCCTTAATTGGCTACCGGCAATACAATCCCGCTACATGGACCGGACATATCGAAAA
>DATKYN010000265.1:0-5412 GCA_035528435.1 Burkholderiales bacterium
TACGCTTTAACGCCAACTCGCCCGCACGCTGCCACAACGGTATCGCGGCTTCTGTCAGTGCTGCGGCGGTGAGGTGATGGGCCAGCACCTCGGGCTCGGTATCTTTGGTTTGCGGAAAGTGCTCTTCGATTACTTTCGCGATCTTGCGGTGCAGTTCCTGTCTGCGGCTCTTGAGCAGTGAGTCGTAGGCCGCGTCCTGCACCAGCGCGTGCTTGAATGTGTAGGTTGCATCCGGCGGTGTGCCACGCCGGAACGCCAGCCCTGAGTCGGTGAGCTGGGTGAGCGCATCATCGAGTGGGGTCTTCTGCAGTGGTGCAACTGCGGAGATGAGTTCGTAGCTGAACTCGCGCCCGATGGCAGCCCCAATTTGCGCAATCTCCTTGACCGGCGTGAACCGGTCCAGCCGAGCCATCAGCGAGTCTCTCAGTGTGGCCGGAATTGTGACGCTATGACTGGTTCCAGCGTATTCGTATCGATCGCCTGTGTCTTCTAACTTCAACTCACCGGATTCGAGAATGGACTTGGTCAACTCCTCGACAAACAGCGGAACACCGTCGGTCTTGGAAATGATCTGTTCGAGCAAGTCTGGCGGCAAAGCTTTGCCACCCGTGACTGTGGATGTCATCGCAGCACTCTGTGCGCGCGTGAGCTTGGACAGGTTCAGACCAATGACATGCCCGTGATCGGCCCAGCGGTTCTGAAACTCCGGCCGATGCGTCAATACGACGAGCAACGGCATGTTCTTCACCCGGTCGATGGCCAGGTCGAGCAATTCCAGTGTGGTCGGATCGGCCCAGTGCAAGTCTTCGAACAACAGCACGCTGGGTTGCTTCTTCGCTGCCGCTTCTGTCAGATCGACCAGGGCGCGCAGGGTTTCGTCCTTGAACTTCTGCGGCGTCATCGCCAGCTCGCCGTAGCGTTCATCACAGGGAATGGAGAGGATAGCGGCGATGAAGCGCACATCGGCGAGTGGTCGTTGATAGTGATCGACGATCAGTGATTCGAGTTTGTCGAGTTTCGATTCGGGTGCTTCGTCACGCGCGTACTTCAACACTCGCTCGAAGTTATCGATGCTGGGCCAGAAGGCGCTGTTGACGTAGTAAGGCGAGCACTGAAAGCGCATCGGCATGGCACCCTCGCCTTCGAGCCGCTCACGCAGTGCGCTCAATATCCGGCTCTTGCCGATGCCGGGCTCGCCCGAGAGCAGCACCACCTGGCCTTCACCGTCTTGCGCGAGTGCCCAGCGTTCCATGAGCAGTCCGAGCTCAAGTTCCCGGCCGACCAGCGGCGTGAGTTCTTCACCGTGTGCGGCATCGAAGCGGCCTTCGGCTGAACCCAGTGCAATCACGCGCCACGCTTGTACCGGCTCGACGATGCCTTTGAGGGTATGTTCGCCAGCGTCATCCAAGTCGAACGTGCCACCGACAAGACGGCGCGTGTCCGCTCCGATCATCACCTGGTCGGCTCCGGCCAGCCCCTGGATGCGCGCGGCCACGTTGGGCGTCTCGCCCACTGCGAGCTTGGGCACCGAGGCATCGCCCGCACCGGTCTCGCCAACGACGACCGGACCGGTGGCAATGCCGATACGCACGCGCAGTGGTTCAGGTGCCGGTACCTGCTTGACCGCTTCGACAATTTCGAGCGCCGCGCGAATGGCCCGTTCGGCATCGTCTTCGTGCGCGCGCGGCCAGCCGAAGTAGGTCATCAGTCCGTCGCCGAGGTATTGGGCAACGTGGCCGTCGTACTTTTCAATCACTGCGCCGCAGCATTGCTGATAGCTGCGCATCAACTCTCGGAGCGTTTCAGGGTCGAGTTTCTGCGATAACTCGGTGGAACCCACCAGGTCGCAGAACATGACGGTGAGGTGGCGGCGTTCGGCGTGCCCTGGTTCGACAGCTTCCCCCGGAACCGGCTGGGGGCTCGGGGTAGCAAGGGTTGCTATTGCATCTACAAGCCGCCGTTTCGCCCCTACCGGCAGGCCGAGTTCATCCAGGTCGCTCTTGCTGAGTCGGGGCAGCAAGTCGAAATCGATTTCGTTCTCGGCAAACAATTCGGCGTATTTGCCAAGCCCGTTGGTTTCAAGCCAATCTTTCAGTTCCATCCGCGCGGATCAAGCTGCCCTTCAGGATGACGTTGCCATTCTGCAGGACTGTTAGAGGCTTGCCAAATTCGGATTGTGATCTGAACGCGCCAGCACCAGGCATTCGGTATCGCATACCTATGGTGATTACCCGAGCTGTCACCAACGAAAATGCGCCCGCGCAGTCTGGGAAAGAAGGTCGGGAAGAGACAGCCCCTGTATCACCCGCTCAGTCGGCGCGCCCCGCTCTTTCGCACCGCACCCGAGGGTCATCTACCGGGAGACGTATACCCCACAGCACCTGCCGCCAGATCACGAGCGGCCAGATGCTGCGGCGCAGAAACTATTTCGTGAATAGTTCACAGATTGCCTATGCCCTGCTTCGCGGTGGCATCCGCATTTTATGGAGATACTTACATCCGTCATCGAGCACGGTTGCTCCGGGATGACCCAAGTGGCGGGCAAATCAATGATTGACGGACGAACGCTTGCCGACACGATCACCAACAGGGACTACGACATGGCAAAAATTCAAGGTGGCTGCCTTTGCGGCGCCATTCATTACGAGTCGGGCGCTGAACCGTCAAGGATGGTCGTATCCGACTGTCGACATTGCCAGAAGCAGGCTGGGGCGGCGATTTCCATTTCGGTGGGGGTTCCCGCCGACACTCTGAGCGTCACAGGACTGCGCCCTACAGTCTACGAAGACGTCAGGGACAGCGGTGCAGTCATACTGCGATCGTTTTGCCCGAACTGCGGGACACCGCTTTTTTCGGAAACAGACGACGAGCCAACACTGGTTTTCGTCAAGTCAGCATCGCTTGACGATCCGTCAGTCATCGAGCCGAAGGTTTCGCCGAGTGCGTCCAAAAATCATTATCGGCATTTGACGACGGGACATCGTCATTCCCGGAATGTCGTCGAATTACCGGTGCTCAACACACTGCTGAAAGTTTCCTAGCACCCGGCCGTAAACTCCGAATGCGCGAGTAACATCAAGCAGTTTTATCGGCCCGTTTTGCGTTTACGGCCCCGGTCGTAGTGCCACGAACCATCGCAAGGTGTTCCCGAGTTCGATTCCATCCCGAACAAACCGTGCCACAGACGTCAGGTCTTCGGCCCCAACACGTTGAATACCGGGACCGGTTTCCGGAAACCTTTTAAAGAGAGCTCGTCTACCGGCTCGACTACCACAAGATCCTCGATCGAAACCATTACGCGTTTCGAAATCAGAATCTGGTTGGGTTTTGCTTCGCTACACAACCGTGCGGCAAGGTTAGTCACCGAGCCAATCGCGCCATAGTCCCAGCGGCCATCAAAACCGATGGCGCCGATCGTTGCATATCCCTGCGCGATCCCGATGCCCAGGTCAAGCTCATAGCCAAGCTTGCGCCACCTATCAATCAAGACGGCCACACGCTCCCGCATCTCCAACGACATCCGCACCGCCCGCTCGCCGGGGTTGGGCAATGGAACAGGATCGTTGAAAAAAATCATCATGCCGTCCCCGGTAAAGCGCTCCAGCGTACCTTCGTACTCCAGGATCAGCTTGCCCATCCCGGCGTGATACTCCCTGAGAACGCCCATGACTTCTTCCGGCTCGGCAGTTTCCGCGAACGCGGTGAAGCCGCGCAGATCAAGAAAGCACACAGTAATGTCGCGACGATGAGTCTTTAGCGGGTCATCGGCACCGCCTGCGACAATCAGTTCTGCCAGCTGTGGCGAGAAGAAGCGCTTTAGCCGGCTCAGTCGCTCGACCAGTCCGAGTTGATCTTCCACCCGTTTTTCAAGGGACCGGTTCCATTCGGCGAGCTCTGCGGCCTGCTCCTGCACCCTGTCCTGCAGCGCCTTGATGCGCAACATCGATTTCACCCGCGCGACCAGCGAAGCATGATCAACCGGCTTGGTCAGATACTCATCGCCACCAGCCTCCAATGCAGCGACCACGTCCTTCGGGTCAGACTTCGCGGTAACCAGGATAATTGGAATGAAAGGCATTGAATCGTCGGCACGCAGCCGCCGGCACACTTCGATGCCGTCGAGTTTGGGCATCATCACGTCGAGCAGGATCAGATCGGGCTGGTGTTCGCGCGCTGCCGCAAGCGCTTCCTCGCCGTCAGGGGCGGTGACGATGTCGTAGTCGTTCGCCTGCAAGCGGGCGCGCAGAATGTCAACGTTCGCCTCGTTGTCATCGACGATCAAGATGCGGGCGGGGTTGTGCATAGGCTCAACAGGCTGGAAACATTGGCACTGACAGTCGCCACCGATCGACACGCACTGATGTCATGGCAGGTACTCCCTGATCTTCGCCAGCAGTTGCCGCGGACTGAATGGCTTTGTTACATAGCCATCACATCCGGCCGCGAACGCTTTCTTGTCGTCGCCACTCAGAGCGTAGGAAGTCACGGCGATGATGGGCGTCTTCTTGAGATCCGCATTCGCCCTGATTTGGCGTGTCGCCTCGTAGCCGTCGAGTCCCGGTAACTGGATATCCATAAGAATGAGATCAGGCTTTTCGCGCGACGCCGCGGCAACCCCTTCCTCGCCGGTCTCAGCTTCAATGAGTACAAATCCGCTCGCCGTCAGCAGGTCACGCATGATTTTGCGGTTGTCTTCCTGATCTTCCACCACCAGTATGCGTTTGCTCATTTCGTGCCCTCTTCCGCTACCGCATTGATCGGCAGGCTGAACGAAAACGTCGAACCCTGCCCCACCGAAGATACCACCCAGATCCGCCCGCCGTGTAACTCGACGATGCGTTTGGCAATGGCAAGCCCGAGCCCTGAGCCGCCCTTCTTGCGCGTGGACGAGCTATCCACTTGCTGGAACTCCTCAAAGATTTTTTGTTGCTGCTCTTCCGGAATACCCGGACCGGTATCGATGACCGACGCAACGAACATCTCATCGTTCACCGTGACGCTTACTTTGACCTCCCCCGCGTCCGTGAACTTGATCGCATTTCCGACTAAATTCATCAACACCTGGGCAATGCGACGCTCATCGCCATGGCCGATCGGCAAGTCCTCTGCGAGATCGGCAGTCAACTTCAGCTTCTTCTCCGACGCCAGAGGCTCGACACTGGAAATGACGCTGTGAACCGTGTCCTGGAACGAGTAGTCATTTATCGCCAGCGTTAATTGTCCAGCCTCGATTTTCGAAAGATCCAGCACATCGTTGATCAATCCGAGCAGGTTGCGGCCACTGCGTTGCACGCGTTCCATGATCTCGCCAATAGTTTCCGGGACTTCACCATATATTCCATCGGCAATGAGTTCCGTATAACCAAGGATCGCATTCAGTGGTGTGCGCAATTCGTGGCTCATATTTGCGAG
>DATKYN010000266.1:0-9333 GCA_035528435.1 Burkholderiales bacterium
CACTGGCCGAAATGATGTTTGCGTCCCACGTTGGCGTAACCGTCAACATTGGGTCATGCAGCGGCCACGACGATGAGCTGGCAGCATTGTTTTGCGAGGAACTCGGCGCGGTCGTACAAGTCGCGAATCATGAGGTCGACAATGTCATGTCAGTATTCGCGAAAGCGGGGCTCGCTGACGATGTCCGGCTTCTCGGTTCACCGAACCGGAGTGGGGAACTGATTATCGAGGCAAATGGCGAAGCCCTGTACCGGGCAGTGGGCACGGGCCTGCAGCGTGCCTGGTCGGAAACGACGTTTCACATGCAGCGCCTGCGCGACAACCCGGAGTGTGCCCGGCAGGAATACGAGCGCATTCTCGATGCGGCCGATCCCGGATTGCATGCCAGTCTCAGCTTTGATCCGGACGAAGACATCAGCGCGCCGTTTGTATCGACAGGCGTGCGTCCGGCGATTGCCGTCCTGCGCGAGCAGGGCGTCAATGGCCAGATCGAGATGGCGGCAGCATTTGATCGCGCCGGTTTTCGCGCGATCGACGTGCACATGACCGACATCATTTCCGGGCGGATACGCCTCGCTGATTTCAAGGGTATCGCGGCGTGTGGCGGATTTTCCTATGGCGACGTGCTTGGGGCGGGTGAGGGCTGGGCCAAGTCAATTCTGTTCAACGACCGGGCGCGCGAGGAGTTCGAGGGTTTCTTCACTCGCAGCGATTCGTTTGCACTGGGCGTGTGCAATGGTTGCCAGATGATGTCGAACCTGCATGAAATAATTCCTGGCGCAGATCACTGGCCGCATTTTGTGCGTAACCGCTCCGAGCAATTCGAAGCACGATTTGTAATGACCGAGATCGTTCGCAGTCCGTCAATACTGCTGGCAGGCATGGAGGGATCGCGTTTTCCGGTGGCGACAGCGCATGGCGAGGGTTACGCCGAGTTTGCGTCGAGAAAACAGCTGGCCGCTGCCAGGCCTTTTGTGTCCCTGCGCTACGTCGACAATTACGGCAAGCCGACGCAGCGTTATCCGTTCAATCCGAACGGTTCGCCAGACGGCATCACCGGGCTGACCTCGGAGGACGGCCGCTTTACGATTCTGATGCCGCACCCGGAGCGGGTCTTCCGCCGCGTCCAGAATTCCTGGCACCCTCGTGACGCCGGCGAGGACGGACCATGGATGCGCATGTTCCGCAATGCCCGGGTATGGGTGGAGTGAGCTAGCTATAGCCGGGAGCATGGCGAGAGCGGCCTGGAAGCCACAAAATTAAATTGGACGTCATAAAAAAAAGCGCGACAGTAGTCGCGCTTTTTTTGTCGCCATGCTGGAGATCGCTTACTCGGAATCCAGCGAACCCATCTTCTCGATTGCGGCGCTGTCGCGCAACTCTGTGATCAGATCGTCGCGTGATTTGGTGAGCATGTCCTTGCGCAACTGTTCCTCGACTTCTTCATAGGCGGGAAATTCTGCCTTGCGGATGTCGAGCACCTCGATGACGTGATAACCGTAATCGGACTTGACCGGTTCTGGACTTGTCGTGCCCTTTTCGAGGGAGACGATCGCGTCGGCAAAGGGTTTGACGTAGCGCCCGGCCTCCGCCCAACCGAGGTCTCCGCCAGTCTCGCGCGATCCGGTATCCGTGGAGTGTTCTTCCGCGAGTGCGGCGAAATCGGCTCCGCCATCGAGCTGCTCGATGATTTGGGTGGCTACCGCTTCGTCCTCAACCAGGATATGACGCACGTGATACTCCTTTTCAGCGAGCTTCGCGTTCTCGGCCTTGATGCGCTCATACTCGGCACGCCTGGCTTCCTCTGTGGGCTCCAGTTCCATGATCAGTTCGTTGAACAGCATCGTAATCAGGAGCTGCTGCTCCATCGCGTCCAACTGTGTTTTGTACATCTCGCTTTCGTTCATCTTGCGGCGCTCCGCTTCCTGAACGAGGACTTCACGGGTAATCATGATTTCCCGTAATTCCTCGCGGAAAGCGGGCGAATCCTGCTGCCCCTGAGAGGTCTGACTGGTTACGAGTAGATCGAAGCGGGACTTGGGGACGATCACGCCATTGACCGTCGCGATTGCCTCCTCGTCTGCGGCCGCTGCGAAGTTGGAGAAAGCCGTGACCAGCATGATTGCGGCAGTGAGCTGAATTGTGATTGTGGAAATTCGGAACATGATGCGTCCTTACGCTATGGTGAAAATCAATGTATGGTGAAAATCAATGTACGGTGAAGATCGATGTACGGTGAAGTCAATTTACGGCAGGAAATGAAACCTGTGGTGTTCGTGTCTCAGCTACGCCCGCCGGCTGAGACGTCGTCCGGCGCGTCGACCTCATCGGACGTAAAAGCCTGTATCGCCAGCGCATGGATTTTAGCCGGCATGAGTTCGCCTACCGCCTGGTAGATCATACGATGCCGTGCAACCTTGTTTTTTCCCGCGAATATGTCCGACACGATAAATACCTGAAAGTGCCCGCCGCCGCTTTCCCGGGCACCGGCATGTCCGGCGTGTTCATGGCTGTCATCAAAGATTTCGAGCGTCGACGGGCTGAGTGTGTTCAGCTTTTGGCGGATGAGATCGACCGTATCCATCAGGGGAGAGTCCGTGTAAAGGGTTTGACGTTGACCCGGGCGAATACGCCTGCCTTGACGTAGGGATCGGCTTCGATCCAGGCGCGGGCATCTTCAAGTGAGTCGAATTCGGCAACGATGAGGCTGCCGCAGACGCCGGCGGGGCCGGGGTCCGGGCTGTCGATGGCGGGGAACGGTCCGGCAAGTATGACGCGTCCGTCGTCGGCCAGTGCCTGCATGCGCTGCAGGTGGGCAGGCCTTGCTTTCTCGCGGCGTTCCTGACTGTCCGCGGCGTCCTCAGCCATGATCGCGTACAGCATCAGTTTTTTTCTTCCGTTTCGGTCTCGATGTGGCGGGACAGCACCAGCGCCTGGCCGACTGCAAATACCAGCAACAGGCCCATGCCGCCAAACAGCTTGAAGTTCACCCAGGCGTCTGTCGTGAAATTGAACGCGACATACAGATTGGCGATGCCCATCAAGGCAAAGAACACGCACCAGCTCAGGTTGACCCGCTTCCAGACCGGGTCCGGCAGCGTCATCTGGGCACTCATCATGGCTCGAATCAGGTTTTTTCCGAAGAACAGTTCGGAGATCAGCAACACACTGGAGAACGCCCAGTACAGCACGGTCGGTTTCCATTTGATGAAGGTCTCGTCGTGCAGAAGCAAAGTAGCACCGCCGAAGACGACAATAATCCCCAGATTGATCAGCATCATTTTCTCGATCTTGCCGCGGCGAAAATACGACCAGGCTGCCTGCAGCACAGTCGCGGCGATCGCAATCGCCGTAGCGGCATAGATGCCATACACCTTGAAGGCGATGAAAAAGATCAGGACAGGGAAAATTTCGAACAGGAATTTCACGGTGCTCTTCCGGGCATGACGCATCACAGCGGGCGCCTCGGGTTGCGTGTCACGCAGGAAGCCGCCGGCAGAGGGCGCATTATGGAGGGTGGGCAGCGGTGTGTCCATTGGGCATGCCCTTGATGACGCTATGCGGCCCACGTTCGATGTTTCTGGCGCTGGCGCGAGTGATAAGATCATGCGCTGTTATCGACAGTTCGAGGAGAGAAAAAAATGGCACTGGTGAAACTGGCCAATTACGCGGATGCGTCACCCGAGGCGCGCGCCGTTTTCGACGACATCATGGCAACGCGCGGTTCCGATTACGTGAACCACATCTGGCGGGCGCTGGCGGCACATCCGCCCTTGATGGAGCGTTTCTGGGGCCAGATGAAGGAGATCATGGTCAAACCCTCGCGGCTTGATCCACTCACCAAGGAATTGATCTACCTGGCGGTAAGCATCACCAACGACTGCACCTACTGTATCAATACGCATACGGCAGCGGCACGCAAGAAAGGCCTCGATGACGAGATTCTCGGCGAACTGAACGAAATCGTCGCGCTGGCCAATGCCGGTAACCGTCTGACGTCAGGCCTGCAGGTCGAAGTCGATGAAGTCGTCAAGCAAAAGCACAAATACAGCAAGTGGAAGGTGCCGAAGTCGGCCCGGCCAAAGAAGGCGAAATCGAAAACCAGCCGCAAGCCCGGGGCAGGATCGTCGAACGCGTCCGGGAAGCCGCGCCGCAAGGCCAAAAGCTGAGTGACCGGGAGGGGCGATTGATGGCGAAGACGCTGGGGTTTGATCTGAAGGGCAGGGTGGTTGCCATTACCGGTGCCGGGCGCGGTATCGGCAAATCCATTGCCGAAGCCTGTGCCAATGCCGGGGCGGATGTGTTTCTCGGAAGCCGCCACCCGGACGAGTGTGAGCGCGTAGCGGCGCAGTGCCGCAGTCTCGGAGTCAAGGCGGGCGTTGCCATGCTCGATGTGCGTGATCTGACCAGCATACGGGCCTTCATCAACGGGGCAATTGCCGAGCTTGGCCAGATCGATGTGCTGGTGAACAACGTTGGGCTGACTATCGTCAAACCGGCAGTCGAACTGACCGAAGAGGAGTTCGACGAAGTCAGTGCGGTCAATTTCAAGGCGCCTTTCTTTGCGTCGACACTGGTCGCAGCAAGCATGATCGAGCGCGGAATCAAGGGTTGCATCGTCAATATCAGCAGCCAGGTCGGACACGTCGGCGGACCATTGCGCGCGGCTTATGCGGGCGCCAAGGGCGGATTGAATTCACTGACACGTTCGTTTGCAGCCGAGTGGGCGACGCATGGTATTCGTGTTGTCGGGGTGTCGCCGACTTTTACCCGTACCGAGATGATGGAGAAATCTGCGCGCAATCCGGAGTTTCGCAAGAATTTCGAAAAGATTCCGTTAGGCCGTCCGGGCGAACCGGAGGAAGTCGCTGCCGCTGTCGTGTATCTGGCAAGTGACGCCGGTCGGTTTGTCACCGGGCACACGCTGCTGGTTGACGGCGGCTTTACCATCGTGTGACGGCACCGTGCTCACGCTTCGAGCCGGGATGGTCGGAGAACAACCATTCAAGGATCAGGACATGACCAGTGTCAGGGACGCTCTGCGTACCCGCTTCAGTTGCCGACGGTTTCTGCCGAAGGCGGTGCCGCGTGAAACTATTGAAGCGATACTGACAACAGCGCAAATGACACCTTCGTGGTGTAACACCCAGCCGTGGGAGATCATCCTGCTGTCCGGCGAAGAGGTTGGTCGTCTGGCGGACAAGCTTTATGCACACGCTGCTACCGGTGTGAAGGCGACACCGGACTTCGCGTTTCCGGCCCGTTACGAAGGTGTTTATCGCGACCGTCGAAAAGTCTGCGGTGTGCAGCTGTATCAGTCGCTGGGCATTGGCAAGGATGAGCGTGGCAAGGCTGCCGAGCAGGCACTGGAGAATTTTCGCTTTTTCGATGCGCCGCACGTGATGTTGATCACCACCGCGGAGGATCTCGGTGTGTACGGGGCGGTCGACTGCGGTTTATACGTCTCCGCCTTTATTCTTGCGGCTCGCGAACTCGGTATCGATACCATCCCGCAGGCGGCGGTTGCCAGTTATCCCGACCTGTTGCGCGAACATCTTGGTATACCACCCGTACGAAAATTCCTCTGCGGAATCTCGTTCGGATACGCTGACGGCGCGCATCCGGTCAACGCGTACCGGACCGAACGTGCCGCACTGGCGGATGTGATCGATTGGCGCGGCTGAGTGCCGGCAATTCATTCGGGTGCGCTGCGAACGTCCTCTTTCGGGCATTTGCTGGTAACCGCCTGGCGGATGATTTGCGCCAGACGTTTGGCACCGGGGCGAACCGATTCCGGATCGGCGAACATCAGATACAGCGTGCTGTAGCGATCGCCCCCGTCGCGTAGCGGCAGTGCCTTCAGTTGCCCGGATTCGAGTTCTTCCTGGATGCTCTCGGCCGGATACCAGGCGAATCCCAGACCCATTCGCGCGGCGCGGATCGAGGTCGCCTTGGTTGACACGGTCCAGCGCTGCTCCGCAATGAGACCAATCTGACGCGTGTCCTGGTCTGAGGTTTCGCGCACTACCAGATGACGGTGGCTTCTCAGGTCCGATAAAGACAGCGGCCTGTCCAGAGCATGCAACGGATGGTCCGGACTCGCTGCCGGAATGAAGCGCACCTGCATCAGTGCTTCGCCGGGAAAACCCGGCGGGATGCTCGGCCCAATCGCCAGGTCGACCCGCCGTTGCAGCAATGCCTCGGTGGTGCCACCGAGAACCGACTCGTGCAGTTGAATGCTGATGCGGGGATGCTCGTCGCCAAACGTGGCAAGGCACTCCATCAGTAACCAGGTCGGGAACGTGATCTCGACCGCGAGCCTGAGTTCGGACTCCCAGCCTTGCGCCAGTTCCGCGGCCATTTGCTCGACCCGCCCGGCTTCCTCGATCAGCCGTTTTCCTCGCTGGTAAAGCGCACGGCCTGCTACGGTGAGCATCGCCTTGCGACCCTCAATGGTGAAGACTTCGACGCCCGTCAATTTCTGCAATTGCGCGATAGCGTAGCTCAGGGTCGACTGACTCTTGTGAAGCTGCGTAGCGGCCGGGGCGTAGCCGCCGGATTCCACGACACTCACAAGGGCCTGCCATTGATCAAGGCTGACTTTGGGGCTGTCCATATTTCCGATAACAGGTTCGAATATTTCGATTAAATAGAGCTAAATTCTCCGCTTTTATATCGAGGTAATCAATATTTATACTCGCTGCAACGGCTGGAGGCTCAATGCGCAGTGATCGACACCATGCCTCATGTCGCTGCCGCCGCGAGCCTCGTTACCGCTGGCGAAACGCAGCATCAGATTTTGTTCGACCTATTCAACAAGGAGGCAAGATGAACACAACAGCATCGAACGCAGCTGATCTGGCTGGCCGCACCTTTATTGCGTTGCTTTTTCTGGTGGCGGGTATCGGAAAACTCGGTGCTGGCTACGAGGGGACGCAAACTTACATGGAGGCGATGGGCGTGCCCGGCATGCTGTTGCCATTGGTCATCGCACTGGAGATCGGCGGTGCCATCCTGCTCATCGCCGGATTCCGTACCCGTATGACGGCGCTGGCCCTGGCTGCGTTCACGTTACTGAGTGCGCTGCTGTTTCACGTGGACTTTTCCGATCAGATGCAACAGATCATGTTTTTGAAGAACGTCGCCATAGCCGGTGGATTTCTCCTGCTCGCCGCGAGGGGCGCAGGCGGGTGGAGCATGGACGTGCGAAACGCCTGAGCCACGTCGGCCCGTAACCGATTTAATTCGAACCGACGCAAGACAACCGCGTCGAAGACTGTCATTACTCATTAAGGAGTTTGAACTCATGGCCAACAGAACAATTAAGCAAGTTATCGATTCGGTCGCCACATCGGACGGTGCCGGCGTGAAGCTGCGCCGCAGCGTCGGTGCTTCGCAGTTTCTGCGCCACGATCCGTTTCTCATGCTCGACGAATTCTATTCCGATAACCCGGATGACTACCTTGCCGGCTTCCCGTCGCACCCGCATCGCGGGTTCGAAACGGTGACCTATATGCTCGACGGCCACATGCGCCATGAAGACAGTGTCGGGAACCGCGGTGATCTGGGTCCGGGCGACGTGCAGTGGATGAGCGCGGCACGCGGCATCATTCATTCGGAAATGCCGCAACAGACCGAAGGACGCATGCGCGGCTTCCAGTTGTGGATCAACCTTCCCGCGAAAGAAAAATTGAACGATCCGGGTTACCGCGATATTCCCGCGGCCGACATCCCGACTGTCGCACTGGATAACGGCGGCAAGGCACGGGTTATTGCCGGAACACTGGTTCAGCCCGGCGGCAGCACGAAGGGACCGGTGCAGGCGGTGACGACGGACCCGATGTATCTGGACGTGCATCTCCCCGCCGGGACAGTTTTCGAATCACCGGTTACGCCGGGGTACAACGCGTTTCTTTACCTTTATGAGGGCGACGCCACGGTAGGCGACGATGGCCAGGCACTCAAACACCGAACGGCCGGTCTGCTCTCGGATGGCGACACGGTTCGTGTTAAGGCCGGCGCCAGCGAAGCGCGCTTCCTGCTGCTCGCTGGCAGGCCGCTCAATGAACCCATTGTGCAGTACGGGCCATTCGTAATGAACACGCGTGAGGAGATCGAGCAAGCGGTTCATGATTACCAGTCCGGTAAACTCACGCTTGCCAGGGAGCGGGCATAGCGGCTGGAAGTATTGAGCAGGCATAGCGGCTGGAAGTATTGAGCAGGCGTAGCGGCTGGAACTGTTTCCCGCGTGATCAATTTAGAGGAACAAGCCCATGAAACCGGAAGACCTTGAAATTTTTGCGGATGCGTGGAATCAGCACGACATCGAAACGCTGATGTCCTATATGACTGACGACTGCGCCTTTTACCTGGGCAGCGGCAACAGCGCGAGCGGAGAGAAATACGAGGGATACGCGGCAGTCAGGGAGGCATTCGAGCGGGTCTGGAAAGAGTTGCCGGATGTGTCTTTTCAGAACGCACGGCATTTCTTGTCGGGTGACCGGGGTTGTTCCGAATGGACGCTGGTTGCGACACATCCGAATGGTTCAAAGATCGAACTTGACGGGTGCGATCTGTTTACCTTCGAAGGCGACAAGATCAAAGTCAAAAACAGTTATCTCAAGAACCGTAAATCGTAGGATGAGCGTAGCCCGGAAGGAGCGTAGCGCATTACGGGTCTCCTAACCCGGAAGTTGCGTACCGGAAGTTGTGTAGCCCGGAAGGAGCGCAGTGCATTCCGGGACTCGTTTGAGATCATTCACCGAAATTCCCATCAGCTTGAGGCGTTGCCCAACTTGCAGGCAACAACCCTCGCCGGACATACCGGTGAAATGTCGAATACGGCCAATCACAGACCCGGTCGACGTGCCCGTGCTTGACTGGGTTGAAGTGAATGTAATTCAGATGGGATTCAAAGTCAGCGTCGTCGCGAATGGTGTGCTCCCAGAAACGCTTCTGCCACAAGTGATATTCGCCCCGGCGATCCTTTTCGATTTTCTCGCCGGCACGTACCAGGTAGCGGGTGAAACGGGCCTTGATGAGTCGTATCCGCCGGGCATAGGCAGTGTCTCGCGGTGGCAACGTCCATACTGCGTGCCAATGGTCAGGGAGTATGACCATTGCATCGACAGTAAAGGGCAATTCCTTGCGAACACCACGAATCATTTCCCGTAGCAGGTCTGCGTGATCTACCAGGAGTGTGCACGCCCGGTCGCGAAGATTCACGGTAAAGAAGAATGTGCCTCCTGCAACGAGGTTTCGGCGATAGCGAACCATGCCGGAATGTTATCCCGGAATACGCTGCGCTTCTTCCGGGCTACGAAACCAGGAGTG
>DATKYN010000267.1:0-8291 GCA_035528435.1 Burkholderiales bacterium
TTTCTGGCAGCTTCGAGCACCATCTCCCGGTTCAGCGTGAGAAATGCATTCAGATCTTGCAGGCTCTGCGCGCGGTCGATCAGTGCCCGAGCGTAATCTTCCGCCTTGATATCTCCATTACGCATTGCCGTTACTGCCGTCACCGCTGTGAGGTCGGTTAGCTCATCCTGCTGCGTTTCAGCGCGAGCAGCGGGATGTTGCAATGCCAGAGAAGTCGCCACTCCCCCGGCAAGTACCGAACCGCCTACGAGAAACTCTCGACGATTAATGGTTCGTGCCATTTCAGATCCTCCTGATTAGAACGCATATCTGACATAGTTTCTTGTAATCGGGCGGCTAAGTGACTGTTGGTGTATGGAGGCTTCGATCTCGCTTTCTTGTATGGAGATCCAGCGCGCCCCAGCGTCCTTATCGCATGAGGATTGTATGAGTTTGTGGATTACGGATAGCTTACATATTGAAAATGCAAGGGAGCAAATCCGCTAAGATTGACCACGAAAAGCGGCGTGCAGAACGTGCAAAAATAGTTCAGAAATAGATTCAGACTCGATTTGTCGAGCGCAGCGTGCGATCGCGACGGGGTGACTGTCGTCGCCACTCGGAACTGTCGGAGACGTTGCGGCTCGGCAAGGCGGTTGAACTCGGTCCATTCAGCCTGGACCGCGTCGGCCCTACGCAACCTGTGCAACATTGAAGCGTTTGTATTGGAAGCGCAATTACACGCAGCGGCAGGGGAGGTGTTGCGGCCATGATGCGATATTCAGAAATACAGGCCGGCTCTCATGTTTCCGAGATCGGACCCGCCCCATGCTCTGTTTGTGCCCGAGTTCGATACTCCGTCACAGCGGGAGCCGTCAAATGACGCCCGGCAGAAACGTCGTCAGACCAGATTCAATTGCCTGAAACGCAGATACAACTCGCGGCACACCCAGGCGTCGGTTGCCGCGTAGGTTATCTGCTGGGGTGTCAGACGGCGCGCGGCCCAGTTTGTCGTCTTCGCACCCTTGGAAATTCGCACGCCGAGAAATATCCCCGCAAGATTGCGCACGCCCGTCTGTTTCAGACCGTGACGCTTCGCGATCTTGCCGAGATCCACCACCGCATTCTCCTTGAACTCGAACAAGTTCTTCAGGTTGCGTAGATCGTCTCTTACCGACACACCGGCCTTGATCATTTTCTCCGACGAAAAGATCTCCCGCATCGCATCGGAATAGTCCTTCTGCTGTACTTGCACGAGATACACGGCGCCGGCTGTGGCGAGCTGCACCAGGGACGGCAGGTAGCTCTCGCCGCGCCGGAAGGCAGGCCGTGTCTCGGTGTCAAAGCCGATCACACTTTCACGGCGCAGGTCCTGCAATGCGCGCTCGAAGTCCGATGGCGCCGCCAGCAAGTGGACCGATCCGTCGTAGCGGCGCACGGGCAACTCGCTCATCTCTTCGCGAGAGATCTTTTGAGCCGTTTCAAACGGCAGTGCGACAGCGGAATCCTGATTCATGTGAGGCATGGTACATCGTTGTGGTCAAGCGAAAGGCGTCAAAGTCTTCGCTTCCATGAAGTCGATGCGCCCCAACTGACGTCAGATGCTCGCTTTCGGGCGAGGAGTAATGGCTTGAATTAAGGATTGGGCATCATGCTTCGATCAGATTGAGGCAAGTAATAGCTCCTCACTGGAAGGACTGCTGCAGAACGATGACCGGAACAGACGATAGTGCCAGAGCACGTGCTTTGAAGAGTGCAAAGAGGGCTAGAATGTTTGGGTGCTATCGGATTCCTGCGCGGATTGGGGGGGGCGGGGCAGTGCGGTTTTCAAGGCGGATACATTCTCCAGGGATGATCGGGATCGCTCGTTTGGCGTTGTTGCTGTCATGGGCCGTGGCCACTGCCGCTCAAGGCCTCGACGATCGCGAACAGTGGGTCGTCGAGGCGGAAGCCGCCTACGCCAGCGTTGAAAGTTACTCGGCCATCGTCCACAAACAGCAACGCGTTGCCGGGAAGCTGCTTCCGCAAGAGACCATCTTTCTGAAGTTCAGGAAGCCGTTCAGCATGTACCTTAAGTGGGTATCGACGCCTTACGAGGACAGTGAGTTGGTCTATGTGGTTGGCTGGAATAAAAACCGGGTCCGGGCACATCGAGGTGGGTTCTGGAGGTTTGTCGTGCGTAATCTCGACCTGAGGGCCCCCGAACTGATGGTCGGCAATCTACGCCCGGTCACCGACATCGGGATCGGCGGACTGATCAAGACGGTTGCGGTCAACGTGCGTTCAGCGATCGAAGCCGGTTACATCAGTGTCGCGCAACTCGGGGAGGAATCGGTTTACGGCAGGAAAACACGTATTCTGGACGTGGACCTGCCGAGCGGGACGGTTGGTGGCTACGGCGGTTATCGGATGGTCATCAACCAGGATATCGAAAACAAGTTACTGATCAGGATCCACGTCTACGACCGGCAAGATCAGCTGGTGGAGAACTACGGGTACGAGAACCTTAATCTCAATGCCGGGTTAGCCGACTCCGACTTCGATCCGGATAATCCCGCCTACCGTTTCTGAACCCACGAGTACGGGGTCAGATACCGTCTTGTAAGTCAAGCCGCAGTATCGCGAGATTGATATCAAGCGGCCGTCCCGAGTTGATCGCAACGTAATTAAAGTGCACCAGTTTGCGCATCATCGCACCTGCAACTGCCGTGGGTGCAAGCCCTCTTGCACTCAGTCTGTCGCCAAATGACTTGAGTGCTCGATTGTGCCGGCGCGCCAACAGGCCAGGCATGTAAAAGGCGCGACGCAACTGCGCGCGCCCGGACCGGCCCATCATGCTGCTGCCCTTCACAGTACTGCCGGAGATGGATTAATCGAGTCTGAACTAGCCTTTTTTTGCATCCCGCGCAGCGTGCTGCCGGACGTGCCGACCAGCGCGGCTTGACGCCTTTCCTGATTGCGGACGTCTTTGGCTGGCGGTGCTGATTGCTTTCCCGTCTGTTACGCTGTGTCTGTTGCGGCCCCTTTGGCTCCAGCGACTATTCCAGATCATACACCGCCAGGGGCGCAAGGGACGTCAGAGAAAAGAAATATGCAATCACTCCTTGCGGTTGTGGCCGCATTTCTCGAGAGCCGGACCAGCCGTTCCAACCTGATCGCCCTGATCAGGCTGCTCATGGTGCTGTTTGCACTGATCGCGGCGTACAGCATTGGGTTCCACTACCTCATGGCGCTCGAGGGGCAAGAGCACACCTGGGTCACGGGGATTTACTGGACGCTTACCGTGATGTCCACGCTGGGCTTCGGCGATGTCACCTTCCAAGGAGACATCGGGCGCCTGTTTTCGCTGGTCGTACTGATCACAGGCGTCGTATTCCTGTTGGTGCTACTGCCTTTCACCTTCATCGAGTTTTTCTATGCGCCGTGGATGAAGGCGCAGGCCCGCGCCCGGGCGCCGCGCGAGCTGCCACCGGACACGCGCGGCCACGTTCTCCTGACCCGGCACGGGCCGATCACGAAATACCTGATCAAGCTTCTGAAGCGGCACGCACATCCCTTTTACATCCTCGTGCCAACGCTGGCCGAGGCGCTGGAACTGCATGACCAGAACCTGCCGGTCGTGCTCGGTGAATTCAACGATCCGGAGACCTACCGGCGCCTGCGCATCGATCAGGCCGCCATGGTGGTCAGCACGCGCACCGATGTTATCAATACCAACGTGATTTTCACCGTGCGGGGAGTCGCCCCCGACATTCCCATCGTTGCCACGGCAACCAACGAGGCTGCGTGGGATGCCATGGAACTGGCCGGCGCCACGCGTGTGCTGCGCCTGGAGTTCATGATGGGGCAAGCTCTCGCCCGGCGCGTCATCGACCGCGACGCCTCGGCGCATCGTATCGGAGAAACCTATGGGCTCCACATCGCTGAGGCGAGTGCCGGCGGAACGTCGCTGGTTGGCCAGAAGATCGGCGCGACGGGGTTGTGGGGCGACATCGGGGTCAGCGTGGTGGGCTTGTGGGACCACGGGATTTTCAAGCCCACGGGGCCGGAAAGCGAGATCGGACCGAATACGATCCTGGTGCTTGCCGGCACGCCAGAACAGTTCGAGCGCTACAACCAGCTGATGTGCCGTACGGAGCGCGGCGGAAGCCGGGTTGTGATCGTCGGTAGCGGCCGTGTCGGTCGTGCGACCGCGGATGCGCTGGATGAGCGCAGCATCGAATGGGTGACGATCGAACTGGTTGCCGAGCGGGTGCCCGACCCGGCTCGCGCCATCATCGGTGATGCGGCGAAATTCGACGTCATCGTGGCATCCGGCATGCGCGATTCCTCTACTGTCATCATTACCACCCACGATGACGACCTGAACATCTTCCTGACCATCCTTTATCGCCGGTTACGGCCGAACATCCAGATCATCTGCCGCTGTACCAACGAGCTAAACGTCTCGACACTGCACCGGGCCGGCGCCGACCTCGTGCTGTCGTATGCCTCGATGGGCGCCAATTCAATCTTCGACGAATTGCGCGGCAGCGATACCCTGCTGCTGGCCGAAGGCGTCAACGTATTTCGCGTCCACGTGCCGCCCAGGCTTGCCAGCCGCACCATTGGCGATTCCGCAATTCGCACTGAAACCGGCTGCACCGTCATTGCTTTCGAGTTCGACGGAAAACGCGTCGTCAATCCCTCGCGGGACACGCTGCTCCCGGCGGGGGCCGAGGTGGTTCTGATTGGCACGCTCGAGGCGGAGGAGAAGTTTGTCAGGCGATTTGTCCGGAACGAACGTTAGGCGGGAGGCGGTTGGCTTTTACTCTTCTGGCGATTGCCGCAAAGCATGAAAAAAAACAAAAAAAGGACAAGCAAAAAAACAAAAAGGCTGACAGATTAATTTATCCGACTGGTGACAAAGGCGCCTGACATCTTGAATCACTCGGGCGCGCGCGCAGGCTTGTACCGAACAGATCTTCCGGGAGGTGATGCCGAGCCGGCTGCGCAATATCACGCGCTATGTTCAGGCGCTGGCCGTCCCCCCGCAACGCCATGCGAATGATGTCGAGGCGAGGCCGGGTGAACGGCTGTTCATGGAATCACAGTGCGGCCGCTGCCACGTGCCGGAACTCAGGACCGGCCGGGCACAGATCGCATCGGTGTCGAATCTCGTGATGCGTCCGTACATTGATTTGTCGCTGCACGAGATGGGTGCGGAACTGTCCGATTGCCAGCCAGATTTTCTTGCCAACGAGCGTCAGTGGCGCAGGCTGCCGCTGTGGGCGCTGGGATTGCAGAAGACGGTTAACGGTCACACTGATCTGTTTCACGACGCCCGGGTGCGTAATTTCGAGGAGGTGATTGCATGGCATGGCGGAGAAACGCAGAAGTCGCGGGAACGCTTTCTGAATATGGACAGGCGCGAGCGGGCCGCTCTTGTCAGATTTCTCGAGCCAATCTGATTGCACGTTGATCGTGGTCAGGTAGCATTGGAGCCATCATGCGATATATCAATGTGCCAGCTGGATTTCATGCCTTCGAAATCCATGCCTCCAATAACGTGAAACAGTCGTTATCGGCAATAGCAGGATTTTTCCTTGTGGCGATGTCACTCGCTCTGCCGAACATGGCGAACGCGGTAGAGATTGTTACGGGCGAAGACCTTCAGGTAATTTGCGGCGACGACAAACGCTTCGTGGACTGCGTGTCCTATCTTGAGACGGTCTACAAGACGGCAAAGGCGATCGGCCGGCTAAGCGAACCGCAGCTAACGGGTCTGGTGGGGTCGTGTGGCCCGGAACTCGGGATTGACACTGTACCGCTGTCAATAGCGCGCCGGTTGGCCTGGCAGGAGTATGCCGGCAGGCATCCGCAACGACTGAAAGGGCTGGCTGTTGAAGAGGTGCTGCTTGCATACGAGGCGCGCTGGCCATGTAAGGAGTAGTGCTGACCGGGTGCCTGAATCCCCGGAACAGACGGAGAACATGATGAGCGCTGGGAAGATCTCGACGCAGATCCCCATGCCGGCCGGCCGGTAGACGTGTCGCGGCCATTCTCGACCCTGACGCTGAATCAGAGCGAGAGCAATCCACGCATCGCCCGCATTACATTCAATCGGCCCGAGCGGCTCGATGCGATCACCGTTCGACGGCATTACGCGACGCAATCGCGAGGGCATGTGGTTTCGCCGCTATTCCAAAGTGCATGGTTTCAAGGCCGCGGTTGAACGGCGCGACTCGGGTCAGTCGATTCCGGAAGGTGATGTTGCGCGCGCAGCAATCGCCGAACTCGATGTAATGGTCGCGTAAGCGTCAGTGCAGAAGCCATTCGATGAGTGTCGAGACTGGCGCTACGCGAGGGCGCATTTATTTTTCCAGCAGCAATCCGATCTGGCGGCTGCGCGCAACGACCGCACCGCTCGAATCCCACAAGGCGCCTGTTTCAATCATGCGGCCTTTGTGAAGATCGTCGCACTCGAATCTCGCGCGCAACCAGCCGGGTTTCGGTGCGCGCCGGATGTGGGTTGTCAATTCGATTGTCGGAACCCAGCCGGTGTTGCCGACCAGCGCCGTGAGCGAGGGTGGAAAAACATCCACCAGGCACGGTAACGACAATGTTGACGCAGCGGCACCATCCGAGAACCGCACCCATCCCTCCACTACCGCCCGGTCGCCGGGTTCAACGCAATCCGGGTGGAGCACGCAGTCGATGCGGGTCAGTAAGGGTAATTCCACGCCCTGTTTCAGGTTGGCGCGTGCGATGCAGTCCTCGACGGGCGGAAGTTCGGGTGGACTGGGTCCGATCTCCGGGCCGATGCCGGCCGCGGTTTCCACGTCTCCAAATGCGGCGATGACGACAAGTCGATCCTTCCCGTCCTGACTGAGCGTTCCCTGTGCCGTCGCCATGGTTCGTCCCGTCCGGATCAGCCTGGCCTCGATGCGGCAGTCGGTGCCGCCCTGAACCGGACGCAGAAAGTGCGTTGTAACGGAAACCGGATCTGCTTTGCCGCTCAGTTCGCGCATTGCGCGCAATACCGGAGACATTGCATACCCTCCATTGCTGTTGGGGCCGATATTCCAGTTAGCGGAAAGCCGGATTTCCCAAACGCCTTCATCAACAGGCGTGATCGCTGTCTCTGTTTCAAAAAATGCCAACGGAAAGTCTCTCCATAAAATCGGCGGCGATCGCCGCTCGTAGCCAAATAGTATACGCAGCCGATTACGGCGCCACCATTGGCCGCGGGGATCAGGCGTCAGTGTGCATATTTCACACCGCCGTGTTTTCCGAAAAATCTTCTCTACCCGCCGCTCTCATCATCTCCTGTGTCGTTGCGGCTCCGCAGGATGTATCGCCTTAGTCAGGTGTTCCGGGAGTTGAGGTGCACTTATTCGAATTCGTCAGTGATCTGTAAGTGGTACGTGATTAACGTGGCAGCGTACATAAAGACAAGTCCACATGCGGATTTCCTGTCTAAAGAGTTTTCGAAATTGTAACTTTACTCAACTATCGAAAAGGAACATCACAATGAATCCGAACAAGGCGCTTTGGGAAAAAGGGGATTTCACCCGCGTTGCGGCAAGCATGCGAAAGAGCGGGACGAAACTTGTCGAGAGCTTCGGTATTACAAAAGGCCTCGAAGTCCTGGATCTTGGCTGCGGTGATGGAACGACCGCTCTACCGGAGGCCCAGCTTGGCGCCGATGTGACAGGCGTCGATATCTCAAGCAAACTCGTCGCGGCCGGCAACAAGCGTGCGAAAGAACACGGTCTGGCGAACTTGTCGTTTCAGGAGGGTGACGCGTGTGATCTGCACCAGCTTAAGGATGATTCTTTTGATCTTGCAGTGTCGATCTTTGGCGCCATGTTTGCACCAAAGCCGTTCGACGTGGCAAAGGAGTTGGTGCGTGTGGCCCGGCCTGGCGGTCGCATCATCATGGGAAACTGGATTCCCGGTGATCCGACCCTGGTTGCGCAGATCCTGAAAATCAGCTCGGCCTATACGCCAGCGCCACCGGAAGGTTTTGTCAGTCCGATGACATGGGGCGTCGAGAGTAATGTGGTCGAGCGATTTGCAGCCGCGGGCGTTCCGGCAAAGAACGTTTCGTTTGCGCGCGAGACCTTTACATTTGAAGCGCCTCAGGCGCCTGCAGAATTCCTTGGCACATTCAGGGATTACTACGGCCCCACCATGAACGCGTTCGAGGCCGCCGAAAAGGATGGACGCGCCGGCGAACTGCAGCAGGAGCTTGAAACCCTGTTCATCGCGCATAACAAGAGTACAAGCAAGGATGCCATGTCGATTCCGGCAACGTTTCTGCGGGTCAC
>DATKYN010000268.1:0-3117 GCA_035528435.1 Burkholderiales bacterium
CTCGCGGCCTTTCTGCTGTCGCCGGCTGCAGAAAACATCACCGGGCAAAACATCGTCTCGGACGGCGGCATGACCCGGAAAATGATATACCGCGAGTAAATACCGTAGGGCCTTTTTTTCAAGGTGCCTGTTAACTCAGCTCTGCTGAGCAGTAGTCAGCTGCGTACTCTTCCATAGAGCAGCGGTATTAGTGCCGCAGGAAAAACTTTGAATACCGGGCGGTCGAAGCTTTGGGCGGCAATTTACGCATCCTGCGTGCTGGGCATTTTCCGCGCCTCACCATGCCCGCCGCCACAAGACAAAACTGCAGTTCGAGCTGCGAGCGCGAGCTTTCCCTTAAGCGCCATACCGTCGGGGCTTTTCTTTTCGAACTAAGCGTCTATGATTCAAGCATAGGCGCCCTCACGGGAACAACTGATCTTCACACGGCGGACCGGGAGGAGGTAGCGATGCCGAAGAAACAACCGCAACTCGCCAAGCTCACACGACCGCGGCTGCACAAGGCAGTAGCCCGCGAGCGCTTGTTCGCGCTTCTGGATGAAGCCCGTGAGCAAAAACCTTCCATCTGTGTTGTAGGTCCACCTGGGGCGGGCAAAACAACGCTGGTTGCTTCCTGGCTCGATAAACGAAACGTCAAAGGCATCTGGTATCAGGTCGATTCCGGTGATACCGATCTTGCGACTTTCTTCTACTACCTCGGTGAAGCGGCAAAACCGTTTACACGCAAACACCAGCGCTCGCTGCCGCGTCTGACGCCGGAGTATCTTGCTGACATTGAAAGCTTTTCGAGAAGATTTTTCCGGGAATTGTTTTTCAGGCTACCCAGCGGCGCAACATTGGCACTGGATAACTATCAGGAAATCGAGCCTGACCATCCGTTTCATCAATTGATTACACAGGCGATTGACGAAATTCCGGAGGAGAGCTCGGTTCTCATAATCAGCCGGCGTGATCCACCCGAATGTTACGCACGCCTTCTGGCCAATGACCGCGTGACCGTGGTGAATTGGCAATCGCTGCGGTTAACAATCGATGAAGTCAGCTCTATAGCGAGCACTCGGTCCGAGTACAAATGAGCGTGTTCCAAAAGAGTTGCATAAACAATGCGACGGTTGGGCAGCGGGGCTGGTATTGATTATCGAACAGCTCCGCGATGGCGACGACATCGAACGGTCAACCACGTCCGATTCGCTCAAGAATGTTTTCGACTACTTCGCCGGCCAGCTGTTCGACCAGACAGATCCGATGATGCAGGATCTGTTGCTGCGGATCAGCTTTCTGCCAAAGATGACTTTGGCGAGCACGGCTGCGCTGACCGGAAGCACACGGGCAGCCAGGTTGCTTGAAGACCATTATCGCCGCCACTTGTTCACTGATCGGCGCGGTACAAAAGAACCCGTGTATCAGTTTCACGCGCTCTTCCGCGCCTTTTTGCAGGAACGTGCGCAACTGGTCTTCGACGCAAACGAACTATGCCGGCTGGCGCGAGCGGCAGCGCGCCTCCTCGACGAACAAGGCTTGTCAGAAGAAGCGTTTCAACTTTACCTCCGCGGCGGTGATCAGTCCGGAGCTTGCAAAACCATTGTTCGCGAAGCCGAGCGCATGATCGCGCAAGGCCGTTGGCGCAGTGTGGAGGAATCTATCAACGCACTTTCCGACACCTTTGTTCAGTCCAATTGTTGGTTGCAGTACTGGCTCGGCATGGCGCAGGCTTCAATGGCTCCGGCACACGCAAGACCAGTGCTAATAGCGAGCCATGAACTGGCAGTTCGTGACAGCGATGTTTTCTGCCAGGTTCAGGCGGCGGCTGGCGTAATTCAGTCCTACATGCTTGAGTACTCGGCGTTCCGCCCAATGGATCCGTGGATCGAGACTCTGAAGGCCGCGCTGACACGAGTGGATTCGTTTCCGGATGCGAAGGCAGAGTTGCGAGTCAGGTCCGCCTTGTTAATCGCGCTGTCCTTTCGAAAGCCCGACGATCCGGCTTTGTCAGAGAACGCGGACCGCGTTTACGAGCTTGTCCAGGGAGAGGTCGATTCGAATATTCGTACCCTCGGCGCAGCTTACCTGGTCGCCTATGGCTGCCGAACCGGGCCTCTGACTTATGCGCGAAAAGCGGCGCCATTGCTCCAGCGGTTGGTCGCCGATCCGTCACTTAGCACGCTGACAGTCGGGTGGGTCTGGTGGGTACTCGGATTCTTTCACCTGGTCGACGGTGACGAGAACAAGTGTCGCAAGGCTCTCGCAGAGGCAGACGTAATCGGCCGCGAAGAACCGCTGTCAGCCGTTTCACGGTACGCGGCCGTGGTCGGCGCTCACGTCGACATGGACGCAGGCAATCTCGACGCTGCTCAGAAATGGTCAGATCGTCTCGAGCAGGTGATGATCCCCGGATTGGCTTACGACCGGGCGATCAGCAGCACGATCAAAGCTTTTTTGGCGGTGCTTCGCAATGACCCCGTGACAGCAAGCGCGTTGACCGAGGATGCGGTCGATTTGTTCGACGAGGCCGGTGTTCATCATCTGCGTTGTCTGACCCGCTCGCAGCGTGCATGGGCACTGTTAATGTCGGGAGAACTTGCCGAGGCCGGCAAAGTCGCCGAAGAAGCGTTGCAACTGGCTCGACGCGCACAGGCCGAATGGGTGGAATTCGATGCGCGGGCCGTACTTGCGAGCATCGCGCTGGCAGATTCAAAGTTGGCTCAGTGTGATGAACAACTTCGACACGTCTTTGGACTCGCTCAGAGTACAACGTACCTCCAAACCTTCAGAAAATATCGCACGTTGGCAGCAAAACTGTGCACAAGAGCACTGAGCATCGGGATACCGGTGGACAATGTTCGCAACGCTGTAAGGCTGTGCAAACTGCCAGCTCCCTCATTGAGCATCGAGAAATGGCCGTGGGAGGTGCGCATCTATCTGCTCGGTCGATTCGGAGTAATGATCGAAGACGAACTCCTGACGTTTTCACGCAAGACTCCAAAAAAACCGATGGCACTTCTCAAGGCGCTGATTGCATTCGGCAGACACGATGTCGCCATGACCCGACTCGTTGATGCGATCTGGCCTGATGAAGAGGGCGACAGCGGTCACGATGCCTGCTGGTTGTCACTGCAC
>DATKYN010000269.1:0-6159 GCA_035528435.1 Burkholderiales bacterium
AACCTGCTCCTGCTTGCCCGAGATCGAACCGTGGGTCACGTCCGAGATGTCGTTAACGGCAGCAAAGGCGTTGAAAGAAAAACCGAGTACGGCGGCAGCGATGGTGGTTTTGATGAATTTCATGGTGTTTCTCCTGAAAAAGTAAAAAATCGGGTTGGAAGTCATCTCGCTGAAACTGTTTAACCGTGCGAGTGAGTAGAGATTACGGTTTACGCGCCTCAGGCGCTGCGAAGCGTGACGCAGCAAGAGTGTGTGGTAATGCCATTCGAAGCCTGGACGCCACAGACGCGTCGATTGGCGCCGTTGGTCAACTGACAGGCGTCTTGGGTAAAGCATCGCCGGAAGCCAAAACTCATACTGCAGTCACTGACATGACGCAGAGGAGACGCACATGAATCACTGGACAGGAGAGGCTGATGTTCAGGTGCCAAACACCGAACAGAACAGGCCTGAAGAGGCGCAAGCAATCAATCTCACCGGGCAACAACGCCGCGCTGAAGCGCTCTACGGGTTACATAACTACGTCGTACTCGACAACCTGCTAAAACGCCACCTGCATCTGGACAAAGGCTTCGATCTGTAAGTCTTTTTCACCCGGGCGCCTTCCCTCCCTTAGGCCCCGGGTCTTTTTTTGTCCCGTCCTCACTCCACAAACAGAGCACTGCCGATCTGGATTTGCAAAAATCTGCGCGGCCTTACCGCTCTTGCTCGTTAGATCCCGGTAGCGGTCCCGACGCCGCGACACTCCAGCGTGTCTATCACTTTCGCCCTGTAGCTGAACAAGCAAGTACACTAGGCTTGTCAGGGACTACCAAATACAAATCATGACCGACGAATCCAGCTACACGCCACCAAAGGTGTGGACATGGGAAACACCCAGCGGCGGCAAATTCGAGAAAATCAATCGGCCCACTGCAGGCGCGACACACGACCAATCTCTTCCCAGAGGAAAGCACGCCTTGCAGTTGTACTCTCTGGCAACACCGAACGGTGTCAAGGTCACGGTATTACTTGAAGAGTTACTCGCCCTCGGGAAACAAGGTGCAGAGTACGATGCCTTTCTCATCGACATAAACAAGGGTGATCAGTTCGGCAGCGGCTTTACGGAAGTGAATCCGAATTCCAAGATTCCGGCACTGCTTGACTTGAGCACCTCGCCTGCGACCCGCGTATTCGAATCCGGTGCGATCCTCGTCTACCTCGCCGAAAAGTTTGATGCCTTTCTGCCAGTCGAACCATCTGCGCGGGCGGAATGCATGTCCTGGCTGTTCTGGCAAATCGGAAGCGCGCCCTACCTGGGCGGCGGCTTCGGCCATTTCTATGCTTATGCGCCGGAGAAACTCGAGTACCCCATCAATCGCTACGCAATGGAGGTAAAGCGCCAACTCGATGTTCTGAACCGGAATCTCGCATCACGCAGATACCTTTGCGGTGACGAATACAACATCGCAGACATAGCAAATTTTGCCTGGTACGGCACGCTGGTTTTGGGAAAGTTATACGGCGCGAAGGAGTTTCTCGATGTCGCTTCTTACACGAACGTCGTCAGATGGGCCGAGGAAATCATGCAACGTCCTGCAGTCCAGCGCGGCCGCCGGGTCAACAGAACATGGGGCCCGGAGGAAGACCGACTGCGCGAACGGCACGATGCCAGGGATTTCAACCAGGCAGTGCCGAATGGATAACCTGTATCGATTTGTGTAATTCGGCGGATGGCCATTGTTGGCCGCGGCTTCGAGGTGGCGTTCACTTGGCGAGAACGGAATCGAAATGACAGAAGATTTTTCGTACGACCCTGTTACAGCCCTGGATGAGTCCTCCGCAACCGGAGCCGCGGCCGACATCTTCTCTGATATCCGCAAGACGATGGGAATACCGTTGGTCACGTCCATCTGGCGCGGGCTCGCCGGAATGGATGACAACCTGCAAAGAGTATGGAACGCGGCGAGCTCGATCTATACGAGCGGGCATGCAGAACGCGCTCTCGAACGTGTTATCAATCAAACCCGCTTGCCAGCACCACACGCCCTGGCACCGACCCAGCTCGCTTGCGTCGGCATTGATGACGTGCAGCTAAAATCCATTCGCACGATCATAGAAGCATATAACCGGTCGAACGGGCTGAACATGGTGGCGCTTGCCGGGCTGATCGCACCACCGTCGGAAGATCGCGGGAAAGTCTGCCCGAGAACGCTTCCCGTATGGAGTGCACTGCCATCGCTGCCGATGCGCGAGGCGATCGACGCAAATACCTGGGACCTTATCCTCCATATCAATGCCATGGGCGCATCAGGTATCGATGCGCATGTTGCGACGCTGTGGCGCCATCTCGGTCGCTGGCCCAGTCTGCTATCCGTCCTTTACGCAGCATTTCTGCCTGCGCACGCCGACGGCTCGATTGCCCGGGCAGCGAATCAAATGGTTGAGCTAACCCGCCGGGAAGGGTTGCACCTCGCGCAGTGGCGCAACGAGAATATTGCACTGTCGGATCAGGCGCGCCAAACCATTTCCGGCTATGTCACCAGCCCGACCCAGGTGGCACGCATGGTAACGATCGGTCACACCCTGGCCGATTGGTTACCACACCCATAGCCTGAAGACAATTTTCGACCGGCTGTGGCGCACAGCCCGGGCAAGCGCAGACGCTTCAAGAACCTGTGCGCAGGCCCTCCGACGAATTTTCTGGCCGCAATCATTCTGCATGCCGGCGCAAGCATACGTCGCAATAGCCAACGATCCCGTTCTGAGGCACTCAACTTGCTTCTGCCCCTGATTGCACGCCACAGGACACTCATACAGGGACTTTTTTGCTGCGCTGGGAACAGGCCTTAGGCCGATTTCTGCACCTTCTGCGGCTGGACGACATCAAACGCAAGATTCTGGTGTTCGCCCTGTTCGCCACCCTGATCCCGTCACTGACGATGGGATGGCTCTCCTACGTCCAGAATACCCGCGTAATGACCGAGAAAGTCAGCGAGGAGTTGCGCGTCGCAAGCTCGCAGACCGCTCGTGAGCTGGATATCTGGATCAAACAGCGCGTATACGAACTTCGTGTCTTTTCCAGTTCATACGAAGTCTCCGAAAACCTGCAGAAAAGCCGCCATGGACGCGTCAATCCGGACGCATTGCAGCGTCTCAAGGCTTATCTCAAGTCTGTAAGCGAAAAGTTTCCCGATTATGAGGAGCTGCTGGTCATCAACCCGGAAGGCGTGGTGGTAACCACCAGTGCCGCAAATATCAACGAAGTCCGTCTGCCCCCGAACTGGGTGCTTCGGGCACGCGCCGGCGATTCCATCATGGGCGACACGTACTGGGAGGCCACAGGCGATAAGGCGGTCGTCACGATCGCCGTTCCGATCAAGTCCACCGACGACCAGTTGCTCGGTTTGCTGGCGACCACGCTCAACTTTCATGCCGTAGAACAAATGATGCGCAACCTGTCGCCACGGGAAACAGTACGAATGTACCTGATCGACGCGACTGGCAGTCTGATTACGAGCTCTCGTGGTGCACTGCCTGCGTTGAAAGATGCACGCTTTCCCCCTGAGGTAACTGACCACATGTTTGCGGAGAAAACGACGGAAGCAGTAACGTCCGCGCTGGAATATACGAACCTGATCGAACAGGATGTGTTGGGCAGCGTCGCATTTTCCACGCAGCAGGACTGGGCCATCCTGACCGAAATCGGCAAGGCCGACGCCTATGCGCAAACCATCAAGATTCGCAACCTGACACTGCTGATTACTGTCGCAGTTCTGATACTTATTGGCCTGAGCGCTTATCTTCTGGGTGTGACAATCGTTCGACCGCTGCACCGACTGACACGAGGCGCTAGCGAGGTGGCGAGCGGAAATCTCGGTGTCGAAGTCCCGCTGGTCGGTGGCGGCGAAGTCGGATACCTGACCGAGATCTTCAATTACATGGTCGGCAAGCTGCGCGAGGATCAGGAAGAGTTGGCCGCCGTCAACGAGACACTAACGAGGACAAACAAGGAGCTGCAGGAAATTTCGATTACCGACAGTCTGACCGGTCTCTACAATCGCCGTTACATGATGGAGGCACTCACCAATGAGACTTCGCGCGCTGAACGGATGCAGCACAAGTTCTCGGTACTCATGATTGATATCGACCATTTCAAGCAATACAACGACACCTACGGCCACCTGGCAGGAGACGACTTGCTGATCAAGGTTGCGGCCTTGTTCAAGGAGTCTATTCGCGACATGGATCTGGCTGCGCGTTACGGTGGCGAGGAGTTTCTGATCATCCTGCCGGAACATGGATTGGACGCGGCGCGAGCAGTTGCCGAGCGCATCCGCAGCCGAATCGAAGCGGCGACGCGCGACGACAGCAGTGAAACAGGAGCCGTGACGGTCAGCATTGGCGTTTCCGCATTCCCGGAGAACGGCACTACCCCGACAGCGTTAATCGACAACGCCGATATCGCCCTTTATCGCGGAAAGGAAAACGGGCGCAACCGGGTCATCGTTTCGGATGCAAAACCGGATCAACCGGCTGCCAAAAGAAAACGTACCGTGCGTAAGAAACTCCCGCGCTCCTCCTAGTTCGGGTTCACGAGATTCTTGTAATACACCCAGCCACTGAGACCCTCACCGGTCTTCACACGTACCCACTGGCCTTTGTAGGAATGCCCAATCAGATTCATACCTGCTGGCAGAGAGAATTCAACCCCGAAACTTTCAGCGGGACCCTGCCTCACGTCACTGTCATCCAGTAATCGCAGCGGAAGCGGAAGCGCAAATGCCTTCTCGCCCTCCACCATCGATTGTGTTTCGAGATTCACCGAGCGTGCCTCGGCAACCTTGATCACATTCTTCGCCTGACCGGTCAGATAAAGCGCTCCGCCGTAGTTACCTTGTTCAAATTCTCGCGCGCTCAGTTCGGTCAATTCCACGGCTTTGATCACGCCCGGATCGCTTTCCCAGATTTCCCCCCGGGATTTCAGGGACTCTACTGCAATCTCTGCCTCTGCCAGATCAGATGCGGCTTCGGCCTTGCTTTCCAGACTGCGCAGTTTTGCCTTCGTGCGCACAACTTCCAGGATCGCTTCGCCTAGCTGCGCGGTGAGCCTGCCGAGCTGGGCTCTTTTCTCCAGGAGCTGCAAATACAGCTCTGCATCGCCGTCGCTTTGCGTTTGCTCAAATTCGGATTGACGCAAGAGGTCCTGCTCGCGCCACTGCTCAAGCTGTAGCGTCAGTATCTTCAAGCCTTCGGCTGCGGATCGCTGTTCCTGCAGATACCATTCAAGCTCTTCCTGCCGCTCCTCCAGGGCTTCGCGTTGCTGGTCAGCCGTATCGAGTTGTTCCTCCAGCGCCTCACGCCTCCCGCTCTCTGCTGCCAGCTGTGTCTCGAGCTCACCCCGAACCGATGTGAGATTGACGATCTGATCTACGAGCTCTTCCTGACGGGTCTGCAGCGCCTGCCGTTGCAGCCGATCAGCTTCCAGATCCTCTGAGGTTACCAACGAGAAAGTGGTGCACCCAGACAGCAACAGCGGCGCCAACCACAGCCCGAACAACGAGCGTGCAGCCGTAGAGGTCACAATTTGCGGAAACAGTTTGGGCATTTGAGGCGCGTCTCTCCAGGTTACCGATACAAGCCAACGGGAAAGCACAGTCGCGGCACACGATGCAAAGAATGTAGGCATCTGATAGTGATAGGTTTTTTGAACCGCGATCCATCCCGGGATCATCCAGCAGGACGCAACATTCAGGCCCACGTCCTCGTCGCGCCGAACCCCGCGCACGACTCAACCCCAATTCGGCCCGGCATCCTCGTGTCACCCTTGTCGGGCAGCGATTGATGAGTCACGGATGCCGGGCCATAGCGTCGTGTCAAACAAAAACGAAAAGGCCATCAGGCAGTGTTGCCTGATGGCCTATTGGCGTCGAAGAAGTTTGGTCAGATCAAACCGATCCAGCCATTCCAGACCTGGCTCAGTTATGCGTGACCGAGTTGATGTCGCCGAAGCGGTAGTTGCCAGCGGACTGCACGAAAGGCTTGGCTTGCTTGGACGTACCCTTCTGTGTCACCGCGCTCAGGTCGCTCCAGCTCGGCTGCGATCCGCCAACCTGCTCCTGCTTGCCCGAGATCGAACCGTGGGTCACGTCCGAGATGTCGTTAACGGCAGCAAAGGCG
>DATKYN010000270.1:0-16057 GCA_035528435.1 Burkholderiales bacterium
TACGGTGATCATCCGGCGCTGCCCAAGGTTGAAGATGCGATCGGACGGCCGCTGTCGCCTTACGCGCTCACCAAGTACGCCAATGAACTCTATGCCGATGTGTTTGCGCGTTGCTATGGAATGAAAACAATTGGCTTGAGATATTTCAATATCTTTGGTCCGCGTCAGGATCCTGATGGCGCCTACGCAGCCGTCATTCCAAAATGGATTGCTCAGCTTATTTCCGGGGAACCCCTGTACATCAATGGTGACGGGGAGACCAGTCGGGACTTTTGCTATGTTGCCAATGCGGTGCAGGCGAATTTTCTGGCTGCGATGTCCGAGAATGTTGAAGCACTGAATCAGGTCTACAACGTATCGGTGGGTGAGCGTACTACGTTGAACGAGTTGTTTGAAATGGAGCGCGACTTGTTGTCCGAGCAATTTGAGTCGGTGCGCGAACGCAGCCCGAAATATCGCGACTTTCGAGAAGGAGATGTTCGTCACTCGCAGGCGGATATCACAAAAGCCCGAAGGCTGCTCGGATACGTTCCCTCGCATCGCCTCGGTGAAGGTCTGGCGGAGGCAATGGACTGGTATGTGGGGAGCTTGTCACTAAAGACCTAGCTGTTCCGGTTGCAGTCGAGACTTCGCATCGTGTCCCTCGCTTTGGCTTGCGAAGCGCGGTCAAAGGCGCATGGGACGAGTGTGTCTCGGCGGAGCGCGATAGCAGTGCGCTCAACAAATTTGACGCGTGCTTACCGTCGTCGGATGAAAGCCGCCGCAAACTTTATGAGTTTTTCGATTTCTGCAACCGTCGAGTGCTAAGTCCACATCACCGGGGCATGCCAGCCCCCGAAATTGACGGAAGGTCCACGTTCGTTCCAGGCCGCGCATTCGTTAGACATCACCGGATTCTTCGCCAAAGTTTTGCATCCTTGCAGAACTCCAGAATTTGTGTGTGGACACGGTATCGCGTTCGTATTTAGGGGGGGGCAACCGAGCTTCCCTCGCCAGATTTTCGAGTCCACCGGTTTTTTGAAGGTTCATTCAGTTACGCGCGCAAACCAAGCTGGAGCGAAACTGGCTTACGTTTTGCTTATGCTTCATACGCCGACCTGTGCTTCTCTAGTAATTGCGGTTTCGAAGTACGACGCGAACCGGTTGTGGCGGCACAAGGCCAATTGATTCTGGATGTGAATCCGATAGGAGCAAATAGATGAGGATAATTTTGGTGTTTCTTGGGCTGGTGCTGAGCGCGCCGGTATTTGCAGCCGACGAACGCGGTAAGTGGTACATCGGTGTGGGTGGCGGCCAGACTACCTACAGGGACGTCTGTGCGACCGGAGAGATGATGGTTCCTGGCGGAACCTGTGATGACGAGTCGAACGGCTTCAAGGTCTTCGTCGGTCGTGATTTCTCCAAATGGTATGGTCTCGAGCTTGCGGTAGCCGATGCCGGCGAAGCCAAGCTCATTGCGCCTGCATCCAATCCAGGCACCCTGAACATCAACTCAAGGCTTGCGACATTATGGGGTACGCTCAATGTGCCGTTTGGTGACCGGTTCGCCTTGCTGGCGAAGCTGGGGATGACTTACTTCAAGGCCGACTACGACCGCACCGGCAGCTATACCACGCTCAATTCGGGAGAGGATGGGCTTGAGCCCTCAATTGGTGCCGGGTTCACCGTTAACTTCCTCAACAATTTTGCGCTGCGTGCCGAATGGGAAAAATTCAACGATGCGGCAGGATTCGGCAACGGGGATATCGAAATGCTCACCGCCAGTCTTTTGTTCAGATTCTAGCGGTAACTAATGGCAACATTGGCCGCATACGGGGCCAATGTTGTCGCGGGTCCGGGACTGATGTGGTGCCGGATTCAAATCTCTTGGCGACCTGTGTCCGCTTGTCCAGAATCGGCCGCGGCTGCAGGCGCAGTTGAGCCATCCTTGAACGGTCCACGCTCGTTCAGTTCGTCTACGTAATGCGCGATACCGCTGGTTTCACGACGCAAATAGTCCTCAATGGCCTGTGCGAATTCGGGATGGGCCAGCCAGTGGGCTGAAATTGTTTCCACGGGCATCAAGCCGCGCGCGAGCTTGTGCTCGCCTTGCGCCCCACCTTCGAAGCGACCGATGCTGTGGGCAATGCAGTGTTCGATTGCCTGGTAATAACACACCTCGAAATGTAGTCCGGACTGGAATTCCAGCGCCCCCCAGTAGCGTCCGTACATGGCGCCTTTCCCGCAGACATTGAGCGCCGCAGCGATGCGCTCTCCCTCCCGCTTCGCAAAAATGAGCAACAGATTCCCGGAAATTGATTCACCGATGCGTTTGAAGAAATCAAGATTCAGATATGGCGTTGAGTGATGCTCACGATAGGTGCGCCGGTAGCACTTGTTGAAAAACAGCCAGTCTTCTTCGGTCGCTAGGTCGCCCGGAATGCGCTCGCAGGTGACACCGTTATCGCGCAAGCGGCGACGCTCCTGTCGGATCTTCTTGCGCTTGCTATGGTTCATCCGCGACAGAAAATCATCGAAATCCGAAAAACCATCGTTGTACCAATGAAACTGTACGGTGCGACGCGTCATCATTCCGCAGCCCTGCAGAATGCCGATTTCCTCGGGCAATGGAAAAAGACAATGCAGTGATGACATTTTTGTCTGCCGGGCGAATTCAAGCGCCCCTTCGACGAGGATGCGCTGGTTGGCCGGATCTTTCGCCAGCAACCGGCGCCCGGTTACCGGCGTGAACGGCACAGCACTGACGAGTTTCGGGTAATACTCGAGCCCGTTTCGATGATAAGCGTCGGCCCAGGCCCAATCGAATACGTACTCGCCGTAAGAGTGGGTCTTGATATAGAGCGGCATGGCTCCGGTAAGGTGGTTGTCTTCATACAACAGCACGTGGCATGGCATCCAGCCGGTGTCTTCGCCCGTGCAGCCAGTCGTTTCAAGTGCGTTCAGAAAGGCGTGGGAGATGAGCGGGTCCGACATTGCCAACCCGTCCCACGCATTCGCGTCAACGCCGTCGAGCGAGTCAATAATCTGGATTTTCCGGGTGCTCATTTACGGATTGTTGGCCAGGCCGGCGGGCGACCTCGCAATCGCGCCGCGTGCTGGTTTACTCTTTGCCATCCGATTGGGTATGTGGCTCGGGCACAAGGTTCGCTGCGCCCATTCGGGCTTCTGCCGAAACGGCAAGGCGTATTGGTTTTGACATATTGCTCGTTCCGCTCGCTGCTCATTACTGACCTGAATGCTATAGTACGCGAATGAAAATCGCGATCGCCCAGATTAACTGCACAGTGGGCGACCTGTCGGGAAACGCGGCGAAGATCCTCGATGCTGCGGACCGTGCCAAGGCGCTTGGTGCCGACCTGATGCTCACCCCCGAATTGTCGCTTTGCGGTTATCCGCCTGAGGACCTGCTCTTGCGCGAGGATTTTGTTGCCGCATGTGGGCAGGAGCTCGACGCGCTCGCCGGGCGGGTGCATGGTATGCGTGTCATCGTGGGACATCCGCGACGGGTTGGCGGCAAACTGTTCAACGCCGCATCGATTGTTGGCGATGGTGTGGTGCACGCTACTTACCATAAGCGCGACCTGCCGAATTACACCGTTTTCGATGAGGAGCGATACTTCGAACCGGGCCATGACAGTTGCCTGCTTGAAGTTGCGGGCACTACCGTTGCGGTCAATATCTGTGAGGACGTCTGGGGCGAAGAGGGCCGGGTGCCGGCTCACGACCTTGATGCGCGTGAAGCACGTTCTTCCGTTTGGGTGGCGACAGCCCCCAAAGCGGCGCGCCGCGCTGGTGCCGGGGTTCTGCTGGTGCTCAACGCTTCGCCCTTTCATCTGGGCAAGCAGCGCACCCGCTACGAGATCGTGCGCGCCCGGGCGCAGGAAACCGGAATGGCGGTCGTTTTCTGCAACATGGTCGGCGGGCAGGATGAACTCGTTTTTGATGGTCAGTCCTTCGTCGTTGATTCCGACGGTACGCTAACCCACCAGTTGCCCGCGTTTGAAGAGGCGCTCGTGGTTGCCGAATTTGATGGCGCCCGGCCGTGCGCGGGTGAAGTATCACCAGAGCCAACGGCTGATGCCGGCGCTTACAAGGCGCTGGTTCTTGGCGTTCGCGACTATCTTGGAAAGAACGGATTCCCCGGGGCCTTGATCGGTTTCTCGGGTGGCATCGATTCGGCGTTGACCGTTGCGGTGGCAGCCGATGCGCTTGGCGCTGACAAGGTACATGCAGTGATGATGCCGTCTCAGTTCACCGCCGACATCAGCGTTCAGGATTCTCGAACGATGGTCGCGACATTGGGCGTACGTTACAGTGAAATCGAGATCAAGCCGGTCTTCGACAGTTTCATGGCCAGCCTTGCCGATTCGTTCGAGGGACGTGAATTCGATACAACGGAAGAGAATCTGCAATCACGGATTCGCGGCACATTGTTGATGAGTCTGTCGAACAAGTTCGGATCGATTGTGCTCACCACTGGCAACAAGAGCGAAATGAGTACCGGTTATGCAACACTCTACGGAGACATGGCGGGCGGCTTTGCTGTGCTCAAGGATCTGACGAAAAAGCTGGTATACCGCCTTGCGCGCTACCGAAATACCCTGTCTCCGGTGATTCCCGAGCGAATCATCACCCGGGCACCCAGCGCCGAGTTGCGCCCCGATCAGCTCGATGAGGACAGTTTGCCTCCCTACGATGTGCTCGATGCCATCGTCGAGATGTACGTCGAGCAGGACCGCAGTGTCGATGATATCGTCGGTGCGGGTTACGACCGAATCTCCGTTGAACGCATTGTCAGACTGATCCATCTGAGCGAGTACAAGCGCCGCCAGGCGCCTCCCGGTATACGCGTGACTCACCGGGGGTTTGGAAAGGACTGGCGATTCCCGATAACAAACCGGTTTCGGGGTGGGTTGAAGTAGCACTTCGCGGACTCGGGCGACACGACGCTGCCATACCTGACGCACCCAAATGGTGCGTCATCGAGTCCATGTGGCGTGCGAGCGTTTCCGAAAACGGGCGGCGCGACTATACTTCGCCATCGGCGCCGAATCCGGCGAGCGGACATTAAACGCAGGGAGCTACCATGAAGAAAGTCGAAGCCATCATCAAACCGTTCAAACTGGACGAGGTTCGTGAAGCACTTTCAAGTGTAGGTGTTGCCGGTTTGACGGTGACTGAGGTCAAGGGCTTTGGCCGACAGAAGGGTCATACCGAGTTATATCGCGGCGCCGAGTATGTCGTGGACTTTCTGCCAAAAGTTAAAGTCGAAGTTGTCGTCGGTGACAGCATGGTGGACCAGGTCGTTGAGGCCGTTGTACGTTCTGCACGGACCGGTAAAATTGGCGACGGCAAGATCTTTGTGACTGCAGTGGAACAGGTGGTGCGCATTCGCACCGGGGAAACTGACGAAGCAGCCGTCTGAGGCGTTGGCCGGCTACCTGCTGGCGCCCGCCCGTACTCTTGCCGCTACCTGTTGATCGTTGCTCCGGCTGGTATGAATCGGGCCTGCAAACTATCGGCGTGACGCCGGAACCACCTTGCCGGCGGCCTTCAGTAGTATGACTGTCGCGCCGCTACCTCCATCTACGGGTGGGGCCTGGCAGTAGGCGAGCACCTCGTTTCGTTGCTGCAGCCAATGCGCCATTTTCTTTTTGAGTACCGGCTCACGGTTTGGTGAACGGTAGCCCTTCCCATGTACCACACGCACGCAACGGTAGCCCTTGCTCAGCGCCTCGTTGAGAAATCCCACCAGCAGTGCGCGTGCCGCATCACTGCGCAAGCCATGAAGATCGATGTGATCCTGAACTACCCATTGGCTGCGGCGCAGTTTACGCAGTACCTGGGTCGAGAGACCATCGCGGAGGTAACTGAGCTCATCTCCGGCCTCGAGACCGGTATCGATCGGAATTTCATCGGACAGACTGTCGGCCAGCACGCGCGCCTCGTCAGCGAGGTGCTGGGTCGGAACCGGCAGGGGCTTACTGCGCTGGTGGACGACCCGGTCACGCTTCTGAAGCGGTGCGACGCCTTCGAGCGCCTGGCGCAGTAAATCCTCTTCGTCCGGCTCTACGGGGAAATCGCCGGGGAGGGCGGGGTCCTTAGCCATCAGAGTGCCGGTCGCCGAATTTTGACAGCAGTTGGGTCTTATTCCAGGCCCGCGAGATAACGCTCGGCGTCCAGCGCGGCCATGCAACCGGACCCGGCACTGGTAACGGCTTGCCGGTAAACGTGATCCTGGACATCGCCAGCGGCGAATACACCAGGTACGCTCGTCGCCGTGGCATCACCGTTGTTGCCACCGGTGGTGACGATGTAGCCGTTGTTCATATCCACCTGGCCCTCGAAAAGCTGCGTATTCGGCGTGTGGCCAATGGCGATGAACACACCTTTGACATCGAGATCGTGCGTGTCCTGGTCCTTGGTCGAACGCAGCCGTGCGCCGGTCACCCCCTTGGCGTCACCAAGGATTTCATCCAGCGTCTGGTTCCACTCCATACGTACATTGCCGTTTTTGGCTTTCTCCATCAGCCGGTCGACCATTATTGCCTCGGCGCGCAGCTTGTCCCGCCTGTGTACCACCGTGACGTTCCTTGCGATGTTTGACAGATACAGTGCCTCCTCGACAGCGGTGTTGCCGCCGCCGATAACCGCAACATCCTGACCTTTGTAGAAAAACCCGTCACAGGTGGCGCAGGCTGAAACGCCTTTGCCGGCGAACGCATCCTCGGAGGGAAGTCCCAGATACTTGGCAGAGGCGCCGGTGGCGATGATCAAGGCGTCGCAGGTGTATTCCGCCTGGTCGCCGATCAGGGTAAAGGGGCGGGTATCGACCTTGACGGTGTGTATATGGTCGAAAATGATCTCCGTGCCGAAACGCTCGGCGTGCTTGTGAAAACGCTCCATCAATTCGGGCCCCTGAACGCCGTCGGCGTCGGCAGGCCAGTTATCGACATCAGTGGTAGTCATTAATTGACCACCCTGGGCGAGTCCGGTTATCAGTACCGGTTTGAGGTTGGCGCGAGCTGCATAAACGGCAGCCGTATAACCGGCCGGGCCTGATCCCAGGACCAACAGGCGGGCGTGTTTCGTGTCTTTAGCCATGGCAGATGAGTCGTGAACGAGGTTTGCAATAGCGCAATTTATCAGTCCCGGGCGAAAACTGTCGAGGCAAAGCCTGCCTTGATATGCCGCGGTGCGATAAAATCCAGCGATATTCCCGAGGCGACCCATTTTTGCGACGCTCTACAGCTAGAAAAACGACCCGCACTGCCAAGCAGCCGTTGCCGCGTAAACCCCTGTCGCCGCGCGTTGCAGCCCTGCTGCGCGAATCGTGGTTGTTGCTGGCGGTTGGCGCGTCATGTTACCTGGCCCTGATTCTCGCGACCTACCGTCAGTCTGATCCTGGTTGGTCGCATCAGGCGACCGGCTCCGTCGTCAATAACGCCGGTGGCACTTTCGGCGCCTTCATCGCGGATGTACTGTTGTCGCTTTTTGGATTGTCGGCGTGGTGGTTTGTCGTAGCCAGCGCCGCAGCGATCGTCTGGACCTACCGGCGGCTTCATGCGCAGGCAGAAGCCGACCGGCGCCCGTTTCTGGTCGCCGCCGGAGGGTTCCTGCTGTTATTGCTCGCGAGTAGCGCTTTCGAGGCCTTGCGACTCTACAGCGTCGATGTCCAGTTGCCGGACGCACGTGGCGGGATCGTTGGTACGAGCATCGCCAGTTTCGCCTCACAAGGGTTTGGCTTTACCGGGAGTAGCCTGATACTGCTCATGCTCTGGGCGGTTGGCGTTACCTTGTTGACCGGCTTGTCGTGGGTTCAAGTCATTGAGCGGCTTGGCGGGTGGATCGAGGATGGATGGTTCGGCATGTGGCGCGCGTGGGAAGCGTGGCGCGACCGCAAGGCGGGAGCGGTTGCAACGGTGAGACGCACTGCGCGTATCGAGAAAGTGCGCGAGAAACTGGTTGAACGCGAGCCCGTGCGTATCGAGAAACCACAAGTCCGGATCCGTGAATCGGACCGGGTCGTGAAAGAAAAGCAAAAGCCGCTGTTCGACGACCTGCCGGATTCCGAGTTGCCTCCGCTGCACCTGCTCGAGCCGCCACCGCCCGATACCGAGTCAATCTCTTCCGAGACGCTGGAATACACGTCGCGGCTGATTGAAAAGAAGTTGATCGATTTCGGCATCGAAGTGCGTGTCGTTGCCGCGCAGCCCGGTCCGGTCATCACGCGATACGAAATTGAACCGGCTGTGGGTGTCAAGGGTAGCCAGGTGATCAATCTTGTGAGGGATCTGGCGCGAGCGTTGTCGGTAGCGAGTATTCGCGTGGTGGAAACCATCCCCGGCAAGACCTACATGGGCCTTGAGATTCCCAATCCGAAACGCCAGGTCGTCAAACTCTCGGAGATACTGTCGGCCGAGACCTACGCGCAAATCTCGTCACCGCTGGCACTGGCGCTGGGCAAGGACATTGCGGGAATTCCGGTTTGCGCGGATCTGGCGCGCATGCCTCATTTGCTGGTTGCGGGGACCACCGGTTCCGGCAAGTCCGTGGCCATCAATGCAATGATTCTGTCGCTCTTGTACAAGGCGACACCGAACGAGGTGCGGCTCATTCTGGTCGACCCGAAGATGCTGGAGCTGTCCGTCTACGAAGGTATCCCGCACCTGCTCACGCCGGTTGTCACCGACATGCCGAAAGCCGCGCACGCGCTTAACTGGTGCGTGGGCGAGATGGACCGGCGCTATAAGCTGATGTCGACGCTAGGCGTGCGCAATCTCGGTGGTTACAACCACAAGATCCAGGCGGCGACCAAAGCCGAAAAACCGATCCCTAACCCGTTCACGCTGACGCCCGAGAATCCCGAGCCGTTGCAGGAACTACCGGTTATCGTTGTGGTGATCGACGAGCTCGCCGATCTGATGATGGTCGTTGGCAAGAAAGTCGAAGAGCTGATCGCGCGGCTGGCGCAAAAAGCGCGTGCGGCGGGCATTCACCTGATTCTGGCAACCCAGCGCCCGTCAGTCGACGTGATCACCGGGTTGATCAAGGCAAACATCCCGACTCGCATGGCGTTTCAGGTATCGAGTCGCGTCGACTCGAGAACCATACTGGATCAAATGGGGGCCGAACAGCTTCTGGGGCAGGGCGATATGCTTTATTTGCCACCAGGCACCGGTTATCCACAGCGAGTGCATGGTGCCTTTGTCGCTGACCAGGAGGTGCACCATGTGGTCAATTATTTGAAGTCTCGCGGTCAACCCCAATACATTGACAGCGTTCTTGAGGCAGGCACCGAAGCAGAAGATGGTGCGAGCACCGAACAAAGTGGAGAGTCCGATCCGCTCTACGACCAGGCCGTTGAAATCGTTCTCAAGTCCCGCCGCGCATCCATTTCATTGGTCCAGCGCCATCTTCGTATCGGCTACAACCGGGCGGCGCGTCTGGTCGAGCAAATGGAAAGCGCAGGGCTGGTGTCGAGTATGTCATCCAGCGGTAATCGCGAGGTGCTGGTCCCGTCGCGCGATGAAGCCTGACAACAAACAAACCTCAGGGAACCAATCGATGCAGCAAAAAAACTTCATTTCCCGCGCAAACCGACAGATGCGTTTACGCCAGTATGTTCTGGCGTTGTTTGCCATTTGCACGGTCGCGTTGGGTTCGCCTCTGCACGCCGGAGGAATCGAACAATTCAAGGGATTCATTGAGCAAACCCGCGCCGCCCGGGCTGCGTTTACCCAAACGGTGACCGATTCGGAAGGCGCAATGATTCAGGACTCGAGCGGGACGATCGAGTTTGCGCGCCCGGGAAAATTTCGCTGGCATTACCTCAAGCCGTTTGAGCAGCTGGTCGTTGGAGATGGCACCACACTATGGGTGTACGACAAGGATCTTGAACAAGTCACTACGCGCAAGCTGGGCAAAGCGCTGGGCTCGAGTCCGGCAGCGTTGCTGGCCGGCTCGGACGACGTTGATCAGTACTTCTCGCTTGAATCGCTGGGCAGGCAAGGGCGTTACGAATGGCTCGAAGTCAAGCCCTATGATGAGGATAGCCTGTTCGACCGCGTTCGAATGGGTTTTGACACCAACACCTTGTACGTCATGGAGCTTTACGACCAGTTTGGTCAGAAGACCGTGATCCGTTTCTCCGATTTCAAACGCGATCCCGAGTTTGCGGCCGATACGTTCAGCTTTACGCCGCCGCCCGGTGTCGATGTTGTTTCCGACTGACCGCAAATACTCCTGGACCGGTCACGGACCGGTGCGAGTGCGACGGCTCAGGTTGCAGCGTGACACAGGCGGGGCTGTACGTCCTCCCTTCTTCGCGAGTCCACCGTTGTGAGTGAGCTTTTCGGCACCCAGCAGCCCGCTGCCCCGCTTGCTGAGGCGCTACGTCCTGAACGCATTGACGATGTCGTGGGCCAACGGCATTTGTTGGGCGAGGGCAAGCCGCTGCGGGTTGCTTTCGAATCAGGCAAGCCACATTCAATGATTTTCTGGGGGCCACCCGGTGTTGGCAAGACGACGCTCGCACGCCTGATGGCGCGGGCATTCACGGCCGAATTTATCCAGATATCGGCGGTTCTGGCCGGCGTCAAGGATATCCGGGAGGCGGTGGCACGCGCCGAGGCAACGTTGCAGCAGTCTGGACGGCGCACGATTTTGTTCGTCGATGAGGTTCACCGTTTTAACAAGGCACAGCAGGATGCTTTCTTGCCTTTCGTCGAGCGTGGATTGCTTACCTTTATCGGGGCGACCACCGAGAATCCGTCGTTCGAGGTCAATAGTGCTTTGCTGTCACGAGCCGCGGTCTATGTTCTCAAGCCCCTGTCTGAGGAAGAGCTTGGTGAATTGCTGGAGCGCGGCCGGGCACGCCTGTTCGCCGATACGGAAATTGTCAGCGATGCCCGGAATCTGGTCGTCGCGGCGGCTGACGGCGATGCCCGGCGATTGCTCAATATGTTCGAGGTCATTTGCACTGCCGCGCAAACCACCAAGTTGACGAGCATCGATGCCGACTTTGTACAGCGCACCCTGGCGCAGAACCTGCGCCGCTTCGACAAGGGCGGTGACGCTTTTTACGATCAGATATCAGCCCTGCACAAGTCCGTTCGTGGTTCGGCGCCGGACGCGGCTTTGTACTGGCTGGTTCGCATGCTCGACGGTGGTGCCGACCCGCTCTATCTCGGTAGGAGGCTGGTGCGCATGGCGAGCGAGGATATTGGCCTGGCAGATCCGCGAGCCTTGTCGATCACGCTGGATGCTTGTGCCACCTATGAGAGGCTGGGCTCGCCTGAAGGCCAACTGGCGCTTGCCGAGGCCGTCATCTACATGGCATGCGCTGCCAAAAGTAACGCGGTTTATGTTGCCTATAATGAAGCCCGCGCGCTGGTTCAGTCGGAGCGGTCAATGCCGGTGCCGGTGCATTTGCGCAACGCGCCGACGCGCTTGATGAAAGAGCTCGGTTACGGCCGTGCTTACCGCTACGCACACGACGAGCCGGAAGCCTATGCCGCAGGGGAGAGCTACTTCCCTGACGAACACGATGCGCCCGTTTTTTACCGGCCGACTTCGCGCGGACTTGAAGGCAAGATCGGCGAAAAGCTCGCGCACTTGCGTGAGCTCGACCGCCGGGCTAACGTGCGTGCCGCGCCAGAAACCACAACGAATCAAACGAATCACAAGAAAGAGTCCTGATGCTTGACGTACAACTGCTTCGTAATGACCCGGAATCTGTCGCCGGGCGCCTGGCCGCGCGTGGTGGCTATGAACTCGATACCGAGGGTTTTGGCCGGCTCGAAGAACGGCGAAAGGCATTGCAATCATCAACCGAGGCACTGCAGGCACAGCGCAATGCACTATCCAAACAGGTTGGGGTCGCGAAGCGCGACAAGGACCAGGAGGCGGCGGAGTCCTTGATGGCCCAGGTCAGCGGATTCGCCGCCGAGTTGAAACGAAACCAGGACGAACTCGAGGCGGTGCGCCTGGAGTTGGAAGGACTGTTGCTGGGCGTTCCCAATTTGCCGCACGAATCTGTGCCCGCCGGAAATTCTGAGCAAGACAATGTTGAGGTGAGACGGGTCGGCGAACCACGCTCGTTTTCGTTTCAGGCCAAAGACCATGTTGACCTGGGTGAGTCGCTTGGATTGCTGGACTTCGAACGCGCGGTAAAGATCACTGGCTCGCGGTTCGTGCTGTTAACGGGGGCGATTGCTCGCCTGCATCGCGCAATTGCCCAGTTCATGCTCGATGTGCACAGCAACGAACATGGTTATACCGAGGTCTATTCGCCTTATCTTGTCAACGCTGAATCGTTACGCGGAACCGGGCAGTTACCCAAGTTTGAAGAAGATCTTTTTGCCGTTCCGAATGCCGACGGCAGCATGTACTACCTGATCCCTACAGCCGAGGTTCCGGTCACCAACATCGTCCGCGGCGATATCCTTGCTGCTGACAGCCTGCCGCTTAAATTCGTTTGCCACACGCCTTGCTTTCGATCGGAAGCGGGTTCCTATGGAAGAGACACTCGGGGCATGATCCGGCAACACCAGTTCGACAAGGTAGAGCTGGTGCAGATTGCGCATCCCGACAATTCCTATGCGTTGCTGGAACAGTTGACAACGCACGCCGAGACAATCTTGCAGAAACTTGAATTGCCCTATCGGGTTATGACGTTGTGCGCCGGCGATATGGGTTTCTCGGCGGCCAAGACCTACGACATCGAAGTCTGGTTGCCCGGGCAGGAAGCCTACCGGGAGATTTCTTCGTGCAGTAACTTCGAATCCTTTCAGGCGCGACGCATGCAGACGCGTTTTCGTAATGAGAAAGGCAAACCGGAGCTGGTGCACACCCTGAATGGGTCCGGCCTCGCGGTAGGCCGCATCCTGATCGCGGTGCTGGAAAACTACCAGGAGGCCGACGGAAGCGTTGTTATTCCGTCGGCGCTTCGCCCGTACATGAGCGGAGCGATCCGTATTCCGGCCTCCGGGTAGTTTCAGCGCAGACTCATGCGCGTAGCGCGTGATGTCGGAGCTAAAACTGCACGAGAGGAGGGGAGCGTTGTTATTCCGTCGGCGCTTCGCCCGTACATGAGCGGAGCGATCCGTATTCCGGTATTTGTCATTGACGGTCGTGGGCGCGAATTCCGCTCACGATCTTCCGTGCCGCTGGAATCGTTGCCACCAGTCTGCGAATTGCAACGAGAGCTTCGTAGTCGATCCGTCAAATCTGGCTAGCGTAATTGGGTATCGTCGGCAGCCAGGCGGTTTAGTGACATCGTGTGCGGTTGCTCGTGACGTTTGAGGATGTCATAGAAGTTGCGAACATTTTCCGTCAGGATGACGGCCTCACCGCCTCGGGCGAATCCGTATTTGAGTGTAGTGTAGTACTCGGAACGCGCTATCAACGGCAGCATCTTGCGGACATTGATCCACGAATTGGGATTCAGTTTGTGGCGCCTGGCCAGTACGCGCGCATCCCGGACATGCCCCAGTCCCACGTTGTATGACGCCAGCGCCATCCACGTGCGATCGGGTTCAGGCACTTCATCTGGCAGTCGCTCCTTGAGTGAGAGCAAGTAGCGCCCGGCCGCGAGTATGCTTTCGTGCGGATCAAGCCGGTTCTTCACGCCAAGATCATCCGCTGTCGCTGAAGTCAGCATCATCAGACCGCGCACCCCAGTCGGGCTGGTTGCCAGTGGCCGCCAGTGAGACTCCTGAAATCCGAGCGCGGCCAACAGGCGCCAGTCGATGCCGGTCAGTTCCTGCGCCTGCTTGAATGTCGGGGCGTAGCGAGGTAACACCGTTTCCCGTCGTGACAGGAAGGCGATGATGTCGAGCCGGTTCAGTCGTTTGATATGGCCGAAGTAGCGGTCGATCAGGATGCGAAGCGTGCCGTCGCGTTCGATGCTCTCAAAGAACTGATTTACCTGGTTGACCAACTGCGGGTCAGCGTCCTTGGCAAAGGCCCAGGCGATTCGCTCGGGTTCGCCGAACGAAAAAGCCAGACTCACATTCGGATAGAAGTTGCGTGACAGTTCAATGACGTGTGAGTCGGCAACAACGTAGTCGAGCTTGCCTTCCGCTAGCCTGTCGAACAGTTGATCCACATCCGGCGCGTTGAATTCTTTCCACTTCAACCCCGGAAGTTGCTTCGCTTCCGTGCGTAGTCTGGCCGCACTGCTGGAGCCACGTAATACTCCCCCGCGTTGCCCGATCAGGCTCTGTAGTTTGCGCGGACGACGATTATCAGTGTTGTAGGCAACCGCTTTTCGAACGGTCATGTACTTAGGTCCGAAATCAACACGCTCTTCGCGGTTCTCGGTCACGCTCAGGCCGGCCGCTGCGAGGTGTGCGACCCGGCTTGAGACGGACGGGATAATGTCGGAAAATCGCGAGCTCTCAATAACGTTAAGCCGCAGATTCGTTTCCTTGGCGAACAGTTCCAGCATGTCCTGTTCGAATCCGGCATGGGTGCCATCGGGACCAATAAAGCGCGTGGTCGGTGCTGACCGCGATATGACCACAAGCTCCCCGGTCAAGGCCGGTGGAAGCAGGGGGCGGCTTATCAGGGTTCCCGGATCAATTGCCGGAACAGCGATCAGAATGGCGGTCGCGGCGGTTGTGGTCCAGGAACGAATTTGGCGGGGTAACCCCGCTTTGCGCTTCGGCATACGTTAATCAACGAAAGATCCGTGCCCGTTCGTTGCCGTCAGGACTGTTAAAATACCATGGCTTTAGGAGAGGTACCGAAGTGGCCATAACGGCGCTGACTCGAAATCAGATGGTCGGGTTTTCCCGGCACGTGGGTTCGAATCCCACCCTCTCCGCCATTATTGGGCTGGCGGGCGATTTCCCCGTTTCTTACGGCCCCCTAATCAGATGGGCTGTGCAAAAATTATTGTGCCGTGACAGGGCATACAATGGTTGCGACAGCAGCGCTGGGCTTCTCGTGCCGATAGGTCGACAACAGTGTTGACCGCTCATCGACCAGCAAGGTTCCGCTGCGTGATCGTGTCATCGGGATAGCAGAGCTGGTCTGGCTGCCCTGTGTCGTCCGGTGCTTGCGAGCGCAGGTCAGACGCCTTTTCATAGCTGATGAGAAGCATTTTTTAGCGCCGCCAATGCCGTATGTCGGCACTTTGCTATTTGCGGTCCGTACCCAGGCCAGTGCACTTTACTCTGCCTGTTCCGGTTCTGCAGTTCGGGGCTGGCACATGATTCACCACATTTTTTCATTGTTCTTGATTGGAAAGCAGACATGACTCAATTTCGCTTTTTTGTTGCCCTCGTTTTCTCGATGCTTGCCACGTCCTCGGCCTATGCTGCGGAAGACTATAGTGAGACGATAAATATGTTTAAGGGATCGCCGGTGGTAAAGCCTTATTTCAATAATGCCTACGGCTACGCTGTGTTCCCGACCATCGGCAAGGGCGGTGTCGGCATTGGTGGCGCCCATGGCCAGGGCCAGGTGTACCAGGGCGGAAAGGTTACCGGTTACACCAAGATGACGCAGCTCACAATTGGTCTGCAGTTCGGCGGGCAGGCTTTCAGCCAGATTATCTTCTTCAAGGACAAGCGCGCCTATGAGGATTTCACCGGCGGCAATTTTGAATTCGGCGCCCAGGCCACGGCCGTTGCCATTACAGCGGGCGCAACTGCACAGACTGGCACGACCGGTGCCGGCGCGAGTGCCACCGGTGGCGCAACTGCCGGCAAGCAGGAGGCTTCTTACTACAAGGGAATGGCGATCTTCACGCACGTAAAGGGCGGCCTCATGTACGAAGCGACGCTGGGCGGTCAGAAATTCAGTTTCAAGCCGGGTCGGTAGAATCGGGATTGGCTCGACGTTCGCCGTTACGGTAGCGCTTGCTACAGTATTCCGCGATCGATCGTTAAGCCGGTTTTCGCCGCACCCTGCGGAAAGTTGGGTCGTGGCAGCCGCGGGATCGCCGGAGCAGGCCGTAATTTGATGGCGCGCATGGGTTGCGACAGCTTTGGCAACGATTGCGCGTGTCCATTCGGATCGAGTCCAGGGGGGAACGCTCGGGTATAAT
>DATKYN010000271.1:0-2702 GCA_035528435.1 Burkholderiales bacterium
CGTCTTCGAAGTAGTGGCGTCCAGGCCACTGCGAAAATCGAAATATTCGTTGAATGTGTTAACGCTGATGTGTGCGGCCACCGCGCCAAGAAAAACCAGCATCGCCTCGGTAAAATCAATGCCGCCCGAAGTTGCGGCGGACGCTGCATATCCCAGAAAAATGCTGACCGGCGTCAGCACCAGGAATGGCAAGCGGGCAGCCCTCAGGAGGGTTTTTGCTTTCGATTGTTTCACCCGGTTCGGCTTGCAAAGCCCAATCAATACAGACGATCCACTCTTCTGACGCGTATCAGTTCTTCACCTGCAATTGCGACGCTTCTTTCGGGAAGCACTGCGGCGTAGTATAGACAAACACGATGTCGCCCATGGATACCCGGGGCAGCACACGGTTCAGGCGGTTTGAGCGGAGGGGCGCAGTGTGGCCCAACGCTGAATGCTTCTATTGTTCTTTGGCCGTCGCTGTCATCTGGCTGGCTCTGATCACCTCTTGCCGGATAACGGGTAGCAGATCCGCCATGTAGAACTTCATTTTGTCCATGGCAGATCTCGCCTCCGGATGCTTGATGAATTCCACAAACAACTCCAATTCGGAGAGCGTCAGGTGTTTCGCGAGGCTTTGTCTCGCCGCCGATTCGATGACATCGAATCGCATGTTTTTCGTCAAAGTGTCCACAAACATCGGCCGCTGGTCTTCCGGAACTTGCTTCGATACTCCCTGCACCATCTCACTCATCATTTTGCTCATTGGCATGTAAGAGAAGTATTCGTCAACCAGCCGGGCCCGGGCTTCGGGTGTGTCAGGTTCGGCCGCGTTGATACTGGCCGGAACTGAAAGGAACGTTAGTGCTACAAAAAATGCCGCAAGCAGTTTCATGGGGAAATCTCCTGGCAAATCATGCTTCGACCCGGAAGCAAGGAGCGTGCGTAGCAGAGAATGTGCACGCTCGTTGTTGGCAATGACAAAATCACGATCCCTGCGTTATCTTTCAGTCCGCTGGCCATCTGCCGCTCACGTTCAGCCTCATTCACCTTCCGGGCAGTGAGAATCGCTGGTTAACAAGGAGATGAGCAATTACCTTGTCTTTTCTGGCAGCTGTTTTTCGCGCCGGTCTGGGCCTACGCGAATGCCCGGGCGACCAGCGATACGCCGCTGGCAATCATTAGGACGCTGAGAAATATCGACAGGTGCTTTCGCTCGAGCTTGCCGTGCAAACGGTGGCCGATGTTCAGCCCGATGAACATGAATGGCAGAATGATGGCGAATCCCCACCAGACTTTTGGATCGAGCAAAAGACCTGCAATCAGGAAGGCTGCAATCCGGAAAGCCGTACTGACAGTGAAAATAGCCGCCATGGTGGCGCGCATCTTTCCGTAGTCGTTCGTCCGGCGCGACATGTAAGTCGCATAGATGGGTCCGCCGATACCGAATAATCCACCCATCAGCCCGCCCGTGAGTCCGGTCACGTAGCCCCATGCAGGCGTAATAAACCTTGTCGTGACGGGCTCGCGCAGCCGGTAAAGACCGTAGGCTACGATCACGGCGCCCAGTGCCGGCAGTAACGCGTCCCCCGGTGCCCGGCTGAGCAAGGCGACACCGATTGCGATGCCGATGCACATCGTGGGAACGATCGTCTTGATGTCGGCGACATCGATGTCGCGGCGGAACTTGAGCCCGTTGGTTGTCGTCGCCATGAAATCCACCAGTACGAGTATCGGCAGAATCGTGGTCAGCGGCAGGAAATGCGCGAGCAAAGGGATCGTCACCAGAGCCGAGCCGAAGCCGGATATGCCAAGGATGGTGTACGCCACCAGGGCGACCAGCACCATGACAATAATCGTTTCAATCGGGAAGGGCATAACAGGCGATGCAGTCTATCAGCTTGTTCGGAAAACTACTGCGCTGCTTTTCCCGGTGAGCGTATGGTCAGGCGCCTCACCTATAATGCGGCGTCTACCGTTTTCAACTGGGCACAGGTTATGGCGACTACTTTGAAAAACGTGGCGGTTGTCGGCGCCGGAACAATGGGTGCGGACATGGCGGTCCGGCTTGCGGCGTCCGGGTGCAATGTGTTTCTGATGGCGCGACCCGGCAAGAGCCGCGACAGTTTCGCTCCCCGTGCGCACCGGTCGGCCGCAGATCTCGGTGCTGATTTCGACAAACTGAAAATCGAACTCGTCCCGGCGCTGGAGTCGCTGCCGTGGCAGCAGCTGGACCTGGTGATCGAGAACGTCAGGGAAGATCTCGGCATCAAACAGCAGGTGTTTAGGGAAATGGTTGCGCTGGCCCCCGCGAAAATGCCTTTGGCGAGCAACTCATCGACTTACTCGGTGCGCCGGATCGGCGAAGGGCTCGATACGCAGGAGCGCATGCTGGGACTGCATTTCTTCATGCCTGCACATCTGATCCCGTTGGTCGAAGTGGTGCTGACCGATCACACGGACACGTCGATGGCGCAGCGTCTGTACGATGAGTTTGTGGGGCTTCAGTTCAAACCGGTGATGGTGAAACGCGATGTGCCCGGATTTCTGGCGAACCGAATGCAGGCCGCGCTGATGCGGGAGGCCTGGTCATTGATCGACCGGGGTGTTGCCTCGCCCGAAGATGTCGACCGGGCAGTGCGGTATGGCTTCGGCTTTCGCTACGTCGCAGCCGGGCCGGTGTTGCAGAAAGAGATTTCCGGTCTGGATGTGACCGCGGCAGC
>DATKYN010000272.1:0-3760 GCA_035528435.1 Burkholderiales bacterium
GTTTGGATGGGAGCAGGGGGAGCAGATTGCCCTGCCCGCGATCGTAACGGCCGAGGAGCCCGAAACACTGAAGCGTCTCGGTGTGAAACCTTCACTGACTCTCGCGGAATGGCGCTCCCGCGGTGTCGAGGCTGATGGCCGGGCCCGCTCACACGTTGATGCGGGGTTTTTCAGTCTCGAAGGTGAGGAGGGGCCAGATTACTGGGTTTCGTTTTACAACTTCTATGTGATAACCCGTTACAACCGGAGCAACAATTACGCGATGGCTGTCTACCAGCTGGCGCAGGAAATTGTCGGAAAGAGGAAGTTGCAACAAGCCGCGCTAGCAACGGACGGCGAAGGGCAGATGCAAGACTGATCAGCACAATGTCAGCTGGCTCAAGGAAGAGCTAAACGCTGGAACCCGAAAAATTTCTGGAAAGCAAAGGCGGGTTTAGTGCGCCGCGGTCAGTCTTGTTCACCGGATAAGAGCTTCTTCATCCGGTAAATTGCATCCAGCGCCTGTTTTGGCGTGAGCGCATCAGGGTCAATCGATTCGAGTGTTTGCAATGCCGGGTGTGGTTCGGATTCCGGCTCCGCATGCGTTGGTGTTGTGGAGGTAAACAGATCCTGTTGCTGCCCATGTGCGAGGGCATCGTGCTCGAGTTTCGCGAGTTGTTCCTTTGCTGTTTTCACCACTGACGATGGCACGCCGGCCAGTTGCGCGACCTGGATGCCGTAGCTCTGCGACGCCGGGCCGTCCTTTACCGTGTGCAGAAAAACGATGCTGTCCTTGTGTTCGACTGCGGTTACATGCACGTTGGCGGCACTGGCGTATACGTCAACGAGTCGGGTAAGCTCGAAGTAGTGCGTGGCGAACAATGTGTAGCTCTGGTTGTGCTCTATCAGATGCCTGGCAATCGCTATTGCCAACGCCAGACCGTCGAATGTTGAAGTGCCGCGGCCAATTTCATCCATTAGCACCAGGCTGTTGCGGCCTGCATTATTCAGGATGTTGGCTGCTTCCGACATTTCCACCATGAATGTCGATTGGCCACCGGCCAGATTGTCTGCGGCGCCGATGCGGGTGAAGACGCGGTCGATCCGGGGCAGGCAGACGCGCGCTGCCGGAACGAAGCTGCCAACGTGCGCGAGCAGGACGATCAGTGCAATCTGTCGCATATAGGTCGATTTGCCGCCCATGTTCGGGCCCGTGATCAGCAATAACCGTCGCTGCGGTCCGAAGCGCGCATCATTGGAGATGAATTCGTCGATCTGACGCTCCACAACTGCGTGGCGTCCTGCTTCAATTTCGATGATTTCGTCGTCCGTAAAGGACGGGCGTGTATAGCCTGACCCTGCGGCGATGCGGGCAAACGCGATCAGACCGTCCAGTTCAGCTGCCGCCGTCGCGACCCGTTGCAACGTTGCCAGATGCGCGTTCACCTGCTCAACGAGTTGCTCGTAGAGCAGTCGCTCCCGCTTCAGGGCGCGATCTTTGGCTGACAGGAACTTGTCCTCGAAAGTTTTGAGTTCCGGCGTAATGTAGCGCTCGGCATTCTTCAACGTCTGGCGTCTGCGGTAGTCATCGGGGACGTTCGCCGCGTGGCTGCGACCAATCTCGATGTAAAAACCGTGCACACGGTTGTATTCGACCTTCAGGTTATGGATTCCTGTGCGTTCGCGCTCGCGCACCTCCAGTGCGATCAGAAACTCGCCGTTGTCATTTTGTATCGCGCGCAATTCGTCGAGATCTGGGTCGTAACCATCGTTGATGACGCCGCCGTCCTGCATCACGCTTGCAGGTTCGGGCAAGAGGGCAGCCTCCAGCAGTTCCGCCAACTCGGGGCATGGAGCCAGCCCCGCGGCGAGTTGGCCGATTCGAAAGGCTGTCGCGTCGTGCATGGGTTCGGTGAGCGCAGGTAGCAGGCTTAGCGTGTTTCGCAGTCCGGACAGGTCGCGTGGTCGCGCGCTGCGCAACGCAACGCGGGTGCTGATACGCTCCACATCAGAAAACTGCGACAGCAACTCGTGCATGACAGCAAATGGTGGCTCCGGGCGTGATGTTGCCAGCCAGTCCACCGCTTCAAGCCGTGCAACGATGCGTTCCCGGTCACGCAACGGATGATGCAAGGCATGCCGCAACCAGCGACTCCCCATGCTGCTTGCACAGGTGTCCAGTAGCGATAGCAGTGTCGGTGTGCTCTCGCCGCGCAAGGTTTCGCTTATTTCAAGATTACGGCGTGTCGCCGCGTCAAGCTCGATGAACTCGCTACCGGTTTCCACCTGCAGACTGCGCAAGTGCGAAATGGCGGTGGCCTGTGTTGACTGCACGTAACCCAGCAGCGCGCCCGCCGCTGCAACAGCGCAGTGCATGTGCTGGCAGCCGAATCCGTCCAGGTCACGTGTCTGGAAGTGCCGGGTGAGTGCGCGTGTCGCGGCGTCATGATCGAAATGCCATTCCGGCAGTCGCTGCACCGGCGCTGTAAACGATTCGGGCAGGACGAATGCGCTGCTATCCGGCGTAAGCAACTCCGCCGGCTGCAGGCGCAACAGCTCGGCCGCAAGGTCGCCCGGAGCACACTCCTTGACCCGGAACCAGCCACTTGCAAGTGACAGCCAGGCCATTCCCAGCGTGGTGCCTTCCTCGAAAACCGCTACCAGAACATTGTCCCGCTTGTCATCGAGCAAGGCCGTGTCGGTGAGCGTGCCCGGCGTTACGATCCGTGTCACCTTGCGCTCGACGGGGCCTTTGGAAGTCGCCGGGTCACCGATCTGTTCGCAGATTGCAACGGATTCGCCGAGCCGTACCAGTTTCGCCAGATACTGCTCGGCCGCGTGATAGGGCACACCAGCCATGTGTATCGGTTTTCCTGCTGATGCACCGCGTGTTGTCAGCGTAATATCGAGTAACCGTGCCGCACGTTCCGCATCGTCATGGAACAGCTCGTAGAAATCTCCCATCCGGTAAAACAACAGCTTGTCCGAATGGTCGGCCTTGATGCGCAGGTATTGACGCATCATTGGCGTGTGCTGGGCGGTTGTGTTTCGGGCGGCTTTGTTTGCTGGGCTGCTCATTCGGAACGTTTCTCTGGGGCAGTGCGTCCACGGGTGGCGCCCTGACATGGATGCGGTGCTACCTGGTGGTGCCGTTTTCCCAATCGTAACGGTTCATGGAGACTTGTTTCGATCTGCGATCCCGTACCTGAATCAGATTCGGCACGGGGTCACTATCGCGGAGCGACGCGAACGTGCGGCTGGATTGCCTGCAGCAGTTGCACGAATATCTTTGGGTTGCCGGCAATGATGCGACCGCTTTCCATGTAATTTGCCTCACCTTCGAGGTCGCCAACCAGGCCTCCGGCTTCGGTGATCAGCAAAATTCCGGCTGCCATATCCCAGGGCGAAAGCCCGATCTCCCAGAAACCGTCAAGACGGCCCGCAGCCACACTCGCCAAATCCAGCGCAGCTGCCCCGGGGCGACGGATGCCTGCCGTCCTGGTCGTCAGTGCCTTGAACATCGCCGTGTAGGCATCGATATCGGCCGATGCGCGAAACGGAAATCCGGTGCCGATCAGGCAGTCAATCAGCTTGTCGCGCCTGGATACGCGCAGACGCTTGTCGTTGAGATAGGCGCCGGCCCCCCGCGATGCTGTATACAGATCATTTCGCGTCGGATCGTAGACGACGGCGTGCTGTATCTGGCCCTTGTGCGCAAGCGCGATCGATACTGCGTAGACCGGAAAACCGTGGAGAAAATTGGTCGTTCCGTCCAGTGGAT
>DATKYN010000273.1:0-3609 GCA_035528435.1 Burkholderiales bacterium
AAAAAATCTTCCCGCTCCTCGTCGGCAATACGCGCCAGACGGCGCAGATGAACTCTGGAAACTCGCTCGTACGATCGGTCTGCCATAAGCCCTGATTGTTCGACGCGGTAATAATTGGACATGGCCGTTATTGAATTTGGCGATCGCCTGCATGCGATCCCCGCCCGCTGTCAGCCCGGCTTCAGTTTATCCGGTAGCGTTCAAGCGTCTCCGGCACCAGTTCGATCCCCAACCCCGGTCCGTCAGGAATAGTGACCACGCCGTCTACCAACGAGATGGGTTCCGTTACCAGTTCGCGACGGAACGGATGCGACGAACGGTCGTACTCGAGAATCGGTTCGCGGGCAAACAGCGAATGATGGGTGACTGGCAAGGAAGCCATGACCTGCAGCGACGCCGCCTGTGCCACGGCCGACCCCCACACGTGCGGATTGATCTCGATTCCTTGCGACTGACCCAGCACAGCAATATGGCGTAGCGCGCTGACCCCACCGCAGGAACCGATGTCGGGCTGCGCGATGTCAACGGCGCGCCGCCTCAGCAACTCGCCGAATCCATACAGCGTGTGTTCGTTCTCGCCACCTGCAATCGGTGTACGCAGCTTGCTGCGCAGTTCCACATAACCGTCAATATCTTCGGGCACGACCGGCTCTTCATACCAGCGCAGATCGTATTCATCGAGCACGTAACCCAGGCGCAGCGCTTCGGCACGACCATACGCATGGTTGCTATCAACCATCAGGGTCACGCCCTTGCCATCCACCGCGCGGCCGATCGCGTGCATCACGGCAATGTCATCATCAACGCCGAATCCCAACTTGATCTTCATCGCCCTGAAACCAGCGTCATAGTGCTGCAGGGCCTCATCAGCGAGGCGCTGCGCTTCGCCCTGACCTTCGATGCGGTAAAAACCGGTGGCATAAGGTTGCACTGTGGTGCGAAACGCGCCGCCCAGTAACCGGCTAACGGGCACGCCGTAATGTTTTCCACTGATATCCCATAGCGCGATATCAATGGCGCTAATCGCAGCAATCACCGAGCCCTTGCGGCCATAGTCGCGCGTGCCGTGGTACATGCGGTGCCAGATCACTTCGATATCCAGAGGGTCTGCGCCAAGCAGCAGAGGCGTCAGCGCATGCTCGATCGCGGCAGCCGAAATCTCCGGTGCCTCCATGCCTTGCGCAAACGCCTCACCCCAACCGACCGGGCCGCTGTCAGTTGTGACTTCGACCAGCGTTGCGGAGCGTGTTGGAACCCAGCCCTGCGAAAATGCAAACGGTTGGGTAAGCGGGCTTTTCAGAATATGTGTTCGAATACCGGTAATCTTCATGCTTTCGATGCTCCCCTTTCGGCCCGGGAGTTGACTGATACGAAATCATGCGCATGATGGTCCATAACTAACTGACGACACAAGGGGGAAGCCATGTATAGCCGCATTCTGATTCCGACCGACGGCTCGGAGCTTTGTCTCAAAGCAGCAGAAAAAGGCATTGAGTTTGCACGCGAAACCGGAGCTCATATCGTCGCTTTCCATGCGATTCCGGCGACTTCGTATATGTTGTACACGGAGTCGGGGCCCAGCGACCTGATGGTTGAACAGTTCGAAAAAGAGGCTCGCGCACGGGGCGAGCGGCTCACAGGGGAAATTGCCGGGCTTGCTGAAGAAGCGGGCGTGCCAGCGGAAACACTGTGCCTCGCCAACGACCATCCCTGGGAAGGCATCATCGAGGCGGCCAACACAACAGACTGCGACCTGATATTCATGGCCTCGCACGGCCGCAAGGGCCTGTCTGCATTGCTGCTCGGGAGCGAGACAACCAAGGTTTTGACCCACACCAAGACTGCGGTGCTGATCTATCGATGAGGGCGCTTTTGGCCAAAAGACGCCAGAAGAAAAAACGGGGCAGACCAAGGGAGGTAAGCCTGCCCCGCCGCGCCGAACATGCCGGCGTCGGATGAAAGACGAATACTCTACCGAAAAAACGCGTTTGTCGATGCGGCAGCGCAGCAACAATGTCCAGAATAGCGCCCGGCAAGCATTACCTCAGAGGCCGTATCCTAGCTGCGATCACACGGAAACGCGCCAAGTAACCCCTGAACGATAAGGTATCGGCGCGGGCGAAACAATTGCTCCGGGTTGGCCTCCAGATAGGCTTTCACCGCATCAAAACTCAGTTGCTGCGGATTCCCTTCCGGAATGCAAAACAATCCGTCATTCCATTTCTGCCAGACGTCGTCGATGAAAACCTGTGCCACTTCCCGACCGGTGTCGCTTTGCATCATCTCCAGCAGTTCCTCGCCGTTCACCTCGGCACGCGAAAGCGGCGGCAAGGCCAGCAACATTGCCGATGCAGTCACTGCAATTGATATCCTCCTGAACACGACCTGCCCTCCTCCAGCCCCAAACGACAAAAGCACCCGCGCGATCATGCGCCGTGACGCAATCGCAGGTGCTGGCAAAGAATTGGTGCTGTTGGCGGGAATCGAACTCGCGACCTACTGGAAAGCAGCTCGCGCCGCTCCAATTGGGCAAACGCTAAATCGGCTCCCTCACTTCTAGTCAGCACATTAACCAAAGCGCTTTACAGATCCGCCCCGGAACCGGCGGCGAAGCACTTGAGCCTAGTTGTCTACCCAGCGCTTTCAGCGCACCCTATGCGCTTGACCAAGCTTCGGGCTAACTCCATCACAGCACCTCCCTCGACGGCAAGAGTATACCGCGACTACCGATTGAAACGCGTCACTCTACTTGTGCTCCTCCCGGCGGCGAAGTACTTCCAATCAGACCCGCCGGGTAATGTGCTCCAGCCTGAAAAGACATCTGCCGGAAAGGAGGCACGCAAGCCTCTCCGCGCCAGTTAGCGAGTTGCGACTCCGCGCAAACCAGCACTGGGTTCTTGTAGATCTAACCATTTCTCTAACTGCACGACACGAAACAGCTTTGCGTCTATGTTGTGCTCACCGCGGCGGTGTCGCTCAAGATCGCGCAAGATGTTATCCATGTTATAGATCCCTCGTTCTCGCGCTCTGCGGCTCGTAACTTGCTCCCTGAATGCGTCATACAGGGGTCCAGAGAGCCATTTCGATACCGGCACTGGAAATCCGAACTTGGTGGGACGCGTACGAACTGATTCCGGGATACGGTTTCGCATCGCCTCTCGCAACATGAATTTGTTCCAGGGGCCACGCATATTCCAGTTTGCCGGAAGACCGTATGAGAACGACGCAAGCCGATAATCCATGAATGGCACGCGCGCTTCTACAGAATGCGCCATCGAGTTGCGATCTTCTAAACGGAGATATAGTGGCAAAGGGTCAATTTTTGTGGACCGAGACAGGGATTCGCGTAGATTGGCTCCGTAACCGCCTTTGAATCGCCGCCCCGGAACAAGTTCGGTCAGACCGGATCCGAACCAGTCGTCACCGCGAGCGCGGCGACAGTGACGCCAGAACGCCAATCGACGATAGCTTTTTATTGCGTGCAACTTGCTTTGTAGGTGATGGCGAATTTGCGAAAGGAAAATCCCGCAATGCTGCCCTCCATGCACAGCAACGTATTCACCGATTTCGCGCCAAGTTTCGCCAACTCCGCCCTCGTCAAGCAGCGTA
>DATKYN010000274.1:0-18407 GCA_035528435.1 Burkholderiales bacterium
CACGCAAACCGGCCAATGCGAGTGACGGATCGCGCCGCGTGACGATCACCAGGTGCAGTGGTATGGGCGGACGCTCGAGAATCCGTTGCAGCAAATCGTTGACCGGCGAATCGGCACCGATGCTGTGGTAATCATCCAGCACCAGAAACAGGGGCTGATCGAGCGCATCCAGGTCGTTGGTCAGGATCAACGCGATTTCGCGAAGCGGCGGCAGCTGCGTTGCGCCGGCGAGACGCTGCGTTTGCTCGCATGCATCCGGAAACACATTCCGCACGGCCGCCGCAAAATAGATCAGAAACTGGCGCAGGTCACTGTCATCTTCATTTAGCGACAGCCAGGCGGACAGCCAGTCGCAGTGCTCGATCCACCAGGCAATCAGTGCGCTCTTGCCATAGCCCGCGGGTGCCGAGACCAATGTCAGCGGACAACCACGCCCGGCTTCGAGCAGATTGAGAAGACGCTCCCGCGGCACCAGATCTGCTGGCACAGTCGGCGGGTGCAGCTTCGTCTTCATTAAGACGCCGTAGCTTTCGACATTCCTGTCGGACATGAGACGAAGAATACTCTATCGCTATGCAGTGCGCCTTAGGGGCACAACTTTCGAATACGCCGATATCAGCCGCGACATGTACAGCCTTTGACGTGCGCCGTGAATCCAACGGCGGATGCGATACCCCCGCTACGACTCGTCTAACCGCATGAACTCAAGTGACCGTGAGCGCACGAAATCAAAAAACGGGTTCCATCGCAAGCGCAACAGATCAGCCCCCGAGACGTGCAAAACGCCGTGCTCACCCCTGAGCGCCAGGTTTCCGAGCTGTATTCCGGGGCTCTGGCCGGCAGACGGGCCTCCGTACACGGGGTCTTCGGGAGAGAATGGGAGTGCTACATGGGAAAGCGAGTAGATGCCCGCTGGCCATTCACCCAAATAACTTGAGGCAGATGATTCCAGCTTGCCGCCTGCCCGCCGCGTGGCGACGACACGGTTGGTGTTGCTGCTTTCGTTGGTCACCACGGTCAGATCAAAACCTCGATCAATCTTTTGCGCCAACGGAACAAAGACGGTCCGCGGATCGGTCTTGAACAACGCTTCGCCTTCGAGCGTGCGGTTGATATCGAACAGTACCAGTTCGTGATTGGCCGGCGGCAGGCGCGCGAACAGATTCGCAACCAGCGCGCCCGGCGACACGGTGGCATCGACGCTCGATTGAAAAGCGAGAATCGGCGGCATCTTCTCGAGTTTTCCCGTGCCCTGGAGCGCACCCAACCGGTCTTGAATGTGCGTTGTGATGCGGTGTGCAAGGTCTCCCGCGTTGACAGCGAAAGAGCCGTACTTGTAAGGGTCATATTCCGGAAGCACCGAATTCCAGGCCATTTTTTCCAGTCCCAGCAGATGACCGAGCCGTGCCTGCCAGACTGCCAGTGCGGCGATCCCGCTCACGCCGATCTCCGGTGACAGCAGAACGATTCCGGACGGCCGCGGCAGCGCCGCATCATCGAGCGCCGAAAGCGCGTACTCGATCGCAAGCGCGCCACCGTTGGAGTAGCCAACGATGAACAACGGCTTGTCACCGATCGCATCCTGAACGTGCCGCGCCGCCAGCCGAACGGCCGCGACCATATCCTGCCATCGCGCTTCAACGAGGCCTGAAGGCGCAGTGCCATGCCCGGGTATTCTCAGTCCTAGCGCCCAGGCACCTTCTTTTTGGAATGCTTCCCCGAGAGCACGCAGGCTGTAAGGCGAATCAGACAGACCGTGCAAGAGCAACACGCCTGCTGTCGGCTCATCGCTGCGCAAAACGAAACTGCGATTCCAGTTAATCGGCCAGCGCTTCGGGTCGGACAAGCTGCCGCGGCTATAGCGATTGATCGCGTTCTGTGGCCCCTGCGCGACCTTTGCGTAGACGCGTTCGTCAAGTTGCGCAAACAGGCGGTCTTCCAACTCGAGATACTGAGTGAAGTCCGAAACATCGGAGTCGGCGGTGAATTCGGCGTCAAGATCCGCGCGATGCCAAACCGACAAGTCGGGACGGCTCTCGAGGAAACGGACATATACGATGACTATGACGATGAAGCCGCCGATCAGCCCGTAGCCGAGTAAGCGTAACAGCACGCGCATGAGGCCGGAAACAACTGATAATCGCATAGCGGCCTATGTTACGCCAACTTTCGCCAATGGTCGGCGCAGGTGTCCGGCCATCGCCATGCTGGCAACACGGGGCCAGTCTGATTTGCCGAGGCCTGAAGCGATCGCCGCAATAATAATCGCGGCATGACAGTACGCAACCTCATTCCGGAGATGAAGAGTTCTCACGCCAGTCCATTTTCGCATCGGCAATGGGGCAGATTGAATGACACCATCCCGCGACTGAGTCATCCGCAGCACACCCTGATCGCCAACACGAGGACCGGTCGCCCGGGATTGATAGTTACAAAACTGGCGCAGCCAGCCGGGAAGCGTTGACCGCCAGACGCCACCAGAACGGTTTGTCGTCGAGATCGGCCGGATCGATGATGGCCGCGTGCGCGAAGTCCTGTTCGAACATTTTTTCCATTTCACCGGCAAAGGCCTTGTCGGCGATGAGGGCCGTCACTTCGAAATTGAGCCGGAAGGAGCGGTTGTCGAAGTTGGGGGTGCCAACCGTAGAGAGATGATCGTCAATCAGCATGACTTTCTCATGCAGGAAACCCGGCTCATAGGAATAGAACTTGATGCCGAGGTCAAGCAAGTGATCAATGTAGCGGAAGGCAGCGAGATAAACCGGCCAACTGTCCGGTTTGCCGGTGGTAATGACGCGCACATCGACGCCGCGCAATGCCGCCAGTTCCAGCGCCTTGAGTATCGCTTCGTCAGGCACGAAGTACGGTGCAGACAGCCAGATACGGTGCTTCGCCGCATTCAATGCGGTTACAAAGAACAGACCTGCGGTTTCCAGTTTTGAAGACGGTGAGAAAGGCACGATCATGGCGTTGACAGCGGCACCCTCGGCGGCCTGCGGCTGCCAGTTCAGCTCGGGCAGCTCTCGGGTGGCCCAATACCAGTCGCTTACGATCACTGCCTGCATTTGAATCGCTACCGGTCCGTCGAGACGCACGTGGGTGTCGCGCCACGGGCTGAATTCCGGATCACGGCCCATGTATTCGTCGCCGACATTGTGACCTCCAACCCACGCCGTGACGCCGTCGACAACGACCATTTTCCGGTGATTACGAAAGTTGAGCTGGAAGCGATTGCGAGAACCCTGACTGGGTTTGAATGATGACACCTGGACACCGGCGGCACGAAGTTTTTCGACATAGATGTCAGGCAGTCCACCGCTGCCAACTTCGTCATACAGCACGTAGACGCGCACCCCGGCCTTGGCTCTTTCGATGAGTGCTTCCTGTACCTGCCGCCCCAGCTTGTCGTCGTGAAACATGTAGAACTGAAACAGTACGTAATCCTTGGCTTTGGCAACGCCATCCAGAATGCTGCTGAACGTCGCGTCGCCGTTGATCAATAATTGTGCAGCATTGCTATGGGTCATCTCCATTCTCGCGAGCCGGCGCACCGACTGGTATACGGACGGATCGTCTTCCGCTGGCACCGCCCACGGCTTCATGTTCTGACGAAATTCGCTTGTAAGCGCATCGATTTCGTCTTTACTCTGCTCGTAAGCGTCGGCCATACCGTCGAACTTGCTCCGCCCGAGCACAAGATAGGCTGGCAATGCAACGAACGGGAAAGAAACAAGGGAGACCGACCAGGCGACCGCGCCTTGTGCGGTGCGTACCGTCATGACGGCGTGCATCGCCGCCGCAATTCCACCCACGTAGAACAGGGCAACGATAAAAGCAATCAGTTTTGTTCTCCGATGTTTCATGGCCTGATTCTCTTGTGACATAACATACTTAATCCGTGGCAGAAGGCCGACAAAGAAGCCGCCTGCCCTGCTGCCCATTGAACGCGTGCATGCTCGAAAGCACATTGACGGATCGCAAAAACAGACGAAAAGGGCCTACGCTCCAAACAAACCCTGTTGCGAGACCAGGCCGGCGCAAACAGTGGCATCGATGGCGACTTGTGTAAAACCCGCAACGGTATAAAGGCCGTGTGCGGCTCCAGATCCGTACCGGACGGTTCGGCAATTCGTCCGGGTTGTCCGCTCCAGAGGGGAAGTGTCTCGTCAGCCGCGCGGATGTTTCGGTGATCGCGCCGATCAGGTTTTGGCGAGTTCGTTTGCGGCACCGCGTGCGACTGATCCGAACATGATCAGTGTCCAACCACCCAGAACCAGCCTCACACCTAACAGTATTCCGATTGCCCAAGCACCGGAAACCGGAAACTGGTTCCAGATCATGGCGCCAAGAATGACCGAAATGATTCCGCTGAAAAGCGACCAGCCCCAACCACTGACCGGCCTCGCCTGGAAAGCAACAAGCGCTTCGAAAATACCGGAAATAACGAAGTACGCGGCCAGGAACAAGGTCAAAGACCCAAGTGCCGCACCGGGATTGGCGAGCATGTATCCGCCGATGACGAAGGTCAACACTGCGATGAGAATGCTGAACAGGCCAGCGCGCGCCTTGAGCGCGAATATCAGCTGACCGACGCCGCCGACAATGAGAACAATCCCCGCCATCAGGACCACCGAAAGCCCGGCCAGGAAAGGCGACCCAATGGCAAGAATGCCCATCAACAAGACCATCAAACCCATTGCAATGGTCAGACCGCTGTTTTTCTTGACCGCGCCGAGAAATTCCCCGCGCACATTCTGTGTATTGTCTGACATACCGTAGCTCCCCCGTCTGATTAGCGCTTGTTGGATAAAAAAGGCTTCTCCGGATTCTCCTTGCAAGTCACCCTTCGCATGCGGCAACCGGTTTCATTCTAATGGCATACCGCGCCGTATTGTGGCGATACTTGAATTGATTGGAGGCACAATCGGCGAACGACCTGGGTGCCCGTCGCGTTATCGATATCCCGTCGAGTCCCCTCAGCGCACCCAATCGCATTCCGATCGGCGCATCATTGCGTACACTCACGGATTAATGGAAACGACTGCCTCAAAACGCGCACAGCGCTGGATCGCGCACCTCGACATGGATGCGTTCTATGCATCCGTAGAATTGCTGCGCTATCCGGAACTGCGCGGGAGACCTCTGGTGGTCGGCGGCCGGCGCGCCCACGCGCCAGAGCAGCTGTCGGACGGATCGCGCAAGTTTGCTGCGCTCCGTGATTATGCCGGCCGAGGCGTGATCACCACGGCCACTTACGAAGCGCGCGCACTCGGCGTCCACTCGGGGATGGGCCTGATGAAAGCTGCGGCACTGGCACCCGACGCCGTATTGCTGCCGGCCAATTTTGACGAGTACCGAAAGGTTTCGCGACTGTTCAAGGCGGCGGTCCGCGAGATTGCACCACTGATCGAAGATCGCGGCATTGACGAAATCTATATTGACCTCAGCGAGGTCGACGGTGTGCATGACGCTTCGGAAACCGACCCCCAAGCCGGTATTCGCGATGTCGCGCTACGTATAAAGTCGCGCGTGCACAAGGCCACCGGACTGACCTGCTCGATCGGGGTCAGCCCCAACAAGCTGTTGTCAAAGCTGTGTTCTGAACTGGACAAGCCCAACGGCTTGACCATCATCACCATGGCAGACATTCCTGGTCGCATCTGGCCGCTTTCGGCCAATAAGATCAACGGCATTGGCCCCAAGGCCAGCGAGAAACTCACAGCACTGGGTGTAAACACGGTCGGCGATCTGGCGGCCTGCGACGAGATATGGTTGAAACAACACTTTGGCCCCAACTTCGGCTCCTGGTTACTCCGGGTCGCGCAGGGCCAGGATGATCGAGAGATCGTGACATTCAGCCGGCCGAAATCAATCAGCCGCGAAACCACGTTCGAGCGGGACCTGCACCCGCGACGTGACCGGGACGAACTCGGCAAGTTATTCACCCAGCTGTGCGAACAACTTGCGAATGATCTGCAGCGCAAGGGTTATGCCGCGAAAACCATTGGCGTAAAGCTGCGCTTTGACGACTTCAGGATCGTGACCCGGGTACTGACAGCCGACACCTGGATACGAGATGCAGCGACGATTCGGCATTGGGCCGGACGGGCGCTCAAGAAAGCGCCGCTGGACCAGAAACTGCGACTGCTGGGCGTGCGGGCGGAGAACCTGTGCGCACTTGACACCCTCGGGCCAACCGATCAGGCGCAGCCAAACGATAAGCGCGATCAGCTTACGCTCGGCCTCTTCTAGCCTCTGATATGTCAGACCGGGGCCGCCCTGATTCGGCACCGGCTTGTTCCGAAACCGGTTCGACAAAGGCAATCGATATGGTTCAAGGCATGGTTTCGGACAGCAGGTAGAGCGATAATAAGGCGTTATCTACACGTAATCAGGGAAATCAACATGCCAGGCTCAATACTCACCGCCGAGCAGCGCGCCGCCTTTGATCGCGACGGCTACGTCATGGTTCGCAAGCTCTTCGATGACGAAGAGATCGCCATCCTGCGCGCCGCCATTGAAGGCGACGAAGCTCTACGCAGCCGCCTCTACGACCGTAAGGATGCCTCAGGAAAGAACACGCGCATGGCCACCTGGAATCATCCGGGCGACAGTGTCTACGGCCTGGCCGCACGCAGCCACCGCGTGGTCGATACGATGGAGGACCTGCTGGGTGGCGAGGTGTACCACTATCACTCCAAACTGACGGCGAAGGAGCCGCGCGAAGGCGGTGCCTGGGAATGGCATCAGGACTACGGCTACTGGTATCACAACGGTATTGTCTTTCCTTACATGGCCAGCCTGATGGTGGCGCTCGACCGCTCAAACCGCGATAACGGTTGCCTGCAGGTTGTAAAAGGATCGCATCACTGCGGCCGCATCGAGCATGGCGTGCTCACCGGAGACCAGGTCGGCGCCGACCCGGTGCGGGTCGAGGAGATGCTCAAACGCATGGAAGTGGAATACGCCGAGATGGAACCCGGCGATGGTTTGTTCTTTCACTGCAATGTGCTGCACCGCTCGGACGAGAACCGGTCCGCGAACCGTCGCTGGACGGTTATCCACTGCTACAACGCCGCACGCAATAACCCTTACGTCGAGCACCATCATCCGTTCTACACACCGCTCGAGAAAGTCGATGATGGTGCAATCAAGCGCGCTGGCGTCAAATTCGCAGACTCGATAGAGGAATTTCGCGAGAAGTCCGCCAATCCACCCGAACTGAAAAAGCGCATTGCTTAAGTGTGGTTCGCAAGCTCCGTTAGCATCGGCAATGCGATTGCACTCACCGTATCCAATCCCGAAGCAGGCGCGACCTTGAGCACAGAAACGGAGACATTATCGTGATCGTTGAGCAAATCTGGACCGCTAACGCCTACCGCAATTTCAACTACCTGATCGTCTGCCCCGAAACCGGCGAAGCAATGGCGGTCGATCCACTGGATGCGAAGAAATGCCTGGCGGCAGCGAAACAAAACGGCTGGACTATTACGCAGATTCTCAATACGCATGAGCACGGCGATCACACCGGCGGCAATCGCGCCATGATTTCGGCGACACGCGCGAAACTATTGGCACACAAGAATGCGGGTTCAAGTATTCCGGGAATGGATCGCGGCCTTGGTGCCGGGGACATCATCAAGGTCGGCAAGACCGTGGAACTGGAGTCACTCGATACGCCCGGTCACACCATGAGTCATGTCTGTTTGCTGTCGCATACGGACACGCCGGCCTTGTTCTGCGGCGACACGCTGTTTAACGCCGGTGCCGGCAACTGTCATAACGGCGGGCACCCCAACGAGTTGTATCAGACGTTCGCCAGTCAGCTAGCCAAGCTGCCCGAGAACACGCTGGTCTATCCCGGCCATGACTACATCGAGAACAATCTGCGCTTCACACTCGACCGCGAGCCGGGAAACACGGAGGCTGAAACCTTGCTCAAGCAGATCGGTGATCAGGATCCGAACAGCGCGCTTGTTTCAACGCTGGGCATGGAAAAGAAAGTTAACAGCTTCTTTCGGCTGCACAACCCGGTGATCATCGCCCGGTTGCGCGAAGCGTTCCCCGATCTGCCCGAGCAACCCGATCCGAAAGCGGTATTCCTGAAGCTGCGGGAGCTTCGCAATAGCTGGTGAGGCGCGGGCTGGCGACAGCCTGCAGCGGCACTTTCCGAAATGCCTTTTTCAGCAAGACCTTGACACTCACAATCTGGAGTCCAAATGCAATATCAAGTCCTGCCCGGTACCGACATGAATGTTTCCAGAGTCTGCCTCGGCACGATGACCTGGGGGCAGCAGAACAGCGAGGCCGAGGCCCACGAGCAACTGGATTTCGCCATTGCTCAGGGGATCAACTTCATCGACACGGCGGAAATGTATCCGGTGCCGCCTAATGCCAAAACGCAGGGACGCACGGAAAAGTTTCTCGGCAGTTGGCTCAGCAAGCAGCAGCGCGACAATTTATTCATCGCCACCAAAGTCGCCGGCCCCGGGCGGCGCGACTGGATTCGCGGCGGACGCACCGATCTGACGCGCGATGTGATTGCGGAGGCCGTCGATACCAGTCTCGAACGCCTGCAAACCGATTACATCGACATCTATCAGATTCACTGGCCGCAGCGCAACGTGCCGATGTTCGGCGGCGTCGAGTTCGACCCCGAAAAAGAAAAAAGCGGCCCGTTGATACGCGAGCAGGTCGAAGGCATGGCGGCCATGATCAAGGCGGGAAAGATCCGCCACTATGGCCTGTCTAACGAAACCGCCTGGGGGGTGTGCGAGTTCCACCGTGTCGCAAAGGAACTTGGCGTGCCGGGGCCAGTCACGATTCAGAACAGTTACAGTCTGCTCTCGCGCAATGTCGACAATGATCTCGCCGAAGTGCTGTTCCGCCAGAACATGTCGCTGCTCGCCTACAGCCCACTGGCCGCTGGCCTCCTATCCGGCAAATACGTCGGCGGCGCGCTACCAGAAGGTGCACGCTTTACCCTGTTTGATAACCTGGGCGCGCGTTTCAGAAAACCCATCGTTCCGGAAGCCATCGATGCTTATGCTGCACTGGCCAAAGCACGCGGACTAACCATGGTGCAACTGGCGCTGGGCTATGTCGCCAGCAGATGGCATGTCGGCTCATCGATTATCGGCGCCACCAGCATGAAACAACTGGCAGAAGACATTGCGGCTGGCCAACTGGTACTGGATGAAGAGACGCTGAACGCAATTGGCGGACTTCAGGGCCGTTACCCCAATCCGGCACCTTGAAGCCTGAAGAGCTTCTACCAGGAAGGCACCAAGAACACCAGGTAACACCAGGTAACACCAGGTAACACCAAGTAACACCAAGGACTACAACGTCTTTGTGATCCTTCGTGCCTTGGTGTCTTCGTGGTGAGGATTTTCCCGTTCTGCACTACATGCCGCCTGTCGTCGCGGTGTCACGCAAGCCATGCTCGGCAAAGAAATCGCAGATCAACTCGCTGGCGTTCGGGCCGCGCGGATCACTGTACTGATAGTCGTCAGGCCCGCCGCTCCATGCATGACCCAGCCCTGACACCAGTATCTTCCGAATCAGCACGTGTCCGTCTCGCTGGATATCAGTGATCTCGTACGGATAGATTGTATTGTTGCGAATGATGCTGCGTTTTTCTCGCGGCGCTCCGGTTTCCAGCTCCGCATCATCGGCAAGCAGCGCATTCAGTACTGCGAACTGCGCAACAACCTGTTCCGCGTTGACCCGATTGACCACCTCATCCGTATCACCCTGAATCACCAGCGCCGGCATTTCTGTGGTCTTGCCCCGTGACTGAACGAAAGCGCGCTTGCCGATATCGTGCGCGTCGTGTGGCGCACCCTCGCGCATCGCCTTGATCGCCCCATGTGATGACGTTGCTGCACCAAAGACCAGACCAGAATGCAGCGCACACGCCGCAAACAGATCAGCATGGCAAACGGCAAGGTTGTTCGCCATCGCCGCACCGGCCGACAACCCTGCAACGTAGATGCGCCTGCCATCGACGCCGTACTCGTCTGCAAGCATCCGGATCATGTCAGCGAGAATCGCCGCCTCCCCTGCGCCTGTTTGCGCCGAGCGCGAAAACCAGTTCCAGCACCGGAACGAATTCGCCAGCCTGCGCTGCTCCGGATATAGCACAACAAAATTGTCACGGTCGGCAACGCCGTTCATCCGCGTCACGGCAGCAAACGTGTCAGCGTCCTGACGGCAGCCATGCAGCATCACGACCATCGACATTCGTTTCGTGGCGCTGAAGTTCTTCGGCAAATACAACAGATAAGGTCGCCGTCCGGCGGTCAACTGTATCAGCGAGAAACTGCGCCCGAACGCGGAATGACTCCCTTTGAACAGCTTGCCTTCCGGTTCGCGCGCGGAGCGCCGAAACCACGAAGACACTGTTCTGACAATCGATTTGAGTATGCGGCGAATCATGTACTTGCCCGGGGAGAAAGTGTTGCGGGAACGCGTGTTGACAGCTCAGTGATACAGGCTTTGCAGAAACCGTTGCGGCGCAGAGCATACCGTGCTGCGGGATACTGCTGTTGTGCGATCGTGCATCACACGTTCTACCTGTTCGCCGGTTCCCTCGCGATGTCGCCGCACCGGATAGCAAAATCCGGACATACCCAGCGTCACCGTCTCCAGCCACAGTCTGCAATGTCGCGTTATGGCTGCGCACCGAAAAAGCAAGAACCCGACCAGTGAAGCTGTCAAAAATACAAAGCTCATCGACACTCTCCCCATGGCCGCGGCAACTACATGTCGCCTGGCTTGCCATATGAAGCACCCGAAGCATGGCGCCGGCGAGATCACTCTTGTTGAATCGCTTCGTTAGCGTCGTGTTGAGCGAGATATCGATTCAAAATTTCCTGCTCGATGCGGGTACGTTGTTCGGCGAGGCAGGGAAAACGCAAGGTCAAAACGGCTTTACCCGCCTCCCCCAGCTTGACGGTCACCCTCGGTTCAGCCGAAGGCATCACGACGAACTGTTCGCCCTCGAGCGAATGCAGCGCCTTTTGCGCCGGCGCGATGTAATCCGAACAAACAGCCAGAGCTGCCTGTAGCAGCCGGGATCTCTCTCGATCAAGATCATCGGCAGTAGTCACAGTCACAGGTACCGCCATGAGTGCGAGTTGATACCTTCCAAGCCGCGAATGGTTCTTCAACGGATGAGTCACATAGAAGCTGTTCGGAAACTGCGCGACCTTTCCGGTGAACAGGTGATCTTCATTGATTTCAAGAACGGTTGTACTGAGCAGGGTCTGGTCGATCACCTCGCCTCTGACTCCGTTGATCTCGATCACGTTACCGAAGTCAAAACTGCGGCTCGTCGTGCGATAGATGTAACCCAGAATCGACGCAAGCAATTCCTTGCCGGCAAGAACCAACGCAACCGACAAGGCCGCGAGCGACAGCGCTGCAGTGCGGATCTCCGCACGCCAGACGAGTATCAACAGGACGAAGGTGACCAGCAGCAGAGAATTGCGCCAGAACACCGAGGCGCGCAATTTGGTCTCTCTCGATAAACGGGTCCGTGTGCGCAAAACCGCAGAGATCGAGAAATTGACCAACAAGGCGCCAACAACGACGATAAGAGTAGAAACGATTTCCGGCGTCATGGCCTGGATTCAGGGGTGCGCGGTCATGAATTCGATCGGTGGCGGGTCGCGACAAAAGCGGCGCGGGCAATAATGCCCTCAAAACGAAACGGCTTCCAGTTTCGTCCGCTCAACTCACTCATTGCGTTCACTGCCGGCGGAGTCTGCCGGCTCCGATAACACTTCCTCAAACACCTGACCGTAGATTGTCCATGCCGTTAGGAAAAGAGCCGCGATAACCGGGCCAACGACCAGGCCAAGCACGCCGAACAAACCCAGTCCACCAAGCGTGCTGACCAGAATCAACAGATCGGGCATGCTGGTATCTTTCCCGACCAGACGCGGGCGCAGGACATTGTCTACCGTGCCGACAATCGCCGCGCTCCAGACCGCGAGGCCGATGGCCGCGGTGGTCTCCCCGCCAAGCATCAGATAGATCACCGCCGGCACCCACACCAGAGCCGTGCCGATCCCGGGAATGATCGACAGTACGACCATGATCGTGCCCCAGAATGCCGCCCCGGGAATGCCGGCAACTGCCAGACCCAGGCCTCCGAGTGCCCCCTGCACGATACCGATGACCAGCGTGCCCTTTATCGTCGCCTTGCTTACGGACAACCCGACGTGAACGATGTTTTCCTTGTCGGCACCCGAAAGCGGAAGATATCCCAGTATCGTGCGCACGATAGCCGGCCCGCTGATCAGGAAGAAAAACATCGCGTAGAGCATCACAAACAGGTTAAGCAGGAAAACGGCTGTGATCTGGGTCACTTTCGAAAGACTGCCCAGTACAAACCCGCCGGCCTTGCTGACAAGCGACGCGAGCTTCGCGGTGATATCGGCGCGATACGGTTCGAGCTGGCTTGCAAACGGCACCCAGTCAGGCAATGCAACACTACCGCTGGCACCTCCTTCAATCTGGCGCTCCAGCCACGGAGTCACGATGTTGGTCACCTCCACCGCCTGTGAAACGACGATGCCGAAGAAGCCGATCATTGGCACCACAACGGCGCCTATCAACAGCAACAGCGTTGTTATCGAGGCCAATGTCTCCCGGCCCCGATAGCGGTGCAGCAGCCACCGATAACAGGGATAGACGAGGCCGGTGAACACTGCGGCAAGAAAAAGTGCTGCCAGGAACCCCTTGATCGTGGCAGCAAATACGATCGAGATCGACAACACCATCAGGAGTACGAAACTCTTTCGAAAACGGTTTCGGGCGTCAGTCTGTGTCGGCATGGTTGAATTCATCGTGGATCCGGGTTGGCATTCAGCACTGGCGCTCGGTGCGTCTGCACTGCATCTTCATTAAGACTACACAGTCAATGCACACAATCGTGATCGCTTTCGAGGGTGGCCTGATCACTTTCAAAGTAGGGTTGGTAAGGTCGGTTCAACCGGCTAGCCGTCAGTCGTCCGGGAGAAGCATAGCAAACGGCGATACCTGCAGAGAATTTCACAGCAGCAAAACGATACCGCCTGTCAGCGAACAGCTCTAAAAAGCCACCCGCGGCTTGCAAAACTTCGGTCCGAAACCGGGCTGCTGCTCCCGTTCACAGGTGCTCACAGCCCGTCACGAATAAGTTTCCCGCCCTGAGTGTCTTCTACTGGCGAATATCGGCATCAGCGCAGGCGCAGCCTGGCGCTTGGGGCACTGGGGCACTGGCGCGCTGGCGCACGCAACGGCCTTAAGCCGTGACATGAAAATCGGATTGAAGTTGGTGTAGCCGACAGAGAGTGCTGCCCGGTTCTCTGCCCTGATCGCGTCATCAAGTCGTTTCAGGCTGAAGGCCGGGAGCGCCATGCCGGTCTGTCGGGCAGTCATTATCATCTCTATCGACCGTAACGCCGGAGCGCCAGCACTGCGGTATGCGATGCGCGCCGCAGAGCGGAACCCGGTAACGACCAGGTGCAGCGGGATTCAGAGTCTGGGCGTAGCCTTGTGCGCGAACATTTTCTCGCGGGTTTCCTGGCAGGACAAACACCGCTTTGCGGTGGGATAGGCCAGCAACCGCTCAAAGCCAACATTGTTCTCGCAATCGACGCAGGCACCGAAGCTCCCGTCCGAGATGCGTTGCCTTGCCGCCTCGACGTCACGAATCCCCTGGATGTGCCGGTCAATCAACTCCACATTCAGGTCGGCCAGAGCGTCGGCGACCGAAACGTCGGCACTGTCTACTGCCACCCGACCCAACAGATCGGCTATTTGCTGATTCCTGTTTGCATCCTGCTCGTTGCGTATGTCCTCCAGCAACGCTACGTAAACGCGCTCAAGTTCTTTCTTGATTCTGGATAGTTGCTCTTCAGTCATTGCCACGTATCTTGTCTCCTGTTTGCGATTGCTCTTTACATTGACCCATTCTCGGCGCAGCGGACCTGCCGCGGCTTGATCTTGCTCAAACGAGCCATCACGAAAAGCCGGATCATGCCCCTAATTGGCAGGATGATATTCGCTTGCCGCTCCCAGTTCCGATGAATTTTGTATGAGCGATGACCAATTCGGGGCCCGGGTTTTCATTCCCGCCGGGTCTGTGTCCCTTGAGGGCGTGCTGCACCTTCCTTCCGCAGCCGCCGGTGTCGTGATCTTCTCCCACGGGAGCGGGTCGGGGCGCCTGTCGCCACGTAACCGTTATGTCGCATCGCAACTGCAAACAGCCGGTTTGGGCACGCTGCTGCTGGACCTGCTCACAGAGGAAGAAGATCGCGACTACGAAATGCGGTTCGATATCGATTTTCTGACACGACGCCTGGCGTGCGCAGTGCAGTTTGCCGGTAACAACGCCGTGACGAATACACTCCCGATTGGGCTGTTCGGCGCGAGCACCGGGGCTGCTTCTGCGTTGCGCGTTGCCGCTGCAATGCCCGGCAGTGTCGGCGCAGTGGTCTCGCGCGGCGGACGCCCGGATCTCACCGGTTACGAGAATCTGGCACAGGTGCGCGCGCCAACGCTGTTAATCGTTGGCGGGCTGGATACCGACGTCATCGAACTCAACAAGTCGGCACAGGCCGGGCTTGTAAATTGCGAATGTGAATTACGCATCGTTCCGGGCGCATCGCACCTGTTCGAGGAGCAAGGCACGCTCGAAGAAGTCGCGCGCCTTTCGGGGGACTGGTTCGTGCGTCATCTTACGTCGAGGGCTGACGCCAACGGTTGAACGCACAATCCAGGGCAACCAGCGCACACGATCTGCACCGTAAGCAAGCGGCGAAGACATTGGATTGGCACAGAAAAAACCGCGGTCGCCAGTCGGACCATCTTGGAATCGGCGTGCGGGAAGTGTAACCTCCACGGCTTTTGTGAAGCGGGCGCGATTCTCGGCTGTATAGCGCGCAACCCGACACGCCACTGGATCATTCTGCCTCCTATGCTGCAGACCGTATTGTCCGTTTCAGCCCTGTTTCTCAGCCTCGTATTGCTGACCGGCGGCAGCACCATGCTCGGCACCCTGGTGGGCCTGCGCCTGGAGCTTGAGGGGTATTCTGCCGCGCGCATCGGGTTGATCCTCTCGTTTCATGCGGTCGGCTTTGTACTCGGTAGCATTTACGGCGTTCGAATCATTCGGCGTGTTGGACAAATCCGCGCATTTGCGGTGTTTGGGGCAATCGCTTGTGCCGCCATCCTCACGCACCCGCTATACGTGCACACGGACCTCTGGATGGTGCTTCGACTGGTGGTTGGCTTCTGTATCGCCGGTTTGTTGCTGATTGTAGAAAGCTGGGTCAACGGCGTGGCGACAGCCCAGACACGCGGCACCTTGCTGAGTATTTACCTGGTGCTGTTCTACCTCGCCGCCTCGGGTGGACAACTTCTGATCGGCTTTGGCGATCCGGGCCAATTTCATCTGTTCAGTGTCGCCGCAATATTGGTGGCGCTTTCCCTGGTGCCATTGTCGCTGACACAATCGGTCGCACCGCAGTTGCCAGAGGCCACAAAGGTACCCATCCGCACAGTCGCCGCGAAAGCGCCACTGGCGATTATTGGCGCCAGCCTGAGTGGTGTCCTGATGAGCGCATTCCTCTCGATCGGACCGATCTACGCGACCCGCACCGGACTCGACACCCAGCAGTTGTCGCTTTTCATGAGCATGGCGGTAATGAGCGCAATGCTGTTTCAGTTGCCGGTCGGGCGGCTGTCCGATTACGTGCCGCGCAATCGCGTCATTCTGGGTTTGGCCGCCGCCGGGTTGGCGGCCTCGGTGGCAACAGCCCTATGGGGCGAAAAATCACTGTGGCTGCTGTTTACGTTGGCCGCACTATACGTCGGCTGTGCCGCCAGCGTGTATCCGGTGAGTCTGGCTCTGGCGCACGATCAAATGCAACACGAAGAGATCGTTGGCACCAACGCTACGCTCTTGCTTGGTTTTGGTGTGGGCACGATTGCCGGGCCGATTGGCGCTGCCATGTCAATCTGGCTCCTGGGACCATCGGGGCTGTTTATTTTTGCCGCGTTTGTCATGGGCACGCTTGCCACGATGGCTGCCTATAACTGGGCGACACAGAAACAGGTCCCGGTCGACGAACAGGAACAGTTCGTCGCGGTCTCTCCGGTATCGACTTCAGCACTCATGGAGCTCGATCCGCGCGACGAGACCTACGAGGAACGCGAAGAGGCGGCGAAAGAACATCTCTCACAGCGCAGCACCGATACGCCCGGTTGATCCGGATAAGAATCGGCACTCCCGGGCACGACCCCGGTCTCAAGGCATTACGAATCCCGACGCGTTCCCACTTGCCGGCGCGCCTTGTCCTGACCTGAGGCGGCTCGCAGATTGAGCTGACTTACCGAGAATACAATTGCCGCGCCGACGACCCACGGCCATGCTGCCAGTAACGGCCACGCCCAGTCATTCAAGGCGGGCAGCAATGCCAATGGCAGCTGGCTAGCGGTTGTGTAGAAGAGGATGGCCATCGGCGAATGGGTGCTGGACAGACGCTTAGCCAGCGTGTGGGAAAAACCGTAGGCAAACGCTGCGGCAAGGATCGCAGTCCAGATCGGCATAGTGAATTCAATGTGCTCGCTGGAACGGTTAACGGACTCTGTGCAAGTCGCAACGTCAACGACTGCATGGGCCTCGAAGCCAATACCCCTTGTCGAAGAGTCAGAGCCGAACAGACTTCTTGCCGGCCCCATCCCAGGCGTTATGGACTACGATATACGCTTCCACATCCTGATACTTTCAGTTTAATGTGGAATTCGTCTGAGTCGCGGTATGCGTCTGAAGGCTGACGCCTGATACCGCGACGATAATCTGCACTGCAAAGTTGAGGTGATTTCCATGAACGATCGTCTGTCCTTCCAGACTACCGTTTGCCTGGTGGCATTTCTTCTCACTGCCTGTGGCAGCGCCGATCCTGTAGACCCGCAACGCTATGTCGATAGCGATGCCATCGCGCAGACGATGATCGATAACCTGTCCAGGTCCAATACCTTGCGCAAGGTAGCGGACATCGATCACTCGCGTCTCGGCCATGAGGCCGGATCACCGATGCCGCCGGCAAGAGTCCTGATTTTTTCTGATGCCAGAATGGAAGCGAGACTGATCCAATCGAATCCGCTTGTTGCTCTTGATCTCCCGTTGCGGGTCTTGACGTTTGAGCAAGGTGCCGGCGGACCGGCCAAGGTTATCTATAACTCATTCGACTATCTCGTTTCGCGCTACCAACTCGACCCTGGTCAGACAAGCACACTGCGGAAAGCTTATGAAAATGGTTTTGCGAAAGTAACGCAAGGCTTGCCGGCGGAAGCCATCACTTCATTTTCGCGTGACGAGATGCAGCCCGATGGCATCGTCACCATTGAGAGCCCGTATGGATTTTCGGAAACACTCATGCGTGTCAGTACGGCAATAGAGGCACAGAACGACACGATGTATTTCGGGAGAGTCGACTTTCAGGCTGATGCCGCAAAGCAAGGCATTGATATACCACCTTCTCACATGATCCTGTTCGGCGCACCCGGCCCGGGAGGCAAGGCAATGGCTGATGCGCCGACCCTGGGACTCGATGGTTTTTGTCAGAAGCTCCTGGTATGGCAGGCTGGCGACGGCCGGACCTTCCTTTCTTTTAATGATCTGCTGGCATTGGCCGAGCGTCAGGAGACAAACAAAACAATCGCCCTGCGGATAATCAATTTCAGACTGAACAAGACGTTCATGGATGCCCTGTCAGAGGACTGAGCGTCAACATCCTCCCGCTCCCTCCCGCCGCGCATGAAACCAGGTCACACCAAACCCGGGATGCCAGCAACTCGCCGCAGAAGATGCACCGGATCATCGCGTTGAACGGCAAACACCAAAAGTCGATGGACATCAACAACCGTTCGCTTGCGCATTGGCCAACGCGCTTGAAACAAGATTTCAGGTAGCGCGCCAGGGCAAGGTGTCGTTAGAGAAGTCCGGTGAAAAATTCAGGTGGAAACGCACCAGCGCAGTGCGTCGCACCCGGCGAGCGCATTACATCAGGGCGCCAATTCTTTCTCCAGGCTCTGGCCAATTCAGAAAGTCCTTTTGGATCAGTTATCAACGTAGTGGCACAGCGATTGCGAAGTGTTTTGCCGAGAGGTGCGATGCGTACATCGCGGCCTATCGTTGTTGGCTAGGGTTCCGGGCTGATATAAGCCGTCTGGTCCGAGAGCTGACGGTCCTGCCTCAACGCAGGGCTCCACGGAGGGATAAAAACCCGGGAGGCCGAGCGACTCATATCGTCCTCTCGTATGGTTTTTTTATTTCTATTGAACCCTTCGCCCAGGAGTGCTGCTCATGAATACGCCTTTCACCACCGTGCGCACGGTCATGCTTGCCG
>DATKYN010000275.1:0-3518 GCA_035528435.1 Burkholderiales bacterium
ATAAGCACACGGAGAACGAGTATGGCTGAAGTCGGAACGATCAAGGAAATCTGGCGTTATCCGGTCAAGGGGATGGCGGGGGAATCCCTTGAATCATGCGCACTCACCGACAAGGGAATTAACGGGGACCGCATCTGGGCGCTGCGCGATACGGCGCGAAAGGAAATCCAGAGCTGTAAGTTCCGCCCGGAATTGCTGCTTTGCACGGCGCACTGCCGGGGCGAACCGGCGTCAGGTTCCGCGAACAATGTCGACGTCACTTTCCCCGACGGCAGTGTCGTCGGCAGCGAAATCGCGGACGTTCACCAACGGTTAACGAAACTGGTCGGCCATGCGTCTACGCTTGAGCCACTGCGCGCCGAATCCGATGTCGATTTCTACAAACGTCACAAGCTCGATGATCACACCTGGCTCGAAGAACTCAAGGCGACATTCGACCGTGAGCCGGGAGAGCCGTTACCCGACTTCAGCCAGCTTCCACCGCCCCTGATCGATTTCGTGTCGATTCCCGGAACGTTTTTTCTGGTAACGCCAATCCATGTCGTCAGTACCGCGACACTTGCATATTTGAAAGGAAAGAATTCGCAAGCAGACTGGGACCGGCGCCGCTTCCGGCCGAACTTCGTGATCGAGACTGGCCCCGATGCCGAGGGCCTGGTTGAACAGGACTGGGTTGGCAAGCAAATAAAGATCGGTGATGTCACGATCGACTGCGCCGGTGGCACGCCTCGGTGCGGCGCGACGACCCGTGCCCAATCGGAACTCAAATTCGACAAGACCATTCTTCGCACCGTCGTTAGTGAAGCCGATCAGAACGTGGGTGTTTACGGAATGACAGCGGCCGGCGGACAGATTCGGGTCGGCGACAAGGTTTCCGTGGTCTGATCTTGTCGGATGCGGGGCGAAACGGGAGTCTTTACCGTTGCGCCCGCCTTGCGGTCGGACTGAATGGTCGCTTGCGTCGGGACTTCCGATGTTGACACCGTTGCGAGCCTGCACCACCGATCGAGGTGGTGCAATGTTTTGCGCTGATCTGGTGCGCAACTGAATGAGATCACTCTGGCGTCAGGAAAATCGCTGTGCTTGATTTCTTCTGGATGAGAATGCCCGGCAGTGAAGACATTTGACCGTCGTGTCTGAAACACTCCGGCGTTTTGGACATTAACCGGTTTGCCAACCTACAAGGGGGCGCAATGAAGTTTGTCAAGACAACCGTTCTGGGTGGAGTCGTATTTCTCGTTCCCGTTGTGATTCTTGTGGCCATACTGGGTAAGGCCTACCAGATCATGATGCTGGTTGCGCAGCCGATGAGCGACTGGATTCCGATTGACGCGGTGGGCGGGATTGCACTGGCCAATATCCTCGCCCTTTTGGCGATTGTATTGTCCTGTTTCCTGATTGGCCTGCTGGCGAGGAGTGATGCGGCAAAGAAGGCCTATCGCACTCTTGACGAAAGAATGTCTGCGATACCCGGCTATGCGTTCGTCAAGGAAATCACCCAAAGTATGCACCTTGGTAGCAGCGACGCCGGAAGTTTTACGCCTGTCATTGCCCGCTTCGATGACAGTGCCCAGATCAGCTTCGAAATCGAGCGCACATCGAACGGGCAGGTTGTCGTGTACCTGCCGGGCGCGCCGAATCCCTGGTCAGGGACGATTGTTTACCTTGATGAAAGTCGGGTGCGCAAACTGGATATGTCGCTGTCGGAGGCGATACGGAGCATTCAGACTCTCGGTCGCGGTTCTGCCAGGTACGGCACATCGGAACCAGCGCAGTAAACCCGCTGCTGGAAGACTGCCTTGCCGGTGCGAGCGCGGCGCGCCTGGCTACAAAGCACGATCCTGGAAGATGCGTTGATTCGCAAGCCGTGATCTGTGCTCCAGGCAGGCGCGCGTGATTGTTTCATCGCCTCCAGCATCCGGTACTGTGATTTTTCGGCCCGTGCTTGAATCTGCGTGTGCGAACAAGTACCAGTGCATTTCTTGATGTCACGCAAAACCGACGCTGGTCTTCAGCGGTAAACTACTGGCTGGATATTCGCAGCTCGATTGAAAAACGCATGCGTCACGCCTTGGCGGATGGCGTTTCCCCGGACGCCTGGGCAGCTTCGCGGCAACATTCCGCGATGCGTAGATCCATGGCAAGCCCAGGAGAAAGTCGACTTGGCCGTCCATCCGGAGCCACGTGAAAACCGGCATACGGTGCGGGAGACCCAATTGAGCACCAACTGATTTAACCAGGAGATGATCATGATTCACGAAGTTTCGGGCGATATTTTACTTACCCAGGCGCAGGCTATTGCGCATGGCATTGCAGCCAACGACCCAATGAGCGAAGGGCTGGCGCTCTCGCTGCATGAGAAATTTCCATCCATGCACAAGGATTTTCACCACTGGTGCCACAACAGCCGGCCGGCGCCAGGTGCGGCGTGGATGTGGGGCGGACCGGAGGGTGTGCGCGTCGTCAATCTGATCACACAGGAAGGTGGCTACGGGCAGGGTGCGCGGCCGCACAAGGCCACTGTCAAGCACGTGCGCGACAGTTTGAAAGAGCTGACAAAAATTATCGACAAGGAAGGCATTACGTCCGTTGCGCTGCCGAAGCTGGCAACCGGGGTGGGCGGGTTGTCATGGGATGAGGTGCGCCCTGTCATTGAAGAGAGGCTTGGTGGTCTGGATATCCCGGTTTATCTGTACACGGAGTTTCACTCCGGACAGCAAGCCAGCGAACCCGGAGCCTGATTCTCCGGCTCTGACCCGGCGATCACCACCGGATCACTTCTATGTCGCGGTCACTTAATACGCTGTGACCGCGACATCCCGCGTGTGTCGCGGTTGCACCCGCGAGTATGTGTGGCGTTGAACAGCGAGTCTGGCGCCAGCCTTACAAATCCAGTATCCAGGCGATGATCTGTTTGGCGACGAAGCCAAGCATGCCAAAGGCGAGAACGAAGAACAGCACGAAGGTGCCGAGCTTGCCCGCCTTGGACTGTCTGGCCAGGTCCCAGATGATCACCAGCATGAACAGCATGAAGCCACCCAGGCCGAAGGTCATTCCAAAACGGGCGATCTCTGCTTCCGTTAAGCCGAACATGGGGATTGCTTAAGTTGCAGGTGCCAGCGGGTACGCGCTGCGCTGATTGATCTGTGCCGTGGCATGGTCAGCAATTCGCTATTCACGTGGCGGAAGGCCGGTGGCATCCACCACATCACGGTAAGCATGCCAGGTTGCGTGCCCTATCAAGGGTATGACCAGCACGAAGCCGAGCATCAGTGTCAGTGCCGCGATGCCGGTCGCGATCATGATGATGCTGGCCCAGACCACCATCGTGAAGGGATTCTCACCGACGGCGCGGATGCTGGTGACCAGCGCCGTCACCATGTCGACATCCTTGTCGAGCAGCATCGGTGCCGATATTACCGTGGCGGCGAATACGATTGCCGCACCAAAGCCGCCGAGTGTGATCCATACCGGGAACAGGAAGGATCCTTCCGACACGACGACGTAGCGCAGGAAAC